>NZ_JBHILS010000002.1:0-282066 GCF_042193385.1 Bartonella sp. TT119HLJHH | reverse complement strand
GAAGCGCGTATAAACGCAAAGATTGATGCGCAGTTTGCTGACTTTAGAGACCACACCATTGATGTTGCACGGGCTGCGGGGGGCGTTGCTGCCGCCATTGCCGGTGGCAATGTTGATGCCGGCGCTGATGCCGCTGGTAATGCCGCTGCAAATAACTTTTTGGGGAGTGCACAACGCGCTCAGATGAAGAAAGAGTTAGAAGAGTGCCCTGATGATCAGTGTCGAAGAGATGTTAACGAAAAATGGTTCGAGATTAGTGAAGAGCAAGATAGGATTTTTGAGATAGGTCTTGCGGAGGGTACGATTGTTGGTGCCGTAAAAGCAATAGGAAACGGAATATCTGAGACAGCTCATGACGTTAAAGAATTAGGTCTGGCAATAGGAAACAGTTCAGTTGATGAGATCTCTCAAAATATTCTTCAAGGCATTGGAACAGCAACATCTTGGGCCACGAGTGGGCATATGTTGGATGATGTCTGGGAAGGAGCTGGTCAATTCTGGGGAGGAGTTAAGGATTCCTTTTGGGGGCATATAGATCACATACATGAAACAATGGAGAAAGGAGGGGATGGCGCATTCAGTGCGGGTTTTGAATCTGGTGAAATGCTAGGTAAACCATTAGGAGATGTGGCTTATATAGTGGGTTCTACAGTGCTTACTGACGGTGCTGTTTCAGCAGCCAAGGGAGGCGTAAAGCTTGCGAACAAGCTTGTAGAAAAAGATATCATCAAATTTGCATCTAAAGCTGAAGAAGCGGCTATAACAGGAGCAACTAGTTCTGAAGTAAATACTGCGCATGTGGGGAAAGAAATTGCACAATCGCTAGAAAAAATGAGCGATGAAGCTATTGCAACTCAATATTTTGGACAGGAAAAAAAATTCTGGTCAAAACCTATTGAGGTTGGGCTTGAAATAACGAACAATGGAGAAAAAATCACTCAGACAAACAAAGTTTATCAGAGCGAAAAACTGTTTGATCCTAACCAGATTGTTAGTTGGACAGTCAACAAGAAAAAAGTGACAGGTACAAATATTGAAAGAATGAAAACAGGAAGAGAACCTATAGGTTTCGATAACGAGCCTATTGAATTACACCATATGCTACAAACACATGATGGTCCCATAGCAGAAGTTACAAATGCGTTTCATAATAAACATCATTCTGCTATTCACATTAATCCTAACACAATGGGATCAGCTATTGATAGGGATGCATTTGCTTTGTGGAGACAGAAATACTGGAAAGAACGTGCTAAAGGTTATGAAAATAAAGATATAGCAACTAGAAAATAACAATTTATGGAGAACAAATTATGAAAACTTATACTTTAGATGATGTTGTCATACTGGTTGATAAATATAGTGATAGTGTTGATTTTGGCTCTACAGATGAAGCCGTTGATGATGTACTAATTGAAAAAGCAGAGGGGATTCTTAAATTGCAATTCACAACCTCCTACAAAAGTTTTTTAAAAAACTATGGAAGAGCGGAGATCTGTGGTGAGGAAATATTAAGTGTTTATAATACAAATTTTGAAATTGCTCGTAGTGATGATATTGTTTATTATCATATAACGGATGTAGAAAATGGTTTAGCAAAACCACAGCAGCTTGTTGTGAGTAGAACTGATTTTGGTGAGACATTTTATTTTGATTACTCTCAGTTTCAGGATGGTGAATGTCCGCTCTATCTTAAGTTTCCACCTAGCGATCCCCAGTATTACGCAAGTAATTTTTATGAATTTCTCTGTAAAAGAATTAAAGAGCACGCAGGGGAAGATTTATGAAAACCTATACCTTAGATGATGTTGCAGTATTAATTGATAAAGTGAATAAATATGATGATGAGATTATTAATTTTGGTAGTGAAGATGATGAAGAGAATGAAACGGATGATCTACAGATTGAAAAGGCGGAGAAAACTCTCGGCGTACAATTCACATCCTCTTACAAAGTTTTTTTAAAAAAATATGGAGGAGGAGAAATTGGTGGTGAAGAAATTTATAGCCTTTATGGAGATTGTGGGGAAGGTATTCCTGCTGGTGATATTGTTTACCAAAACTTACTCGATAGAAAACATGGTTTTGCGACACCAGAACAGCTCGTTGTGAGTTATGATCTTGATGAAACCTTTTACTTTGATTATACGCAGTTTCGGGATGGTGAATGCCCACTCTATGTCATGTTTGCGGATGAGGAGTCCGAATATTACGCAAGTAATTTTTATGAATTCCTTTGCAAAAGAATTAAAGTACACGCGGGAGTTGAGATACCTGATGGTGACCAACCGATTGAAAAGACTGAGAACACTCCCACTCCGCAACCTATCCCTTTTTACAAGAGTTTTTGGAAAAAACTATGGAAGAGGTGAAATTGATAGTGATGAAATATATAGTCTTTCTAGAGAGCCTAAGTATTACACAAGTAATTTTTATGTAAAAGAATTACAGAGCATGCTGGGGGAATGATGATGCAAACCAAAGATGTCACAGAGATTTTAAAAAGACTGGGCTGGGAGCCTTATCGTGATAACGTGGGGGATATTTTTGCGCATTATCATCTTCCCGATCGCATTGTCGGTATTGGCTATGGTGTAAAAAATTATGGAGAGAGTGGCAAAGAGTTTTTGCTTTCGGCTGATCTCACCACCGCTGCTTATTGTCTTGCTCGGGAATATTCTAGAGGTGAAAAATCACAGCGTAAATATGGAGATGTGCTGTTTTACGCGAAGGAGGATTTTAATGTTAAAGCTCCGGATCTTTCCGAAAGCCATATCACAACCGCTTTAAACAAAGTGATTGCATGGGCGCAAGCACAGGATATTGAAAAAGAGTTGTGCGAGGAAGCTACTAATCATTCTGCCGTTGCACAAGCATTACTTGGTGATATGGAGGCTTTAAGGAGTGATAGATCTACTCCAAAACTATCTGTACCAGAATTTGCAGATTATAAAACAATGACATCGGATGATCGCCTGCTTTTTTTTGCGCAAGCCTATAAAAATGGGGAGTTGGATGATATTCTAACGCGCAAAAAAACCAAACAGCGCTCGATAAGCCTCACAGCAGCAATGCGCGTTCTCAAAACACAAGGGTGGTTTGCTACGGAGCCTGGAAAAATGTGGTTGATTTTGCCCGACCGCTTCATTCAATTTGATTTTGGTTTTATACGTCTCCATGACAATTACAATGTCCGTATTGAAGCTGAAATATCTAATGAAATGATTTCTGTCGCTTGCAATTGTATTCACTATAGTAAGGAATATTGGTGTGTTTCTCCTAAAAATATTTATAATTCTTTTAATACGATTGGGGGGGGGATTTTTAGTGGTTTTGGTAAAGGCATTGATATTTGTGTAGAGACATTAGATGAGCAAGAGCTTATCAAAATCTCTGAGCGGATAATACAGTGGGCACGTGCCCAAGATTTACAAGCATCAATAGAAAGCAAAACGCTTATCCAAAAATATAGCTACAATATAGATATAGTCTGGCATTTAGCTTGTTTAGCATTAACAGGTCAAATTGATGTCCTGAAATCTTATCAAAATTTTTTAGAAGCAGGTACGATTTCTGAAATTTTGGATGACCGTGAAGTAGAGAGATATATTAACCAGGCCGTTCAATTTGCTGAAGAATATCTGAAAATCCTTAATGAGCGAAAAGCTATAGATGATCGTCTTAGTTTACAAGATTTGTCTTTTCTTAATACAGTTTCTGAAGACTTAAAAAGGATGGACTGGACAGTCTATCGTGATAAAAATTACAATTGCAATGCTTATTTTATAAAGAAAGATCGTATCATTAATATAGTGTACGACCTTGATAAAAACGGAGAGACACCGCTTGTTACCTTCAAGGTTTCTCTTTCAACACTTGGTTTTTCTACAGCTTATCGATCTATTTTTATCGATACTCCCCAATATACCGTTCTTAAAGAATCAGAAGAAGTTTATGCAGTTTCTAGTACTGAATTGGATGAAGGTAAACTGAAGAAGATCTGTGCGGATATTTTGTGCTGGGCTGATCGACAAAATGTGAATCAAATCATCTATGATTATGCGGCTTTGTCCCCAGACAGTGAATATGATTTTGCGAAATTGCACCTTATTGCACTTATTCTTATTGGGGATGTTGAAAAACTCAAATTTTATAAGGAAAGTTTGAAGGATAAAAACTTTTCAGCTTTGATAAGGGAAAACATAGCACATATTATTGATAACGTCCTTACTCTTGCACGCCGTTATCGGACTGGTTTTCCTAAAAATGCTCCGATTTTAAGCTTGGATGCGCAAACAGCATCTGTTGCTTCTAAAACAACTTCTGTTGAAGTGGCAGAGGAAGTGGATGAAGCGGATGACACTGATGATCGTCTCACCATGGAAAGTGCTCATGCACTTTTAAAAAGCCTAGGCTGGTCAACCGAGAAAATCAATGAGAATGATTATATGGCAAGCTATCAATTGGCTGATCGTGAAGTAGGCATTCTTTATAACGACGAAATTGCCAAAGATTGTCCGCAATTTGATAGCGCTTTTATGATTAGTACTGGCATTCTTTCCACCGCTTGTAAATTCATTGATCCTACCTACACGGAAGATATTCCAGATTTACAGCTTAATTTTGAAGCAAAGGGTTTAGAAATCTTTGAACCAGAAGTTACTGCGGATCGCTTAAAGCAAGCACTTGATGATGCTTTAGAGTGGTCAGTCAAAGAGATTGACCTTTCTAAAAGACTTCGCAGTGATTATGGCACTGCTCCTTGGCAACGGGATGCAACGTCTAAAGCAGATGATACGGATTATGCTTTGCTTCATCTTGGCGCTCTTGCTTTATTGGGCAATATTGAGACCTTACAATCTTATCAGCAAAGCTTTACGGCAGGTGATCACCTAGGCTTTGACGAGAGCATCAACAAAACCCACCTTGAACGTGCATTAGCTTTAGCCAAAGAAGTAGCAATGGTGAAGCAAGTGAGTTACGCTTTGATTGAACGGGTAGCAAAAGATTTTGATGATCAACAAGAGGTTATCAGCAAGGAGCAATCCCGCTCGTGGAAAGAGAAAATAGTCAATTTTATCGGAAAAAAAGACAAGAAATAGCACCTAAAAAATATCAAAAAGATTTCAGAAATTTAGAAAATAAGACGCGCTCCAAAGCCTTGATCACTAGTTGAGAAACTCAACAGTGGTATGGCTCTGATCATGGTTTTGGTGCAAGATTTTAAGGAAATAACCTATAAAAAAAGATCTATAAAATTATTCCATAGATGATCAAAATCCCTTTTAATGGATTATTGTCTATTTTATCGGTTATGTCAGTTTATTTAACAGACGAATCTTATGATTTTAGTGAGTGATTAAAATGTGCTTTATGAAAAAAGCATGTGATCCTTTAAAGCCTTTCAAAAGAAAGGGATTATAATCATAAGAAATGCTATCAAGACCATTATGGTTATGAGTTTTGGGGGGGGGTGGAGGTGCTTTTTACACCCCCCCTTTACATATTTTTCAATAAAAAATAAAAGTCATTATATTTCAATATATTATTTTTTATCAATTTTTCAAAAAACAACCTATATCAATAATACAACCTATAAATTCAGCTAATGATGTATGTTTTGTAAGGGTTTTGGGGGGGGGTAGAAACCTTCAAAACCTATAAGTAATATAAGAAAATAAATATACATAACCCTCTTTAAACAAAGCTTTTGATAACAATAAAGCTATCATTTTAGATTACGGTATAACCTCTTAAAGGCAATGTAAAAGAAGCGTATTCATTTTAGATAGGGTTTCTTAAAGTCTTAAAGCAATCCAAATAAGAGTATTTAAAAGTGCAAATGATTTCTTTTTAGAATAACGCATACAAACACTCCTTTTAAAGATTGTATGTAATCAACTTAACAAGAGAGGTATAGATTATGGTTATAAGACTCTATACCCCTTGTGAGTTTAGCAAGCCAAGTCTATTCAATTTCTTTAATTTCTAGTTTTGGTAGGTTCTTAACGATTTTCATTGTCTCTAAACTTACGGTAATAACCCTCTGAAATAACTCTAGAGGGTAGGCAGGGTTACCAACGGTTTCAACAGCATAGCGATTGGCATCATTATTCAAGCGGGTGGCACTTTAAATAAGGCTGCATCCATGGTGTTGGAGCCGATATTATTGCCGGTACAAACCCGATGCAAAGCAATGATGAACAGAGCGGGAATATCACCTTGGGAGCAGGTAAAGATATCATTTTTGAAAGTGTACAAAACCAGCTCGTGGGTGTTGCTACAGCCCTTGGCTCTTAAGACTCTTCATAAGAATCATTTTTACTCCTTTCTTCTATAGTTTTTACCCACACATCAGCCCCGCTTATGATGTGCAAGCAAGTGATTTTGATTGATTCAAGATAAACAGATTTGAAATGAGAGAATTCTACGTTATTCGGGAGGCTAATTCAATATAAATAACGCTAGATTATTATTATAAATCAATATCTTGTTATATAAAAAACCTAATCCGTAGGAGATTGTTGGAAATGTTGGAACTATCCTTGGTATTTTTGCTGGGCTTAGCAACATCAGAGCGAAAGAAAATATCGTACGAGTAGGGCAGCGAGATGGATACAAACTCTATGAGTATAACTACAGGGGCTATCCAGAGCGTTATCGCGGGGTGATGGCACAAGATGTTTTGAAGTCAAAACCTGAAGCTGTTTTCTTGCATAAGGCGATAGGTTTTTTGCATGTAGATTATAGCAAGCGTGGCTGTGAGATGGACAGGATGCAGTGATGGAACAAGAAAACACAAATTCTCTTTTAAAGTTGTTTGATCCAAAATTTTTGCGTCCTTTAATGTATCAGGTTATACCGCAGTTACCTAGATATTTATTGCAACAACGCTCGATGCCTCCAAGCACGCCGTTGGAAGGACGATACAAGCCAAGTTTTTTAGAACGGGCTGCTTGTCGCACAGACCCTTTTGATGCGAGCAATGGGGATAATACTCCGCAAAAATTGAGTCCTACAGAGCTTATTCGCGGTTCTCAAGCAGGGACAGAACAAGCTGGGAAAAAACGCCAGCAGAATTGATTATGTCTATGGATGATTTAAAACGCCAAATGCCTCCATTGCCGGATGTTTCAAAGAATACTGTTAAGATACAAGAGGTGCCAGAGCAACAAAAACATGACTTCTCAGAGCAGGGAGGTGTTGCATCAATGATTCCTCAAGCTCCACTTGTTGGGAACATTGATCAGTCTAGTGGGGATGAAGCTGGGCGACAGCAAAAAGATGTGATGGATTATATTGCTCAACTTAATGAGAAATCTATAGCGGCAAACTCTTTGAAAAACGATTCTGGAAATGATGAGGAAAAGCTTTTTGATGCACCTATAGGAGAAGAAAAACATTTGAATGCACACTTACCAGAAGAGGAACATTTAAAAGCAAATGATATGCCAGAACAGGCAACAAATTATGTAAACGCCGTTGGGAACTTTATTCATAAAGACGCAAATCCAAGCAGCTTATGGGAGCGTTTTAGAAAATCAGAATTTTCCGAGCATTTAATGGATTTTTTTGCAGGGCTTGCGTTAGGAAAGACACCACAAGAAAGTTTTTCAAATGCATCTATCCTTATGCGGTAACAAGGGACGCGCACAACATAAACAAACTTTGCAATTTTTACGCTCTAAAGGATATAGCGATGAAGATGCGCAAACACTCACGCAATATCCAAATCTTGTCATGAAAATCATAGGCAGTACGTTAAGCCCTCAAGAAGGCTATAGAACACTACTTAAAAGGCTTAATCGGGGGATTATGAATCTGTACCAACCGAATTGCAGAAATGGACCAAAGCGGGAGGCAAACGTTTATAAGGTCTCGTACACCGGCGTGTAGCAGAGGCAGGGCTATGGGCGAAAGGGGCTTATGTTTCTTCCAATTATCAAACAGTAGAAACGCAAGCACCAACGGGGGTTTTCAAAGCAGAAGCATTGGCACCGATTATTGGTTCTTTCTCAGGTCTTGGTGGATTTTTAGTGGGCAATGGACCCATTCAATGGGCTTTAGCCGCCATTATGGTTTTAGCCGCATGTACTGGTATTTTCTTTGTTGCTAAACGCTTTCAGGAGCACCGCCTATGATCTTATGGATGAAAAGAAACTTGATGGTAACAGGTGCGGCTTTAGCCGCTTTTTTTATTGCCTTAGCAAGAGCTTTTACTATTGGGAAAAAAGCAGAGCAACAAAAGCAAACAGAAAAAGCTTTAAAAGCAGCCACAACACGTTTGGAGGTGGAAAGTGAAGTTAATCAAAAAAGTGATGCTGATGTGCGTGATGCTCTCTGATTGGTTGCGCAACAAATAAATATGCTTCTTCTTGTGTTTGTTGGTTACCTATTTATTTAAGCTGGCAAGATTTGAACACCATTAGCTCAAACTTAGTAAGAGAGATCTTAAAGCATAACAAGCAGGGTGAACGCTTGTGTGGGTGGAAACATGGTTAGAAAAAAACACAAGACGATATAGAGCTTACAGAAGCAGAAAAAGAAATCCTTCAAGAAATCATCATGACCTATCAACGCGTGAAAATGATGTCTCGCTTGATGAAGTGGATAGCATTTTTTCTTTTTTTGCTTATTCTTGATTTTGCACGCCTCATGGATGCGATAGACAACATCTTCGCTCATTTGAAGCAGTGGTTCTCAAAGAATTAGAAAAACTGTTATACAAGCAAAAACTTCGAAAAATTCTTTTTACTATAAATTGGAGATCCAATCATAAGCGTAGTTCAGAATGCAAACCAAGTCGTAAGAGCTTTAGTGTTTTAGTATTTGGCTTTCGATAGATCAAAACTAAATCTGGCTTGATATGACAATCACGACAATTGTGCCATTTATCTGTTAGTGCATGATTTCTCCAATGCACCTTTAGCGGTTCATTCTTCGCTAACGCTTGACCACAAGCAGCAAATCCTTCTCTAGTGTATTAGCATACCTATCTTTGCTTTCACTTTTAAGATTATGCCGGAATGAACGCGTATAAACAATTTCTAGCATAGCAAGCTTAGGTTTGCTTTTCAGATTTACGCATTTCGGTTCTATCTTCGCGTATCATGGTCCTTAAGCTGTCTAATGATGTATGTTCGACGCATCCCATTTCGGCATCCTCGAGAGCTCGTAATGTTTCCGGATTTGGTTGAAATAGATCCAAGTGGTAATGTTCGATCTCTAGCAATGCGGGTCATAAACATACGTACTGCATCTGATACAGTTAAACCCATAGACTTAATAACTGCACTTGCAATTTCTTGAACTTGATCAGGTATGGGGGCTTGAATTTTTCCCATTGCTAAATCCCCTATTCAATTGTGGTACAATGTACCGCACGTTAAGTTTATATCAAGAGTTTCAACAATAGCTTTTCACAAGAGAACTTAGCAAAATTCAAAAAACTATTAGAGAAAGTTAGCAGAATAAGATATGTTTTGTAGAAGAATATTGGAAAATCCTATTCACTAACCTTTATTTATGAACCCCATACTTAAAAAAATATATAAAATCAATGTGATATATGAACAAAGAAGAGCATAATATCACTAAAAGAGTGTTATAGAAATGATGTGTCATGACGATTCTACCACTCAATAGTGCTTCGATAAGAGAGGCAATAGCGCTTCTTGAACAAGGGAAGTTAGTAGCGTTACCAACGGAAACTGTTTATGGATTAGCGGGCGATGCAACCAATGGAAGGGCAATTTCTTCTATTTATTCTACAAAGGGTCGTCCGCAAATTAATCCTCTTATTGCGCATGTCAGCGGCATCGAAATGGCACAACGTTATGTTAAAATTGACTTTCTTTCACGCCAATTAATGGAGGAATTTTGGCCAGGGCCTTTGACATTGGTTTTGCCTTTAAAGGAACAGCATAATATCCATCCTTTAACAACCTCTGGTTTGAATACCTTGGCTGTTCGTTTTCCAGACAGTCGTTTTGCAGAAGTGGTACAACATTTTGGCCGCCCACTTGCTGCTCCTAGTGCAAATCAATCGGGGCGTCTTAGCCCTACTTCAGCTGAGGCTGTTTTTGCATCTTTGGGGGAATCTGTTCCTTTGATATTGGACGGAGGACCTGCTAAAATAGGTCTGGAATCAACGATTATTAAAATTTGTGGTGAAAATATTTATCTTTTGCGTCCAGGGGGGCTTGCGGCTGATGAAATTGAAGAAGTTGTGGGGAAGCCTTTAAAACGGATAGATCAAAGGGCGGCGATTGAAGCTCCTGGAATGTTAAAGTCGCATTATGCTCCCAATGCCACGGTTCGTTTGAATGTAGAAAAGGTGGAAAATGGTGAAGCGCTTTTAGCATTTGGTTCAAAGCGTGTTATGGGGGCTGAAAATGCCGTGTCTATTTTAAACCTTAGCGAAGATGGAAAGTTAGAAGAGGCAGCCTCTCATTTATTTCAATATATGAAGGAATTAGATTCATTTAAAGTGAGATGTATCGCAGTAGAACCTATTCCATTATACGGATTAGGGGAGGCTATCAATGATCGTCTTATACGGGCTGCAGCTCCAAAGGAGAAATGAACATGGAGCAGGAATTAATTGAGGGGTTTAGGGAAATTGTTGGTGTTAAGCATGCTATAACAGATCAAGCGTTGATTGCACCGTATTTGCTTGAAGAGCGTGGGCTTTTTCATGGAAAAACACCTTTACTTTTACGTCCATCTTCTTGCGCAGAGGTCTCATTGATTATGCAGTTAGCGAGCAAAACGCGCACACCGATTGTGCCACAGGGTGGAAATACAGGGCTTGTGGGGGGGCAACAACCAGATGAAAGAGGAGGGGGCGTTCTTTTATCCATGGAGCGATTAAATAAGATTAGAGCTATAAATCTTGAGGGAAACTTTGTTGTTGTAGAGGCTGGTGTTATTTTACAGGATTTACAGAAAAAAGTGGATGAATCAGGTCGTTTTTTCCCTCTTTCTTTGGCATCTGAAGGTTCTTGCCAAGTAGGAGGAAATCTTTCGTCGAATGCTGGAGGGACAGCTGTTTTAGCTTATGGCAATATGCGTGATCTTTGTCTTGGTTTAGAAGTTGTTTTACCGGATGGGCGTATTTTAGATGATTTGCGTTTTGTTAAAAAAGACAATAGCGGTTACGATTTAAAAGATCTTTTTATTGGTGCAGAAGGCACATTGGGTGTTATAACCGCAGCCGTTTTGAAGATGTTTCCAAAAATAAAAGGAAAAGCTGTTGCTTTGGTGGGATTATATAGTCCGGCGAAGGCTTTAGAGTTTTTATCTCTGGCTCAAGAATATGGAGGAGGGATGTTGACAGGTTTTGAGCTCATGGGAAATCTCAGTTTGCAAATGGCTTTAGATTATAAGATGTGTGAGAAGCTTCCTCTTCAGCGGAAACATGAATGGTATGTATTAATGAACATTTCATCGTTGCAAGGCAATGATGAGGCGTTATCGGTATTGAGTACTATTTTAGAAGAAGCTTTAAAGAATGCGGTGATAGAAGATGCAGTTGTTGCGCAATCTTTAAAACAGCAAGATTTTTTTTGGCAATTACGAGAAAGTATATCATCAGCACAAAAGTTAGCAGGAGGGTCCATTAAGCATGATATTGCTATCCCACTTGCTTCTATTCCTGATTTTATTGCTGAGGCAGCGCTTATTGTTGAAGATATTGCTCCAGGAGCACGGGTGATTTGTTTTGGACATATGGGCGATGGAAATTTACATTATAATATTACACAACCTGTAGGAGCTGATACGGCAGTGTTCTTGCAGTTATGGTCAACAATGAATCATCGCATTCATAGTTTAGTGGTGGACTATAGAGGTGCATTTTCTGCTGAGCATGGAATTGGTCAGCTTAAGCGCGAAGAACTTCGTTCTTTTAAATCGCCTGTCGCATTGGATATTATGCAAGGGATTAAAAAAACGCTCGATCCTTTAGGGATAATGAATCCTGGAAAAGTATTATAATTCAAGAATGGTGATCATGTATTTTTGTTTAGATTTTAATAACCAAAAAAGAAACCAGTTGTTTTTTATTCAAACTTTTAATAATCCAATGAGAAAAAGCTGCTAAAGGGTGTATGTTATTTAAGATAAATTGGGATAATGTATATGGCTAATCAATGCTTTAATCAGGCAAAAGCGGTGCTTGAATTTCGGTTAGATCCGTGCCATTTGCCACAAACGACGACATATTTTTCATCCAAAACGGGTAATCAGGTTATTTGTTCGTTAAATGAGCGTGGTGTTTCTTTTAAAACGGATATGCCTTCAAGTTTATCGCATTTAATACCCCCTTATCATTTCCAAGGAATTGCAGCACGTACCGTAAAAACGCGTTCAGGAGAAAGAGCTGTTGCATTAGAATTACTTCATGCCGATGAGGAAGCTTGTATACCGCTTTTGGTTTCCAGAGATTTGAATAATGTTCTTCTGGATTGGCGGTTATGGGCGGATACTTATGGCCTTCCCATGCTTATGATCAATGAAGATAATCGCATTCTGGTTGTAAAAGATCGTTCTGATTTACATCGATTTTTTGGTACAACAGCACATTCTAAACAAAAGCGTTTTTTACTTCGTTATAGCAATCCGTTAGGCTTGCGTTTGGTGATTGCGAATCGAATTGCACTCCAGTAATATTAACATGTATTCATTTTTGTACTACCGTCAGCATTTATCTTGTTGTGCTGTAAAACATCGTTGTTTGGAGCGGTAATATAAGGCGTGTAAACTTCACACATGAAGTGTTTTAGAAGATATGGCAAATATTCTTAAGTTTGCTTGTAGGTATTTGTGTAAGTGCAGCATATGAGTGGGAAGCAAGAGGAATCCGCTCAATGAAAATCCAGACCTTTACAGACGGAATTTGGTGTGACTTTTGGTTCTTGAAGACAAAGAGGAAGTCAATGATTGTAAATGAAGAGTTTTTTAACACCATACATTTGCAGCAGGAATCAATTACGTTAAACGCTTTTTTCGGAGAGGTAAAAACGGTTTTCATAACAATAGAAACTGTTTTTTTGCGGTATAATTTTGGGTTTTTGTCACATCATTAAAACACCAGAAGATTACTGGAAGTGTTTTTGAATTTTTTTCAGATTCAGAAAATTTTCCTATTTTATCATGAGTAGATATTCTATTTATAATATTTGATTGTTCAAAGGAAAGCACACTCATTTTTTCAAAATTATGGTCAACGTAAAACAGTGAGAAAATTTGTGTGTCATGCTCTTATATAAAATAATAAAATCGTAAATAAAGAATATTCAAAGGATTTTATTTTCTCGCGCAACGGCTCTCCATCCGATATCACGACGAACAAAACCTTCTGGCCAATCAATACAATCAACAGCTTCATAGGCACGTTTTTGTGCATGCGTAATCGTTTTTCCTGTTGCAGTTATATTGAGTACACGTCCACCATTTGCAATGAGTTCTCCATCACGCAACACTGTACCAGCTTGAAAAACTCTCACATCGGGAAGAGAGTTTACTTGATCAACGTTACGGATAACAGTACCTTTTTGGGGAGAGTCTGGATAACCATTAGCAGCCATAACAACGGTGAGAGCAGCTTTTTCAGACCACTGAAGAGGCTTATTTTCAAGTTTTCCTTGAGCAGCAGCAAGAAAAATTGGCAAAATGTCATCTTTGAGGCGCATCATTAAAACTTGACATTCAGGATCACCGAATCGTACGTTAAATTCAATTAATTCGGGTCCTTTTTGCGTTATCATTAATCCGACAAAGAGAATGCCTTTAAAGGGGGTTCCCATTTCGTTCATGCTTTTTAAAGCTGGTTCAACAATTTCTTTGAGAGTACGATTCACTATTTCTTTGGTCATGATGGGCGCTGGTGAATAAGCACCCATACCACCGGTGTTTGCTCCAATATCCCCATCACCTACACGTTTATGATCTTGAGCAGATCCAAAAGGAAGAGCAACTTTACCATCACAAAGGCAGAAGAAGCTTGCTTCTTCACCTTCAAGAAAAGATTCTACAACAATTTTGTTTCCTGCATCTCCAAATGTACTTTTGAAGCAGGCATCAACTGCGTTAAATGCTTCTTCCATAGTTGTTGCAACCACGACACCTTTACCGGCGGCTAAGCCATCAGCTTTAATGACAATAGGAACACCTTGTTGATGAATGTAAGCTTTGGCTTTAGCGGCATCATCAAAGCATTGGTAACTTGCTGTAGGAATGTTATTCTTATGACATAAATCTTTAGTAAAAGCTTTTGAACCTTCTAGTTGAGCAGCTTTTTGAGTAGGACCAAATACACAAATGTTAGCACTATTAAGAGAATCTGTTATACCCGCTACCAATGGTGCTTCTGGTCCTACAATTACAAGATCAATAGAATGTGCTTTACAAAAATCAATAACAAGGGGGTGATCATCAATGTTCAAATTAATATTTTCACCAAATTCTGTTGTTGCAGGATTTCCAGGAGCACAATATAACTTTGTTAGCAGTGGTGATGCTGCTATTTTCCATGCTAAAGCGTGTTCTCGTCCACCTGAGCCAATAAGAAGAATATTCATTGCTTGCTCCTCTCATAAAAGATGATTAATCTCATCCCCTTCTCATAAGAATGAAATGTCTCTATCGCAAGACCAAAGGTAAATCATTTGATGAAAAAAAATAAAAATATCGCGCATGTTCAGTCCTATGATAGCCAAGGACGGGTTATGGATGCATCTTCCAAACAATGGGTCTACAGCTTTCTTCCCCGTTCTTTATGGTTTTATGCGCAATTGGCGCGTTGGGATCGGCCTATTGGATGGCAATTGTTGATGTGGCCTTGTTTTTGGTCAACAACAATGGCTTTTTTCTCTTATAACATGCATTACGATACTCTTTTATCAATGTTTCTTCATTGGGTTTGGTATCTTTTTCTTTTTTTTCTGGGATCTATTGCTATGCGAGGGGCAGGATGTACTTGGAATGATCTTATTGACCATAAAATTGATGCTCAGGTAGAAAGAACACGTTCTCGCCCATTGCCGACAGGTCATGTGAGTCGGTTTCAAGCAAGAGTTTTTATACTTGTGCAATGTTTGGTTGGTTTAGTTGTTTTATCACAATTTAATAGGTTTAGTTTTTTTCTAGGTATTTCGTCATTGATAGCTGTTGCATTTTATCCTTTTATGAAACGCGTAACATATTGGCCGCAGTTTTTTTTAGGCGTTGCATTTAATTGGGGGGCATTAATGGGGTGGGCTGTTGTCTTTGGAAGTTTAAGCTGGGCACCAATCTTGCTTTATGTGGGATCAATCTTGTGGACCATAGGATACGATACAATCTACGCACATCAAGATAAAGAAGATGACGTTACTGTTGGTGTCCGTTCTACGGCGCTTCTCTTTGGTAAAGCAACCAAGCGTGCTTTAGTATTTTTGTATGGTGGTTTTGTGGTGTTCGTTAGTCTAGCATTTTATTTAGCTGGAGTCCCTGTTCTTAGTTTTTTGGGGATTTTTGTGGCAAGTATCCATATGTTTATTCAAATTAAAGTCATTGATATAGATGACAGTTCACAATGTCTCAGGCTTTTTAAATCTAATTCGCTTATTGGTTTTGTGATTTTTGCTGGTTTAGTATGTGGGGGTATATGGACGATATTTTATTCTGCGGTCTAAAAATAAGTTAGCTAAAATCATAGTATTCTACTGCATACAGTATGTCTTTTTTAATAAGCTTGTTGCTAAGCTATTTTTAAGCAATACAGTAGAA
This sequence comes from Bartonella sp. TT119HLJHH, assembly GCF_042193385.1. Lineage (NCBI taxonomy): Bacteria > Pseudomonadati > Pseudomonadota > Alphaproteobacteria > Hyphomicrobiales > Bartonellaceae > Bartonella > Bartonella sp. TT119HLJHH. The sequence goes on along the minus strand of NZ_JBHILS010000002.1, from coordinate 266,296 downwards.
AATATTACCAATTAACCTTTACAGTGAAAATGAAATTCTTCTATTTAAATAAAATAAATCATCTTCTTTTAGAATTTTTCGAATAAAAAATATTTGTTTAATTGTTGGGAAGAAAAAATCTTCATAACGATGAAGTTTGAAGGATTAGGGATAAAGTTTTTGTCTTTTCCAATCGCTGTGTTCAACACAATCTCGTGTAAAAAGCAGACGATCATGTAAACGAAATGGGCGATCGCACCAGAACTCTATAGAAAGGGGTTTAACACGAAACCCAGACCAATAAGGTGGTCGTGGAATATTACCTAGAGCATAACGCGCAGTATATTGAGCAATTGCTTTTTCGAGCACAAAACGATTGTCTAAAGGTTGAGATTGTTTAGATGCCCATGCACCAATTCGACTACCACGTGGTCGCGATTGGAAATAGGCATCGGCTTCCTGTTGACTTACTTTTTCAACGATTCCTCTAATTCTGACTTGACGACGGAGCGATTTCCAATGAAAACCTAAGGATGCTTTCATTGATTTTAAAATTTCTTGTCCTTTACAGCTTTCATAATTGGTATAGAAGACGAATCCTTGGGGACTGTAGTCTTTGAGAAGAACTATACGAACATTAGGGAGTCCTGTTTCGTCAACTGTTGCTAATGCCATAGCATTCGGATCATTTATTTCACTTATCTTTGCCTCTTCAAACCACTTTGCGAAAAGTTCAAAAGGTTTTTGCATTTTCATAAAATGATCATCTGTTGGTATTTTGGTGCTCATAGTTTCTCCAAATATCAGTGAGCATGGGTGAGGCATTTTCTCATTTACTTTATCATCAAGAAGTTACAGTACCATTTTTTCTTATTTTCAAAAAGCCAATGCTATCATGTATTTTTATGGTAGTTTAATTATTTTTACTTTAGCATAGACTACAAGGAGCTATATTAAATAAATGTCTTATTTTATCTGGTATTTTAGTTTGTTGATAGACATATAAAGAGAAAAGAAGAAATTATTCTCTAGAATAGACTGATGAAGCTATAAGGGATATTGAACAACGTATCAGTTGATATTTTGAAAACGAAGAAATTGAAAAGAGGGCAATATGCGTGATCCCTACACGATTCTGGGTGTGGCACGTACCGCAAAATCGCAAGAGATTAAATCGGCATTTAGAAGATTAGCAAAGAAGTATCATCCAGACCACAATAAAGATGATACAAAGGCTAAAGAAAAGTTTGCTGAAATTAATCAAGCTTATGAAATTATAGGTGATAAAGATAAAAAAGCACAATTTGACCGCGGTGAAATTGATATGGAAGGAAAACCGCTTTATCAAGCCTATGGTGCTGGTGAAAATTTTAGCAATAAACAAAATCCCTTTTCAGGAAGAGCAAAGGGATTTGATTTTTCCTCTTCAAGTGGTGCAGGTTTTGATGCGAGTGATATTTTTCGCGATCTGTTTGGAGGAGGTGGTAGCTTTTCGAATTCCACACACTATAACCGTTCCCAACAAGGAGCACATGTTCGTGCTAATCTTATCATAACATTAGAGCAGATGGTTGGTGCAGAAAAGGTGGAGGCTGTTTTTCCAAATGGAAAAAAGTTAAAAATTAAACTTCCAGATTATATTGAAGACGGACAGATTATTCGTTTAAAAGGTCAGGGAGAAGCGATGCCTCACGGGCAAGCAGGAGATGCGTTAATAACCATTCAGATTCAAAAACATCCTCGTTTTCGGGTTGAAGGAAGAGCACTCCATCTTGATTTACCAGTTTCTCTTAAACATGCTGTTTTGGGAGCAAAAGAAGAAGTTGAGACGTTGGAGGGACGTGTGGTTTTAACGATTCCTGCGTGGTCAAGTTCTGATCGCGTGTTACGGTTGAAAGGGAAAGGGCTTCGTTTAAAAAATGGTACAAGGGATGATCTTTATGTGCATGTTCGTATTATGTTGCCGGGAAATGAAAATGCCGCGCTAGAACAGTTTTTGCAAATGCAACAAGATTAATTTTAAAATTATATATATATTAAGCGTAGTTTTTGTTTGATTTTAAACCAATTGCTTGAAGAAAAAGTTGACCTGTGTCATAGGCAGGTGAATAATATCAATTTTAAGTAACAATGGGGCAGAGCTGATGGCTAAGGGTAATGGTTTATTGTACGGTAAGCGTGGTTTAATTTTGGGGTTGGCCAATAATCGCTCCATCGCTTGGGGAATCGCTAAAGCGGCAAGTAACGCAGGGGCAGAGCTTGCTTTTACCTATCAGGGTGAAGCAATGAAAAAGCGTGTTGAGCCTTTGGCTGAAGAATTAAAGGGATTTGTTTGTGGACATTGTGATGTTTCTGACAGTGTCTCTATTGATACGGTTTTTAGAGAAATAGAGAAGAAATGGGGAAAACTCGATTTTTTAGTTCATGCTATTGGTTTTTCTGATAAAGATGAATTAAGCGGTCGTTATATTGATATCAGCGAATCAAATTTTATGATGACCATGAATATTTCCGTTTATTCCCTAACAGCTCTAACAAAGCGTGCAGAGAAATTAATGTCAGATGGTGGTTCAATCTTGACACTAACCTATTATGGTGCAGAAAAAGTTGTTCCCAATTATAATGTAATGGGGGTTGCCAAAGCAGCTCTTGAAGCGAGCGTGAAATATTTAGCGGTAGATTTAGGTCCCCAAAATATTCGTGTTAATGCTATATCTGCTGGACCAATTAAAACGTTAGCGGCTTCTGGTATTGGTGATTTTCGTTATATTTTAAAATGGAATGAATATAATGCTCCATTACGTCGTACGGTAACAATTGAAGAGGTTGGTGATTCTGCACTTTATTTTCTTTCAGATTTGTCTCGTTCTGTTACCGGTGAAGTCCATCATGTCGATTCGGGTTATAATATCATAGGTATGAAAGCAGTTGATGCACCAGACATTTCTGTCGTTAAAGAATAAAGTTTGGTTTATAAGATTTTATTAGACAGCAATAGTTTGACCAAATTTAAGGTGTCCAAGAGTATTTGGGAGAAAAGAGTTGTCTTGTGTATAGCACACAACATACGTTATCGTTGTATATATTTGACAGAGAAATGGATCTTTTTTCATGTCGCATAATACATTTGGTCATTTGTTTCGTGTAACAACATGGGGTGAAAGTCATGGTGCTGCTCTTGGTTGTGTCATTGATGGTTGTCCACCTGGAATTATTTTTACTCTTGCAGAAGTTCAAGCTTATCTTGATAAACGCAAACCAGGACAATCAAAATACACAACGCAGCGCCGAGAACCAGATAAAGTAGAGGTCCTTTCAGGAGTTGTTGTTCAAGACGATGGAACGACATTGGTGACAACAGGTACACCAATTTCTCTGTTGATTCGAAACACAGATCAGCGTTCGAAGGATTATAGCTCGATTGCCCATCAGTATCGTCCAGGACATGCGGATTATACTTATGATATTAAATATGGCATTCGTGATTTTCGAGGTGGGGGACGTGCTTCGGCACGAGAGACAGCAGCGCGTGTTGCAGCTGGTGCATTTGCTCGTAAAATCGTTCCTGGTTTGATTGTCCGAGGAGCAGTGATAGCAATTGGTCCTCATAATATTAATCGTGATCGTTGGGATTGGTCAGAGGTTAATAATAATCCTTTTTTTACAGCTGATGCAGAGATGGTTCACATTTTTAGTGATTATATCAGTGAACTCCGTAAAGAGGGAACATCTGTTGGTGCGGTTGTTGAGATCGTTGCAGAAAATGTTCCGGCAGGTTTAGGAGCCCCTATTTACGCAAAGCTTGATCAAGATATTGCCTCGTTACTTATGTCGATTAATGCGGTAAAAGGTGTGGAAATTGGTGATGGTTTTGCGGCAGCCCGCTTGAGGGGAGAAGAAAATGCCGATGAAATGCGAATGGGAAATGATGGAAAACCGCTTTTTTTATCCAATCATGCGGGAGGTATTTTAGGGGGAATATCGAGTGGACAGCCAATTGTTGCGCGTTTTGCTGTAAAGCCTACTTCATCAATTTTAACACCTCGTCGTTCCATTGATGTTGATGGTCATGATATAGACGTTATAACAAAGGGACGTCATGATCCATGTGTTGGGATTCGTGCTGTTCCTGTTGGTGAAGCGATGGTTGCTTGTGCTATTGCTGACCATTATCTAAGACATCGCGGTCAAGTTGGGTGAGTGAGAAGGTGAACAATGGCATATGATGAAAAAAAAATTGTTTCTGCACTTAAAGCTTTTGAACGCGGTGAAATTGTTGTGGTGACAGATGATGGTGACCGTGAAAATGAGGGAGATTTAACTGTTGCTGCAGCGCATTGTACAGAAGAAAAGATGGCGTTTATTCTTCGTCATACAACAGGTATTGTGTGTACACCTATGCCAAAAAAAGAAGCACAACGGTTTAATCTTTCTCCTATGGTACCAGATAATAACTCTGCACATGGGACGCAGTTTACAGTTACTGTTGATTTTAAACACGGCATAACAACAGGGATTTCAGCGCACGATCGTACATTAGCGGTGCGTAATCTTGCCAATTCAAATGCAAGTGCGGATGATTTTGTTCGTCCAGGGCATGTTTTTCCTTTGATTGCGCATGAAGGGGGAGTGCTCATGCGTTCAGGTCACACGGAGGCTGCTGTTGATTTATGTAAATTAGCTAATTTGCCGCCGGTTGGTGTTATCGGTGAGTTAGTTAATGATGATGGAAGCGTTAAACATGGTGATCAGATTATGAAATTTGCGCAAGAACATCGGTTGCATATTATAACGGTTGCAGATTTGATTGCTTATCGCCAACGTAAGGAAATATTGATCAAGCATGTTGGAGAAATGCCTATTGAAACATCTATAGGTTCCGCTATTGTTAAAAGTTACCAACTCCCTTGGGAATCCGTTCAGCATATTGCAATTATTTTTGGTGATATTTGTAAGGGTGAGGATATTCCCGTGCATTTACATCATGAAAACATTATAAGTGATGTTTTTTGTCAATCTTCAGATATTATGGTGATGATGCAGAGAATGATGAAAAAAGAGAAACGTGGCGTATTTATTTATTTGCGTGAAGGATCTGTTATACAATCAACTATTGGTATTCAAAACATGGCAAAAGACAGTTCAGAAAACCATGTGCAGGCGATTGAACGCGAAGCAGAATGGCGCAAAATTGGTTTAGGATCACAAATTTTAAAATATTTAGGAATAGGCTCTGTTATTGTTTATGCTTCTAAAGAGCATCATTATGTAGGTTTAGAAAATTTTGGAATTCGTATATCCAGAACAGATATTTTTTGAGGTTCATATGAAAAAAGAGATACAAGAGGGGGATATTACGACCTTAAGCTTCGAGCAAGCGCTTAAGCAACTTGAAGTTATTGTCGAAAATTTGGAACGTGGCGATGTGCCTTTGGAACAATCCATTGATATTTATGAACGCGGTGAAGCGCTTAAAAAGCATTGTGAAAAACTCTTAAGAGTTGCTGAAGCTAAAGTTGAAAAAATCCAGTTTTCAGAAGGAGGTTCTCCAGAAGGAGTAGAACCACTTGATGCTCAATAATATTAAATCTTTTTGGATATTTGTTGCTGGATTAAGCAGTGCAATAACCTTATTGTGTAGAATAACAAATTTTATTGATTTCTTTTTTATAAAATAAGTTACAAATGGGAAAAATCATAAATTATCTCGAATAGAGAAGAGTCTTTTTTAGTAAAAAAGATGCAAAGCTGTCAATAAAAGAGTAGAGAAGATGTATTTTTACCGTTGCGTTCTCTTGAGTTAAGGTAACAGGAGGGAGTTTTTTTGTCTCATGTTTTAACACCAGTGCTTGACCGTGTTTGTTTTCCGCAAGATTTGCGGGCATTGCCTGAGTCTGATTTGGTACAGTTGGCTGATGAGTTGCGGGCAGAAACAATTGATGCGGTTTCTGTAACAGGTGGTCATCTTGGGGCAGGACTTGGCGTTGTTGAGCTCACTGTTGCATTACATTATGTTTTTAATACACCAGAGGATAGGATTATTTGGGATGTTGGTCATCAAACCTATCCGCACAAGATTTTAACGGGGCGTAGAGAAAAAATTCGCACATTACGTCAAGAGGGCGGATTATCTGGTTTTACAAAACGTTCAGAAAGTGTGTATGATCCATTTGGAGCGGGGCATTCATCTACTTCTATTTCAGCGGGGCTTGGCATGGCGGTGGCAAGTGCTTTGAAAGCAGAGACAAGGCGCAATATCATAACTGTCATTGGTGATGGTGCAATGTCTGCGGGTATGGCTTATGAAGCCATGAACAACGCTGGTGCTTTGAATGCACGCTTGATTGTTGTTCTTAATGATAACGATATGTCTATAGCACCACCTACAGGTGCTATGAGTGCACATCTTGCACGGTTAGTATCTCGTCCTTCTTATCGTCATTTGCGTGAACGCGTAAAGATGTTAAGCGAAAAATTGCCAAAGTTTTTTGGGGATAAGGCCCGTCGTTCAGAGGAATTTGCGCGTGGACTTTTGGTTGGGGGAACTTTATTTGATGAGCTTGGCTTTTATTATGTTGGCCCCATAGATGGGCACAATTTGGGGCATTTATTACCTGTTTTTAAAAATGTTCGTGAATATCCTAATGGTCCTGTTTTGGTGCATGTTGTAACCCATAAGGGAAAAGGATATCCCCCTGCAGAAGCCTCGTCTGATAAATATCATGGTGTTAATCGTTTTGATGTCACGACAGGAAAACAGGTTAAAGCATCAAGCGATATTCTACCCTACACCAAGGTATTTTCTAAAGCTTTATCAGAAGAAGCGCGCCATGATGATAAGATTGTGGGCATAACAGCAGCGATGCCAACAGGGACAGGTCTTGATTCTTTTGCGGAAAAATTTCCAGAAAAAATGTTTGATGTTGGTATTGCAGAGCAACATGCCGTAACTTTTGCGGCAGGACTTGCTTGTGAAGGGTATAAGCCTTTTGTTGCAATTTATTCTACTTTTTTACAGCGTGCTTATGATCAAATTATTCATGATGTATCAATTCAAAAATTACCGGTACGTTTTGCTATTGACCGCGCAGGCTTTGTGGGGGCAGATGGTGCAACACATGCTGGAAGTTTTGATATTGTTTTTTTGTCCACTCTTCCTGACTTTGTTGTTATGGCACCTTCAGATGAACTTGAACTGATGCATATGGTGCGTACAGCTGCAGCCTATGATCAGGGTCCCATTTCTTTTCGTTATCCACGTGGTGAGGGGATTGGTATAGATTTACCGCAACGTGGTGAGTTATTAGAAATTGGAAAAGGGCGTGTTCTGCGTGAAGGAAATAGAATCGCTTTGGTTTGTTTTGGAACGCGGATGTCAGAAGTGTTGCAAGCTGCTGATGCGTTGGAGGCTGAAGGATTGTCTACAACGGTTGCAGATGCACGGTTTGCAAAACCTTTAGATAAAGATTTGATGCGTCGTTTGGCACGTGAGCATGAGGTATTGGTGACAATTGAAGAAGGTGCAATCGGTGGATTTGGAGCGCACATATTACAATTTTTAGCGCAAGAAGGGCTCTTAGAGCATGGTTTGAAAGTTCGTACACTAAAATTTCCTGATGAATATTTGAATCATGGTTCACCAGAAAAAGTTCTCTCAACTATCGGGCTTGACGCTATGGGCATTGTCAACACGGTTTTTGCTGTTTTGGGACGCGAGATTCGAACAGGATAGAAAATTCGAGTATGAGATGGCTTCCAGAAAAAGACTCGATATTCTTTTAGTTGAAAAAAACTTTTTTACGACACGTTCACGCGCACGTGATGCAATTATGCGCCAAACTGTTAAAGTTAACGGAGAAATCGTTTTTAAAGCTGGGCAAATCGTTTTTGATGATGCAGAGATTACCGTTTGTGATCCAGCGCAGAATTATGTTTCTCGGGCAGCGTTAAAATTGATTGCTGCACTTGATGCATTTCCAATTGTAACGGACAAAGTGACAGCCATTGATGTTGGTGCATCAACAGGTGGTTTTACGCAAGTTCTCTTAGAGCGTGGAGCAGATCATGTCATTGCGGTTGATGTTGGGCATCATCAATTTGATAAACGTTTATTGGGCAACAGTGCTATAACGTTATTAGAAGGCTTGAATGTTAGAGATTTTCAACAGGAACATTTAGGTGGGCGAGAAATTGATCTTATTGTTTCAGATGTTAGCTTTATTTCTCTCAAACTTGCATTGCCTCCCGTTTTGTCTTTAGCCAAGAAGGGCGCCCAAGCTGTTTTACTGGTAAAGCCTCAGTTTGAGGTTGGTCGTAAACACTTTAGTAAGGGAGGAATATTAAATCCATCAAGTGCTAAAGAAACTGCTGAGGAACTTTTTGTTTGGTTAAATACACAAACAGGGTGGAGTGCAAAAGGTTTAATTTCTTCCCCTATTACAGGTGGTGATGGCAACGTGGAATATTTACTATTCGGAGAAAAACAAGAGTGAATGACAATGTCATAATCGATCATATTGGAGCAAATGGTTATGGTATTGCTAAGACGTCTCACGGCTTCGTTTATGTTCCTTTTACTTTACCAGGAGAGTGTGCTAAAATTACGGTTCATGGAAAATATGCAACATATATAGCATTAAAAGAAAAATCATCAGAACGCATTGATGCTCTTTGTCAGCATTTTGGAGAATGTGGAGGATGTACTCTTCAGCATTGGCATATGGATGCTTATCGCGTATGGAAACAACAATTGGTTGTTGATGCGCTTAAAAAGTATGGACTTAATGATGTTGTTTCGCCTTTAATAGAATGTAAACCTTATAGCCGACGGCGGATTACTCTAACAGCATCCATGACCCCACAGGGGCAAAAAGTTGGTTTTAACCGTTATCTCTCTCATGAGATTGTGGCTTTTGAGGAATGTCCAATAAGCCATCCAGAGCTTATTTCTCAGTTGCATAATATCAGAGAGCTCTGTGCTTTTTTAAAGAGCTCTGTCAAACGGTTTCATATTACGATAACACGCGTTCAAAATGGTTTAGATGTTGCTTTAAATGGTTGCGTTATACACCATGAAACACTTCGTCAGAAAATGATTAGTGCAGCGCTTTCATATGGAATTACACGTTTATCTGTTGACGGTGAAGTTTTGGTTGAACGAGAAAAACCAGTGATTTACTTTGGAGATGTTCGTGTTGAATTTCCTTCTGGTGGTTTTCTTCAAGCAACCAGTGAAGCTGAAAATATAATGGGTAATATTATTTTAACGCATTTAAAAAAAGCAAAGAATGCTGTTGATTTGTTTTCAGGGGTAGGAACATTTACCTTGCGTATGGCAAAAAAGATGAATGTTCATGCAGTAGAAAATAATGAAGATGCATTAAGAAATCTAAATACAGCAGCACGTTTTGCGATTGGTTTAAAAACGGTCACTTGTGAAAAACGTGATCTTTTCCGACATCCCCTTTCTGTAAAGGAACTTGAGTGTTTTGAGAGTGTTGTTTTTGACCCTCCCCGTGCTGGAGCAGAGGAACAAGTACATGAATTGGCAAAGGCAACAATATCACGTGTTGTGGCAATTTCGTGTAATCCTACTACATTTGCTCGTGATTTATCTTTTCTTGTTGCAGGGGGATATACAGTAGAAAAAATCATACCAATTGATCAATTTTTATGGTCACCACATGTCGAAGTTGTTGCTGTTTTGAGCAAAAATAAAAAGAAGAAAGGTTGGAAGCTTTAGCCTGAAAGTTTTTTGACATAGTTCATTTGAGTATTATTATAAAATCTCTCTAAGATTTATCTACAATAATAATCTTTTTCTTTTCTTATTGAATGAAAGCACTGAATACAGGAAGTTTTTTTATTTTAAACTTTATTATGAAACATACAAGACAGTTACTCCACACAAAAAACGAATGTATCATGAAGAAGGTATGTCTAAGTCTGCCGGCACCATCGTAATATTCGCCAACTCCCAATGTTGTTACAGCCCTTGGCACTTAAGATGGTTCATTATGGCGTTTTTATCTTTTTTTGTACAGTTTCACTCCACACGGTTCTCCCTGCTTGTAACGTACAAACGAATAATTTTGATTAATTTAACAGACACAAATTTAAAATGAGAAAATCTTACGGTATTCAAGGTTTTAATTTAAATATGAATAACGCTCAATTATCTTTATAAATTAATGTTTGTAGCAAAAGCTCACTCTTCACAAGGACATCTTGATAAACGAGAAGGGGAAAATATTGAATATTGGGAAGGAATAAGCAAGCTTACTCCAGCGCAGTTCCACCGATTGTCATATTATTGATTCGAAGATGAGGTTGACCAACACCAACAGGGACATTTTGGCCAGCTTTTCCACACATACCGATACCATTATCAAGTTTACTATCATTACCAATCATTGTAATACGTTTCATAGCATCCGGTCCATTTCCAATAAGAGTTGCACCTTTGATTGGTGCACAAATTTTACCATTTTCTACTCGGTATGCTTCAGTACATTCAAAGACGAATTTTCCAGAAGTGATATCAACTTGTCCTCCACCGAATGAAACAGCATAGATACCACTTTTAAGTGAAGAAAGAATTTCTTCAGGTGTTTTATCTCCTCCTAGCATGATTGTATTGGTCATTCGTGGCATTGGGGCATAAGCATAGGATTCACGCCGTCCATTTCCAGTTGATTTACCTCCCATAAGCCGTGCATTAAGTCTGTCTTGCATAAAACCAACGAGTTTTCCATCTTCAATGAGAACGTTATATCCTGAAGGAGTCCCCTCATCATCGACAGTGAGAGAACCACGGCGTTGTGGAATTGTTCCATCATCAACAATTGTAACACCTTTTGCCGCAACTTGTTGTCCTAAAAGTCCAGCAAAAGCGGATGTTTTTTTACGGTTAAAGTCACCTTCTAAACCATGACCTACGGCTTCATGGAGCATAACACCAGGCCATCCGTTAGCTAAGACAACATCAAAAGATCCAGCAGGTGCTGCTTCTGCTTCTAAATTTGTTAAAGCCATACGTAAGGCTTCATCCGCAGCTTTTTTCCAATTGTCTTCATGAATAAATTGGTTAAATGTTTGTCGCCCTCCACACCCATAAAAACCATTTTCACGTCGATTGCCTTCAGCTACGACCACAGATATAGAAAGTCGCACAAGCGGACGAATATCACGAACCAAATAACCATCTGCACGTAAAATTTCAACATGTTGTAGCGAGCCAGAAAGAGAAACAGTCACTTGATGCAATTTATTATTTTTAGCACGTAAATAGGCATCAATTTTTTGCAAAAGAGCACTTTTTTCTTCAAATGATGGAGCATCAAGGGGATTATGCGGTAGATAAAGTCTTTTGTTTGTTTGTTGAGGTGCTATACTATAAGTTCCTGCATGATTATTATAGGTAACAGCTTTAGCAGCTTCACTGGCACGCTTGAGTGCTGCTGCTGATAATTCACTAGAATGTGCATATCCGGTAGCTTCTCCAGCAACGACACGCAGGCCAAACCCCATATCTTGATGAAATGAGCCGTTTTTAAGCTGTCCATTATCAAATAAAAGAGCTTCGCTTTCTGTATACTCGAGGTAAAGTTCTCCATCATCAGCATGATGAAGCGTTTCCTGTACAAGTGATTGCACTTTAGAAGAAGCAATATCAAAATGATCAATCAGCGATTTCATAAGAATTATCCTATTGCTATGGGGGCTTAGAAGATTTTTATTGATTTAAATTAAGAAGCTCTCAAAATATACGATGAGATTTTAATCATTCAATATGTATCGATTTCATTCATGTTGGTAAGGTTGCATAGGCATCGCCAAGACCATGAAGGTCAACGAGACCTCCAATTCCTTGCTCAGGAGTTGTGAAGATAAAATAGGTTGCCATTTTTCCTTTAAAAAAGAGTTGTAATATGTCTTCTTTAAGAAAGGCTTCAGCAACACAATTATCACCAAGACAACGACGATATTCCATTCTTCCCATATTTTTATCGTCAATTTTAATTCCAACGCCAGGACGTAATTCAACGCGAATCGGAACAAAAACACGCATCAAAGCACCTTGCTTTTGAGGAAGTTTATAAAATGTAACACGCAAGGTAATATCTTGACGCCCTTGTGTGTGAACGTTTTGTACAACTTCACACTGCATATTAGGGGTACCTGGTGGTAGAGCACAAACTTTTGTCCATGCACCATAGGTTTGTGGAGCAGGGACATTTTGCGCATAGGGTGTTTGTGCAAATGCATGACTGATAAAACTACTATAAAGTGTGTAAAGAACAGTGCCAATAAAAAAAGTTTTTTTGAGTAATTTATAAAGTATCACAGAAAATCCTATCCGACTCAACACTCACAACCATACATAGATTTACATAAAAAATGAATTCCCTATAAAAAACTATAACACAAAATCAGTATTTACCCAAATATATTAATCTATATGCAAGAAATAAAGGAAAATGAAAAAAATAGCATTTTATAGAAGATAAATTTTCAGTATGGTTTTATGATGTTCGGTAGGATACATTTGTAATGTTATAGAGAGAATGTTGATTGAAAAAATATTTTTGTTGCAAATGTTTCTATCTATTTTTAGGGGATACATACACAAGAGGGGTATCCCATATTTTTTCAAAAAGACGATTGGTTTTTATTTGTCATTCCCATACGCTCGATAATAGATCATATTTGTCAGATGATATTGGATTTGAGAATGACAAAAATGGAAAAGGGTTTTGAGTGGCATGTCAGTTTCAGGAGAGCTATCGATTGCGAATGGTAAGTCAACGCCACCAAAATCCACTATTAGTGATTATATCACATTATTGAAACCACGTGTTATGTCTCTTGTGGTCTTTACGGCTTTAGTTGGTTTGATGGTGTCTCCTGTTCCTATCAATCCGTGGTATGGTTTTTTAGCAATTTTATGTATTGCTGCTGGTGGCGGTGGTGCGGGGGCACTTAATATGTGGTATGATGCTGATATTGATGCCATGATGGAAAGGACTAAAAAGCGTCCCATTCCTATGGGTAAAATAAGCCCCCGAAAGGCATTTATTTTTGGTATGGTTCTTTCTATGCTTTCAGTATTGGTTATGGGGAGCTTCATTAATTGGTTTGCGGCATTTTTTCTTGCTTTTACGATTTTCTTTTATGTCGTTATCTATACAATTTGGTTAAAGCGTATCACACCACAAAATATTGTTATTGGTGGTGCTTCTGGAGCTTTTCCACCAATGATTGGATGGGCCGCGGCAACAGGGACAGTGAGTATTGATAGCTTTTTATTATTTTTAATCATTTTTATGTGGACCCCCCCTCATTTTTGGTCTCTTTCTTTATTTTCATCTCTTGATTATGAGGCTGCGGGGATTCCTATGATGCCTAATGTACGAGGTGAATATTCAACAAAAAAACAGATTTTATTTTATACTATTTTGATGGCATTATGTGCTGCTGCTCCTTGCTTTACTGGTCTTGGCGGAATTTTTTATGGTATTTTTTCAACAATTTTAAGCATTATCTTTATTTATTTTGCCTATCGTTTATGGAAAGCTGATACACATAATGGAACTATTTTGATGGCCAAAAAAACGTTTTTCTTTTCGTTACTCTATTTGGCAGGTATCTTTAGCATTCTTTTGATTGAATCTCTTGTTTGGTATTTTATCGCTCTTTAGGAAAATAAAATGAAAAAGCAAATTTAAAAAGAGCTTTTCTTCAAGAAAATACTGTAAGAAAACACGATAGAGTGTGTTCTTATGCAAAAGATGATATTGCACGTTTTTTTTACATTGCTTATTCATGTATAATAATAGGTTGTTTGAATATGATAAAGCTATAGAGATTAAGGATGATTTATGTCTGGACTTCCCCCTTTAACGATACGTCTTTGTGGTCCACGTGGATTTTGTGCAGGGGTTGATCGTGCTATCCAGATTGTTCTGCTTGCATTAAAAAAATATAGTGCTCCAGTATATGTTCGTCATGAAATTGTACACAACCGCTACGTGGTTGAGGGATTACAGCAACGGGGAGCTGTTTTTGTCGAAGAACTTGATGAGATCCCAGAAGAACATCGCAATCAACCGGTTGTTTTTTCTGCTCATGGTGTACCAAAATCTGTTTCAGAAGAAGCACGATGCTATAATTTGTTTTATCTTGATGCAACATGTCCGTTGGTCTCAAAAGTTCACAAACAAGCGATACGACATCAACGTCATGGTCGTCATGTTATATTGATTGGTCATGCTGGTCATCCTGAGGTGATAGGAACGATGGGACAGCTTGAAGAAGGGGCTGTGACGCTCATTGAAACGATAGAAGATGCTTTGCATTATCAACCCTATGATCCGGATAAATTAGGATTTGTGACACAAACAACGCTTTCTGTTGAAGATACAGCAGGAATTATCGATATATTACAACAACGTTTTCCTACATTAGCAGCCCCAGCGGCTGAGTCAATTTGTTATGCTACAACGAATCGGCAAGATGCGGTTAAAGCAGCGGCACAGGGGAGCGATTTGTTTTTGATTGTTGGAGCACCAAATTCCTCTAATTCACGACGTTTAGTAGAGGTTGCCGAAAAGTCTGGTGCGCGGCAAGCTATTTTAGTTCAGCGCGCTGATGAAATTAATTTTGAAAACCTAAAATCTCTTTCTATTGTCAGTCTTTCAGCGGGGGCTTCGGCTCCTGAAATTATTATTGATGAAATTATTTCAGCATTTCGTGAGCGTTATGATGTCACAATAGAATTAGCTGAAACAGCGGTAGAAACGGAAAAATTTTTAGTGAGTCGCGAATTACGTGATGTCATTTTAACGTCTCAAGATATGGCTTTTGTTAATGGTCAAGCAAGTAACGCAAAAAATGAACATCAAGATACCGCCATGTCTAAAACGAAAGCAGAATAATGGCCGTTTATACAGATATTCATCCAAATGATTTAAAAGCGTTCTTAACACGTTACGCAATAGGTTCACTTTTGTCTTATCAAGGTATAGAGGAGGGGATCGAAAATTCTAATTTTATGCTAGAGACAACACAAGGGCAGTTTATTTTAACACTTTATGAAAAGCGTATTTCAAAAGATGATTTACCTTTTTTTTGTCGCTTGATGCAGCATTTAGGACAGCGTGGAATTCCTTGTCCTCAACCCGTTATTCAAAATGATGGAATGATGATTAGTGAATTAGCAGGACGTCCTGCTGCTATTATTACTTTTTTGGAAGGAATGTGGGTCCGACAGCCCGATATGGGGCATTGTGGCGAAGTGGGTACGGGGTTAGCACAATTGCATTTAGCAGGACAGGATTTTACACTCAGTCGTAAAAATACTCTTTCTGTTATGGATTGGAAGGTCTTGTGGCAACGTTGTCAAACCAGAGAAGATGCATTGTTAAAGGAATTTGGACGAAAAATTGAGGGGGAATTGGCTTTTTTACAAGAAAATTGGCCATTAAATTTACCAACAGGTATTATTCATGCTGATCTATTTAATGATAACGTCTTTTTTGTGAATCATCGTCTTTCTGGGATGATAGATTTCTATTTTGCTTGTAATGACTTTTTTGCTTATGATTTAGCGATCTGTTTAAATGCTTGGTGCTTTGAGCCTGATCATTCCTACAATCTTACCAAAGCACGTAAGTTATTGGAAAGTTATCAAAAAATAAGACCATTGATCCCTTTAGAATTGGACAAGATGGTTTTATTAGCTCGTGGTGCGTCTCTACGTTTCTTACTCACACGTCTATATGATTGGTTTAATACACCGCCTAATAGCTTTGTTATTAAGAAAGATCCATGGGAGTATTGGCACAAGCTTTGTTTTTTCAGTAATGTAAATTCTCTGAGTGAATTAGGTTTTTAAATTTTATGGCAGCTCAACAAAAAGTCGTTGAAATTTATACAGATGGTGCTTGCTCTGGGAATCCTGGGGTTGGAGGCTGGGGGGCAATTTTACGCTGGAATGGTCATGAACGGGAGCTTTATGGCGGTAAGGTCCATACGACAAACAATCAAATGGAACTCATGGCGGCAATTTGTGCATTAAAGGCGCTTAAAGAGCCCTGTTTTGTCGATCTTTATACAGACTCAGTTTATGTACGTAACGGTATATCTAAGTGGATTGAAGATTGGAAAAAGAATAATTGGCGCACCGCATCAAAAAATCCTGTTAAAAATATGGAGCTATGGCAAGCTCTTGAGGATGCTAGTTTTTGTCATACAGTCAGATGGCACTGGGTAAAAGGGCATGCGGGACATCCAGAAAATGAACGCGCAGATGCCCTTGCTCGCAAAGCAATTACTCAATATCGTGAAAATGGACGTTTTCCAGCATAATTGCTGTTTGGGAGTTTTTTCTTTTATCACGGAGTCGCAAGAGGGGTTGGCTGCGTATGGAATATGAATGTTCCACTTAAGGCGTGATCTTTAAAAGAAATTGTATAAAAAATTTTTTGGTTTATTTCTTCTGGTGCGAAATAGAGTGGAGCACTGAAGAGTGTATATTCTGCGTTATCACTGACTTTTCTTGCTGCTCCAATTTGCATTTCTCCTCCATCTAAAAAGAGAGAGGAAGGTGTAGTTTTGTTGTTATTTTGTATTTTTATAAGAAGGGTACTGTTATTTTTTTCGGCACTTATTTTTAGTGCATTCTGCATCATGCGGGGCAAAGAATCTTGCGCCTTTTTTAAGAAGGAAGCAGGAAGATGTTTATTTTTAAGAGCAGATGGCGAAAAGTCAAAGTTAATAGTAAATGGAAGACAGATTTTGTTACATAATCCAAGAGTGAAAGCACCACTTAAATTTTTGCTTGAACCAGAAAGATTGAAGGGCAATATTACTTTATCTTTATAACCTAATGACCAATCATTTTCTGTTTCAAAAAGCTGTGGAGTAGGATAAAAGATTTCATAAGAAATCTGTTGGTTGAAATTAAAAAATGGTGCCATGCCAGAATTACCTGGATTACGCCAGTAAGTTTTCCATCCTGGTTTAAGCTCAATTTCAATAATGCCTTCTCTTATTCCAGAAAGAGAAGGTTCAGTGATTGCTAATCGGATACGACCACCATCTGATTCATACCAAGATGTTGCGAAAAGCTGGAGTTTTTGTTCTGTTTGAGCATTTACAGGAATGTTAAGTAATTCTAAAACTATGAATGTTAAGCTTAAAGTAACGAAAAGCTTTTTATAAAAGAAAGTTGCGATATTTTGTAAATTTGTAAATATACGACTTTTTTTCATTGGAGTTTTATTTTCCTAGTGTGCTAAATGAACAAACTTTTATCATGTAAATTATGGAGAATAACAGATTAATGAAGCGGTGTAATGGCTTTTTAGGTGGACAATTACTCATAGCAATGCCTGGGATGAATGACAAACGCTTTATTCGTTCTGTTATTTATATTTGTGCGCATTCTGATGCCGGTGCGATGGGCATCATTCTCAATCAATTGCATCATATTGGTTTTCCAGAGCTTTTGCTTCACTTGGGAGTCATAGACAGTGGCCAAAAAAAAAGTCTTTCTGAACCAATAAAACAGTTTCCAGTTCGCTATGGTGGTCCTGTTGATCCTTCGCGTGGTTTTGTCCTTCACTCAGATGATTATGCTTGTGAAGAAACTGTTTTTATTGCAGATAAGGTCTGCTTTACTGCGACAATTGATATATTAAAAGCGATCAGTTGCGAACAAGGTCCGCAACATGCCCTAGTAGCATTAGGCTATGCTGGATGGAAAGCGGGGCAACTTGAGGCAGAAATTTCTACAAATGGTTGGCTAATCAGTTCTACATCACCCAGTTTTCTTTTTGAAAGCGATTTAAGCTGCAAATATGATAAAAGTTTAACACGCATGGGTATCGATCCAACTTATCTTGCTTCTGAAATGGGACACGCGTAGAGTTTTTTCTAAGCTTTTTAACTTTACACGTTATTTTATCCATTATGTTTTTATTTTATAAGGGAAATGGCTCTGAACGAGTGTAATTAATTCTTCTATGGCAATCGGTTTCGTCACAAGTGTACTTTGAACATATTTACAGCCTTCTTGACGAAGGAAGATTGCTTCTTTTTCATTTTCAACACCCTCTGCGATAATTTGCAAATTAAGATCTGTTGCCATATTAATGATAGACTTTAGAACAATTTTCTTCTTAAGAGAGTCGATTGAGATAAGTGAACGATCAAGTTTAACCATATCAAATGGATAACGTACGAGATAGGTCAGAGACGAATAACCTGTTCCAAAATTATCGAGTGCGAGATTCATTCCAAGTGTTTTAATTTGTTCGAGAAAGTGCGCTGATTGTTCAGGATTATTTCTTAAGACAAATTCAGATATTTCAATCATCAAGCGCCCTTTGTGAAGAGGATGGCGAAGCAAAGCGGCACGCAATTGACTGATAAAACGCGGATGAATCATTTCTGCGCTTGGTAAATTAATTGAAATAAAGAAAGATTGTTGGGAAAACTTTTCTTGTACATTTATAAGATCAATAATGGCATTATCGATGATAAATTGTGACAAATCCATAACAATTTGTTCATTTTCTACGATTTTTATGAAATCAGAAACATTTAAATTTCCATAAGTGGGATGATGCCATTCTACAATTGTTTCAAAACCAATAATATGTCCGTCTGATAAATTAAGAATAGGATGGTAGAGGATTTTCATCTCATTACGTTTTATAGCATAATGAACATCTTTCTCCAGAGTATTATGTTCGAGACCCAAAGTGCGAAAATTAGGACGAAAAGGTTCAATATGGTTTCCACCCATTTGTTTTGCACGAATCATCGCTAATTCACTATCATTAAAAATATCTTTAGCTGTCGATCGGCTTTCACTCCATGTAACCAATCCAATAGAGGTTGAAAGGATTATTTTGTTTTCTGGAAGTGAAATAGGTGCTGAAATTGTTTTGTGCAAATGATCTGCAAATGCTGCAATTTTTTGTGGTTCAGTTTCGCTGAGTAAAATAATTGCAAAGCGGTCTGCTGAAAGACGCGATAAGGTGTCTTGAAAGTTAATGAGACGATTTAAACGACGTGCGACTATAAGGAGTACAGTATCCCCAACAGCGATGCCTAATTTGCGATTAATTTGGCGAAAATTGTCAAAATCAATCATAAAGACGGTTGGTCTAATTTTGATATTTGCTTTCGCTAAAGAGGTATAATTTTGTAGTCTATCAAAGAAAATTTGTTGATTAGGAAGTCCGGTTAAGCTGTCGTGGATTGCATCATGCAATAAACGTTCTTCAGATTTTTTGTGGTTAGTAATATTGACAATGGTTCCAATGACACGTGTGATTTTTCCATCTTTTTGCATCGCCGGACGTGCACGAAGAGAAAACCAATGATAGTAACCACCCCCGGAAGAAAGCCGAAAAATTTGATCAATGCGCCCTTTTTTATTTTTAAGAATGATATCCAATACGGCTTGAAAGCGTTCACGATCATCATGGTGCAAAGCTGAAATCCAGTTGCGCATAGGTCCATTGAGGTTATGAATTTCAGTACCCAAAAGGGTTGCCATGTTTGGATGTACAACAATACGGTCACGCTCAATATTCCAATCCCAAATAATATTTCCAGCTCCCTTTGCTGCGAGTACTTGTTGTTCAAGGTCGGAAAATATTCCTTCATGGAAAGCATCATTAGAAAAAGTTTGTTGCAGGACAGTAAAGCTTATGAGAAGAACAATGAGCACTAATCCCCCTGCTAATGCTGGCTGTATAATATCATTGTTTAAATGTCCAGCTATACAGGCATAGGCTCCAACACACCAAAAGCTAATGAGCAACCATGTTGGAATAAGCATAATGGCACGGTCATAGCTTCTGATTGAGAAATAGATGATTAATATTATACCAAGCACAGCGGTAAGGCCAAAAGACAAACGCGCAATTCCAGCGGCTCTGATTGGATCATAAATAGCAAAGGCTCCTAGACTGCAAAAGGCAATGGTCCAAGCGATAGCACCATAACTAAAATGATAATGCCAGCGATTAAGGTTGAGGTAAGTAAAAAGAAAAATGAAGAGTGTAGCAGCAAGCGCTACTTCTGTCCCAGCGCGCCAGATTGGCTGTGTTGTGAGTGTAACTGCAAAGAATTTATTTAAAAAATTGAAGTCAATACCAATATAAAAAAGCACTGCCCAAGCGACAGCCGCTGTTGCAGGAAACAGTCCTGTCCCACGGACAACGAAGAGAACAGTTAACAAAAGTGCTAAGAGACCTGATATACCAAGAAGAATACCATGATAAAGCGTATAAGAATTAATTGCATCCTTATAAGCTTCAGGTTGCCATAAATAGATTTGCGGTAGAGTGGCAGAGTTAAGTTCGGCCACCAATGTAACAACAGCACCAGGGTTAAGGGTAATACGAAAGATATCAGAGTTTGCACTAAGTTGACGATCGAGGGAAAAACCTTCGCTTGGCGTTATGGATTGAATCCTTGCTGATCCAAGGTCTGGCCAAAAAAATCCAGAATGTGCCATGCGGTAATGGGGGGCAACGATGAGACGGTCAACTTGTTCATCTGTTGGATTTGCAAGAGAAAAAACTGCCCAGTTTCCGGAAAATTTTTCATTTTTTGCCTGCACTTCAATACGCCATACAATACCATCTGGTCCTGGCGCTGTACTTGTTTGAAAAATAGAGTTGTTTGTATGGTGAATTTCAATTGCTTTTGAGAGATCAAGAGCAGCATCTTGAGAAGAAATTTTAACTGGCTCAATTGCTTGTGCTGATGTAAGATGGACAAAAGAACTAACGACTACAATGAAAATGATGTCAATTATTTTACGCAAACTCTTCACAATGTCCCACTCTCAATATTTTAGGATGTTTAATTTTCATTTCGATTTTTGAGAAAAAACGTCCACCTTTTATAATTTATTTATATAATAAATTGTAATCACTTTTTCTTAAGTTATGTGATTTTATATACAAATAGACCACACACCCATTTGCTCCAATGGAAATTGAAGCGAATGAAGTTTTATATTTTAAAAGGGCAAAGTTAAACCATGAATTTCCAGATATTCACGGATATACCTTCACTCATTAGAATCTTTATCACATGAAGTATGAATTGGGTAGTTTTGTACGCCTCTTTGCCCAATATTTCCAAAACTTATTTAATGAGAAGAGCTTTTGTAGTAAATTTTATGATAAAATATGTGATGTTATTGTGATGCTGCTTTGAAAAGAATTTTTTACTTTAGCTTGTATGAAAGAGTTGATGTTAAATCATCAAAATTCATGAGGGGGCCGACAGGTCCGACAGCAGTTAGTGTTGGAGTGGAATTTGTAAAAAGACGATGCGCTAAATCAGTTAATCTTTTAGGAGTGATGAGATTGAGGCGTTCAATTGTTTCCGATATTGGAATTGGTCGACCGTAAAGGAGTATTTGGCGAGCAATGAGATGTGCCTGACTAGAAGGATTTTCTTGTGACATTATGAGATTAGCACGATATTGTGTTTGCGCTCGTTGAAGTTCATTGGCATGAATACTTTTGCTGACCTTGGAAAGTTCATCAAGAATCACAGGAATAAGTTCTTTGAGCCCTTCTTGTCCAGTAGCAGCATGAACACCAAAAAGTCCAGTATCTGAAAATCCCCAATGAAAAGCATAAATAGAATAGCATAATCCACGTTTTTCTCTTACCTCTTGAAAAAGACGTGAAGACATACCACCACCAAGAATGATTGAAAGAATTTGGGCCGCATAAAAATCACGCGCGTGATAAGCACGCCCTTCAAATCCTAGAACAACTTGTGTATCCATTAAATCGCGATATTCACGAAAGTCGCCTCCGACATAATTTGCAAGATTAGTAAGGGGGGTAGTTGAATGGGGGCGAAAAGTACCAAGGCGACTTTCAACTTCTCGCAAGAAATTTTCGTGCTTTACAGCTCCTGCTGCAACGACAATCATACGATCTGCACTATATTGTTTATTAATGAAATCATGGAGATCAGCGGATGTAAATGATTGAATAGTTTTAGCTGTTCCTAAAATAGAGCGACCAAGGGATTGATGACGAAAGGCTGTTTCTGTAAAGTGATCAAAAACAATATCATCAGGCGTGTCATGGGCGGCACCAATTTCCTGAAAAATTACTTGTTTTTCTCGTTCTAGTTCATCTTCGTCAAATTTTGAATGCATCAAAATATCGGCTAAAATGTCGATAGCAAGCGGGATATCGCTTTTAAGTACACGTGCAAAATAAGCCGTTGTTTCAATACTGGTGGTGGCATTGATTTCACCGCCAACATCTTCAATATCAGTTGCAATTTTAAGAGCTGTACGATTGGCGGTTCCTTTGAAAGCCATATGCTCAAGGAGATGGGCGATGCCATGTTGTGTAAAGGTTTCATTGCGTGCGCCCACTTTAACCCATATTCCGAGCGCTACACTATCAATTTGTTGCATTGTCTGTGTGGCGATAGTCAAACCGTTACTCAGGCGACTGATATCTACACCCATGTGTTTACGACTCCATTAAACAAGCCAAATACCTCTATAAGGGCATTGGAATATTTGTGATTTTAATTACAATGCAGCTGAACTTAGTAAGATGCATTTGATTTTAAAGAAATATAATCTTTTACTATTTTTTCATTATTAGCAAGACTTGTAAAGCACTCTTTGGATTCCATCAATCCATCTAGGCAAGATGTCCGTGGTGGATTAATACCACAGGCATTTTGGATTGCATCAGGAAATTTAGCAGGATGAGCTGTGGCAAGAGTGATCATTGGAATATGTGGCTTTTTGTGTTCGCGCGCTACCTTGAGTGCAACGGCTGTATGTGGATCAATAAGATAGCCGCTTTCTTTATAAACACTATTAATTGTTTGTGCTGTTTCAGCCATGCTACTTTTCCCAGCACAAAACAGGGAGCGAATATTTTGAAGCTGTTTTTCATCAAGAGTAAAACGTCCTGATTGTTTCAAGTTCTCCATGGCATTGCGAATCCATACTGGATCACGATTACCACTTTCAAACAACAAGCGCTCAAAATTAGAAGAGACTTGAATGTCCATAGAAGGCGATGTTGTATGGGTTATAGGTCGTATTTCGTAAGTGCCACTGGTTAATGTGCGTGGAAGGATGTCATTATCATTTGTTGCAATAACCAGTTGTGCGATAGGTAATCCCATACGGGCAGCGACATACCCTGCAAAAATATCACCGAAATTTCCAGTAGGAACAGTAAATGAGACGGCTCTATCAGGAGCACCTAGGGAAAGGGCAGATGAAAAATAATAAACAATTTGCGCCATGATACGCGCCCAGTTTATAGAGTTAACCCCTGAAAGCGCTCTTTTTTGACGAAAGTTATGGTCATTAAACATTGCTTTGACGAGTGCTTGGCAATCATCAAAATTTCCTTCGATAGCTATGGCGTGAACAT
Organism: Bartonella sp. TT119HLJHH; assembly: GCF_042193385.1. NCBI lineage: Bacteria > Pseudomonadati > Pseudomonadota > Alphaproteobacteria > Hyphomicrobiales > Bartonellaceae > Bartonella > Bartonella sp. TT119HLJHH. The sequence goes on along the minus strand of NZ_JBHILS010000002.1, from coordinate 242,855 downwards.
TATCACTTTGATTGGTGGTCATTTGCCGTTGTTGAATGGATGATACACGTCCTTTGGGAAATAAAATAAAAACATCTGAATTTTTTCTTCCAGCAAAGGCTTGTATTGCAGCACCACCTGTATCACCCGATGTTGCAGCAACAATCGTTGCCCATTTATTTTGTTTAGTTAAAATATAATCCATCAATCTAGAAAGAAACTGCATTGCAACATCTTTAAATGCCAAGGTAGGACCGTAAAAAAGTTCAAGGATAAATTCATCTGGACCAATTTGCAGTAACGGGCAGGTTGCTGGGTGACGAAAGGTATTGTACGATTCGGTAATCATATTCTCAAAAGATACATATTCGATTTCGTTATTCATAAAGGGCCAAAGAATAGTTTTAGCAATGGTCATATAGGATTGCCCACGCAGTGCTCGTAATGCATCGGGTGATAATTGAGGAAATTTTTCTGGAAGGTACAGACCGCCATCATTAGCGAGACCCGTCATAACCGTTTCGGTAAAGCCTAGAGCAGGGGCCACGCCTCTTGTGCTGATATATTTCATGAATTTTTTCTTTCATTTATTTATTATCGATAAACTGATGCAGTAGTGTGTCTCACATTTTTAATAATATTTGAATTGTGAAATGAATGGAAGTTTGTTTGCTTATACTTATCAATAATGATGAAACAGTGGTATTGTCCTTTAGAAATTTTGATATAACATATTGATATTAAAAATTTATCTTCAAAAGACTTTGTTCTGTTATTTGTTAATCTATTTTATAATTTATATTGCTTTCTACATATTGCGGTATTTCTCAAAGAGTTTTCTTGCAAAGATTCATTTATTTTACCTATTTTTGCTTAGACTTTTTAGAATCAAAATGCATATTACAATTAGCTTCTGGAAAGTGGTATTTATAACTTGTGTTGGAGGATTTATGAGATAATTTCCTAGTTTTATGTGCCTAAATTGTGCATCTTGAGAGGTTTTTATTCAGTTTAAATTATCAGTTTTTATGCTAATAGGTGTTATATTGAAGCTACACAGGTATGATTCATAATGAACAAATTTATCCATAGAAAGCACAAAAAAACTGCCCCAATTACTGAGGCAGTCCGCCATTTAAGGCATTGCTTTTAATTTCAGATTATTTAGATTTTTTTATTTTTACTTTAAACTTCTAGCTATTCCTCCTCCGAGCATCGCACTGAATACGGACATAACGAGTCCAGTAAGTCCACCGAAAATATAAGCTCCTATTGTAGTAAAAGCTCCTAACGTAATGGGCTCAAATACCTTTACAAATTTTCCTTCAATGCCATCTTCATTTCCTACTCCATAATTTAAATTTGAAATATAAAGAGTAGCCATATTGGTTGCTTTTTCTATTACGGAAACAGAAACATTCTCTTTTTGAAAGCTACTGTTCAAATGATTTGCATTAGCATTTACAATTTGTGAGAGAAGAAAAGCAATCGCTATAAAAGTACTTAACACATGATTTTTAAACACTTTTGTCATAATTTCACCTCAAATACTTTCTAATCTTGTTATTTGTGAGGGGAAAGCTATTTATGTGTCTTAGTTTAATAACAATGAGCAGATAATGTAGCCATGCCTCACGTTCAGATTTTTATTCTTATATTTCAAATGTTTAAGTATAAGGTCGTCGGTATCACTGTTAATTAGCGAGAACTTATGAGTTTTTGTATCTGCCCTACGGGCCACGCTAAAATTATACCTATTGTCCCTATTCCATACCCAGCTAATATTGAAATACCAAAAGCTCCTAACGTAATGGGCTCAAGAACTTTCTCGACTTTTCCTTCAACAGTAGCTTCATTTCCTACTCCATAATTTAAATTTGAAATATAAAGAGTAGCCATATTGGTTGCTTTTTCTATTACAGAAACAGAAACATTCTCTTTTTGAAAGCTATTGTTCAAATGATTTGCATTAGCATTTACAATTTGTGAGAAAAGAAAAGCAATAGCTATAAAAATATTTAGTATATAATTTTTAAATACTTTTGTCATAATTTCACCTCAAATACTTTAAATATTTATATCATAAATATATTAATAAATACGTATAATTTGTAAATATATATTTTAGATATACTTATAATAATTATTTATTATTAATGAATATTATTTTAATTATTTAATTTATTATTATATTGTTCATAACAAAACAGTAATTATTTTATAATTTATTTAAAGATTGCAACTATTTGTGTTATCCAGTTTAGCAATGTAGTTATTATAAATCCACCTAACAACACTCCTGCCCCTATTGTAAAAGCAGCAACTTTTTCTACTTTTCCTTCAAGAGCTGATTCATTTACTGTTCCATAACTTAAAGTTGGTACATAAATAGAAGCTGTATGGATTGTTTTATTTTCCACGTGTTTTATTATAGATGGAGAAGAATCTTCTTTTAGAGAGCTATTTTTTAAATAATTTGCATTAACATTTGCAACTTGCAAAAGAAAAAAAACAGCCACCGTAAAGATACATAATGTATAATTTGCAACTAATTTTACCATAAATTACCTCAAATATTTTTATATTAATACGAACCTATATACACAAATAATGATAATAAACAAATTTTAAAACACTAAATATGTTTACTCATTATGTTACACGATAATACATTATGTTCTTATTGTCAACAACAAAAATACTTTTTGTTTATATAAAATATATAATACAGTTGTATTATTTTTATATTATAAAATTTTTATATTATAAAATTTTAAATAAGAATATTTTATTGGAATAATATGATTGCTTATTATAAGACATAATAAATATTTTTCTAATCATTGAGTTACTTTTTTAGTTTTTTGTGGTTTATATATTTGTATATAAATAGGAAATAATCAACATAATGATAGTTTTATTTTAAGCATTAATAAATAAAATGTAATCATAAAAACTTAATTATAAAAATAATAAGAACATTTTTGGTATTTATATATTTTATTAGGTGTGATGTGATGTTATTGTATTTTATGCATTTTTTATATATTAATATGTAAATAATTTTATAACTTATATTTAAAATAGTAGTGTAAATAAATGAATTTATTCGATATTTTTATTTAGTATGAATCATAAGTAATATAAAAGTTGTTTTGGATTAATAGATGTTCTTTTAATGTTTTTTAAATACGCTATTAATTTTTTATAATAACGTTTATTGTAAGGTATATATTGTAAAGTTATCAGCTTAATGATCGTTAGTTATAATATTTATCTGTACCATCATTATAAGAAGAAGCATAATAGTGGGAATTTGGTTATATTCATTTCAGATTGTAAAATAAAATCTATAGCTTTTTACAATAATTTACAATCAGAAGAGCTTAAATTATTAGAGAGTTCCACTGACTATAATATATAGTGCGTAAGTATATACGAGTTATTTATCATCGTGGAGCCATTTTAGTTATGTTTAAGCTTTTGTACGTATGCTTTAAGCAAGAGAAGACGCCATACTAAGAATGTTACTAAGAGATTTCATGTGCTGATAAATATATTGAATGAAGTTTTTTATACGAAATCTTGCCATACTGCCATTGCTTCTAGGACTTCTCCTAAATGAGCGTGTTTTGCAATAACCGTCTCAGCACCAGCTTCTGCAAGTATATTAGAGTGGCCAAGATAGCTATGCGATCCTCCCGTAAAGCCGATGACACGCATGCCTGCTGCTTTGGCTGCGTGTACACCATGAAGTGAATCTTCTATAACGATAGTGTTTTGGGGTTCTACTTGTAATTGTTTTGCAGCAAAAAGGAAAACATCAGGGGCAGGTTTGGTTTTTTTTGTTCCAACTTCAGGTGCAGAAAATATTTTACCTTCAAAAAGGTCATAGAGTTCAACAGTGGTAAGCATCTCTTTTATATCGATGCTCTTTGCATTAGAGCAGATACAGTAGGGATAGCGTGTTTGAATAATTTCTATGGCTTCTCTTACATCATCAATAGCACGTAATTCAGTTTTTATTTGTGTACGAAAAATATTAGTCATTTGATCTATGAGATGAGCAGAAATTGGTTTTTCTGTTTCCTGTTCAACGTGTTTAAGAATATCGCGAAAGATTAGCCCTGCAAAACGCTCACTCAATTCTTCGGGTGATATTTCATATCCTGTTTGTTTGAGCAATTGAGATCCAATTTTTGCTGCAAGATATTCAGAGTCAACGAGAACTCCGTCACAATCAAAAATAATAAGATCTATCTGAGGCATAAGACATTCCTTTATATGTTGCGAGATGGACAACTTTTATGAAAACGATATTGAGAGGACATTATTTCATAAAAATACGCTTTGAAAATGATTCTTAATTCTTTTACGAAATAAAAGATATGGGAACAGTACATTGAAAAAAAGAAAATTAAGATTTCATTCATATAAAAATTTTTTTACTTAAAAAACAAAAACGAATATCAATTTTGCGGAATTTTAACGATACGTTTACGCTATTTTGTAAATATGGATTGGTAATGCGGGCCTATAAACTATTTTGGTTGATTATAGGGCAAATTTAGTTAATTTTGTTGGGTTTTTCATGACAGTTATTCAGCTTCAAAAAGATTTCCTTCGTACTCCCTCACAAATGCCATGGCGCAATAAAATTTTTAAGGGAGATTGTGTTTCCGTTCTAGAAAAACTTCCAAAACATTCCGTTGATATGATTTTTGCGGATCCACCCTATAATTTGCAATTGGATGGAGCTTTATACCGTCCAGATCATTCGCTTGTTGATGCGGTTGATGATGCATGGGATCAGTTTGAGAGCTTTGCTGCTTATGATGCTTTTACCCGTGCATGGTTGCTTGCTTGTCGTCGTGTATTAAAACCAAACGGAACACTTTGGGTTATCGGATCTTACCATAATATTTTTCGGGTTGGGACGGCATTACAAGATTTAGGTTTTTGGATGCTTAATGATATTATTTGGCGCAAAAATAATCCGATGCCTAATTTTCGAGGGCGCCGTTTTCAAAATGCTCATGAGACGCTTATTTGGGCCGTGCGAGATCAAAAAGATAAAAAGTACACATTTAATTATGATGCCTTAAAAGCAGCAAATGAAGATTTACAAATGCGTTCAGATTGGCTTTTCCCTCTCTGCACTGGAGCTGAACGTTTAAAGGATGATTCAGGGCGTAAATTACATCCAACACAAAAACCGCAAGCGTTATTAGCGCGTATTATTATGGCTTCTAGTAAACCTGGTGATGTTATTCTCGATCCGTTTTTTGGTTCGGGAACAACAGGTGCTGTTGCCAAGCTTTTAGGGCGTGATTTTGTTGGGATTGAACGCGAGCAAGATTACATCGATGCTGCATGTGAGAGAATTGCGGCGGTTAAACCTTTAGCGCAACCAGAACTAGCGATTTTGGATAGAAAAAAAGCAGAACCGCGCGTAGCATTCAACAGTTTGCTTGAAGCAGGTTTACTCTATCCTGGAGAAGTTCTTTACGATCGTAAGAAGCAAGTATCTGCTATTGTAAGAGCTGATGGTACGATTATGCATGGTGGTGAAGCGGGTTCAATTCACGCAATGGGAAGAAAGGCTCAAGATTCGCAGAGTTGTAATGGTTGGACCTTTTGGTATTATGAGGAAAATGGACGGTTGAAGTCCATAGATCATTTAAGAATGATCATACGTTCACAAATGTTAAAAACGGGTGTTTTATGAACTAAGCTGATCACTTTATTCTATTGACCACCAATGTACCTGATCTTGATTGAGATGGACGTGAGAGCGTTTTATGCCTTTCTTAGATGTTTTTTATTGACACACTAATCTCGCTTGTGAGTGGCAAGCGAGTATTTTTACGCTTCTTGTAGAAGAAATAAAAATGAGAAATTTGCACTCTATGTCTTAATTTTAGTTCCAAAACAGTATCAATATAAGCTTATAAAAACGAAATATCGGAATTAAAAGGTTCATTCAGAAGTTCAAAATCAAGTGTTTTTTTTAGGTAACACGTATACCTATCTGAGCGAACAAAGGGCAGATCCTGAAATTTAAATCTAAGGCTTCTAAGTTTTTCTATTCCTTCTTAATTCTTATCTGTAGAAAAAAATTGGTCATTTCACGTGTTTAAATTTTTCTTTTAAAGATTAAAAAATGGTCGCTAGAGATACAAAAGTCTCCGTTAGAAAACATTTTTATGAATAGGGAAGGCTATTTAAATCTGAAAGAATTGGGAAGAGCTATGGAAATGGCTTTTTTCATAACAGTAGGTAATGCTTCTTCGGCAAGATGTTGAATGTTACACCACCAACCATTTTCACAATTCATTTCATGAACATCTTCGGTATAGTAAACATCGAGTTTTAGAGAAAAGTGAGTAAAAACATGCGTAATTTGTCCTTTGAATTGCCAATTGGCAGTAAAGGGAGCGTTTTTGAGCCCATTTTCGTTATCGATGCCAATATTGTTAGGAATTTGGGTCATTCCACCAAGGAGTTTTTGCGTCTGTCGTTTTTCTAAATAAATTTGTTTATTTTGATTAAGGACCACAAAAGCAATCCCTGTTTTTGAAGGGCGTTCTTTTTTAGGGGCTTTGACTGGAAAAGATTCCGTTTGTTGCATCTTTGCCGCTTTGCATAAACATTGAAGAGGGCAGATATAACAAGATGGTTTACGTGGAGTGCAAATTATTGCTCCCAGATCCATCATTGCTTGAGCAAAGTCACCAGGACGATTTAAAGCAGTAATTTTTTGTGTTTTTTCTTTAATTTCAACTTTTGCTTTTTGTAATATTGAAGTGATAGCAAAAAGTCGCGCTACCACACGTTCGACATTACCATCAACCACTGCTACAGGGTGGTTAAAAGCAATCGCAGCAATGGCTGCGGCAGTATAATCTCCAATACCGGCTAGAGTTCGCAATTCTTTTACAGATTGTGGAAATTGTCCCGCGTAGTTTTCAACAAGCTGTCGCGCACATTTTTTAAGATTACGCGCGCGTGAATAATAACCAAGTCCAGCCCATGCTTTCATGATATCATCTTGTGAGGCTTTTGCTAAAGAGAAAAGATCTGGCCATAGTTTTAGAAACTTTTTAAAATAAGGCTTAACTGCTTCAACGGTTGTTTGTTGAAGCATGATTTCAGAAAGCCAAACTTGATAAGGATCAGGGCGGATACCTTGTTTTTGCTCTTCGGGGGTAATCCGCCATGGAAGATGTCTGTGATTTTTATCGTACCAAGCAAGGAGGTGCGAAGAAATTTCATACATGATTGCTTTCAAGCATAGGGAGATATAAAATGCAAAAGAAAAAATTATTTATTTTGTAATTCATGTTTTTTGCTCTTTTATTGTCAAAGCTTTGGTGAGAAAAGGCTTTTTATTTTGTTGATATTTCATAAATTGAGGAGGCAACAATTTTTAGATGAAACAAATGATTTTAATTTAGCAAGCGGTTGAACAATGATCTAAAAATGAGAAAACAACTTAAAAAACGTATCTTTTATTCTCTTTCTGAGACGGTATACAAAATACTTGATCCAGTTTTACGCAAACGGACAGGGCTTAATGTAGCGCTTCTAGAACATTGGCCACAAATTGCGGGCTATGATATCAGTGAATATACAATGCCGCTTAAAATTATTTGGAAACGTCGTGCAGATCAAGATGAAGTTTTTCAGCCAGCAACACTTGTTATCGCATGTGAAGGATTTGCTGCGTTAAAATTAATGCATGAAACAGAGGAATTACTTCATAGAATTAACGGATTTTTTGGCTATATTGCTATTGATCGCATCAAGATTGAGCAAAGGAGTATATCGGTTTTTATGAATCACTTGCCTCTAAAACCGCCTTTGAGTGAACAAGACAAAAAATGCGTGGAAAAAATGCTTGAAGGAATTGAAGATACAAGCTTGCAGCAAGCACTTTATAAACTTGGCTGTTGCATTTTCTTGGAAAAAAATAATAAATAGCAATATATTTTATATATTTTTCTTTAATATATGAGAAAGCATTGGATTCCTATTCGTTAATAACAACAGAAAAGTATTATTTATGGTAAAATATCGTTCTTTTTTATCTTTCGGGATAATTTTTCTCTTCATAACGATTGTACAAAACAGTGTAACAGTTGCTTTAGCGCGTGATCCCAAATCAGTGGCAACTGTTGATATGGCAGAGCTTCTCCAATCGGGTAAAGTAAAGGATCGTTTTGAGGGAGAGGCGGATGCACCAGTCGTCATTGTTGAGTATGCTTCGTTGACATGTACTCATTGTGCGCATTTTTATAATGATATACTTCCCCAAATTCGTCAAAAGTATATCAAAACAGGAAAAGTAAAACTTATTTTCCGAGAATATGCTTTTGATCCTCGGGCAACAGCAGGTTTTATGTTGGCACGGTGTGCACCAGAAGATCGCTATTTTCCTTTGATAGAAGTTTTATTTCAAAAACAAAATGAATGGGCTTTCGGAAAAAATGCTCTAACACCATTGAAAAAAATTGGCTTAATGGCTGGTTTTACAGATGAAAGTTTTACTGCGTGTTTGAAAAATCAGTCCATTTTAGATGAAGTAAATGCATCTTTTGAACGCGGTAAAGAGCTTGGTGTCACAGCAACACCTACTTTCTTTATTAATGGTAGTAAATATGAAGGTGCCATGAAAGTAGAAGATTTTTTTTCGGTGATTGATAGTTTTCTTAAAAACTGAATCTTAATCTTCCAGAAGATGGAGAATGATACTTTTGGTCATTATCTCTTTTGGAAGGATTAATATTATGCATTTATGAAGCGATATTTTTTGGAGCCGATTTTGAATCAAATCATTGCTTTTAAGTGAGCCTAGGTTGAATAATGTTTTGATGCTGATATGGGAGGATTTGTACAGTGAAAAAATGGGTTTATAGTTTTGGAGATGGAAAGGCGGAAGGAAGTGCAAGTGAGCGTAACCTTCTCGGAGGTAAAGGGGCTAATTTGGCAGAAATGAGTAATCTTGGTTTGCCCGTACCACCCGGATTTACGCTGACAACAGAAGTTTGTAATTTTTATTATGCCCATGACAAATCATATCCAGAAGAGCTCCAGGAATCTGTTAAGCAAGCACTAAGACGCGTTGCTGAACAAACAGGACGTGAATTTGGGAATAAACAAAGACCACTTTTACTGTCTGTTCGTTCAGGGGCTAGGGCTTCTATGCCAGGGATGATGGATACAGTGCTGAACCTTGGCATGAATGATGAAACTGTAAAAGCAATTGCTTTACAAGCCAATAATGAACGTTTTGCTTATGATAGTTATCGGCGTTTTATCCAAATGTATTCTAACGTTGTTTTGGGGCTAGACCATTCGTATTTTGAAGAGCTTCTTGATGAAGCAAAAGCATGCAATGGTTACACTATTGATACAGAAATGACAGCAGATGATTGGAAAAATGTTATTACTTCTTATAAAGCCTATGTTGAAGAAAAATTAGGAACCCCTTTTCCACAAGATCCTGAACAACAGTTATGGGGGGCGATTGGAGCCGTTTTTTCAAGTTGGATGACGGCACGCGCAGTTACTTATCGCCGTTTACATAGCATTCCTGAAAGTTGGGGAACGGCAGTTAATGTGCAAGCTATGGTTTTTGGTAACATGGGAGAAGATTCGGCAACAGGTGTTGCTTTTACACGCAATCCATCGACAGGGAAAAAAGAACTTTATGGTGAATTTTTAGTTAATGCGCAAGGGGAAGATGTTGTGGCGGGCATTCGAACGCCTCAAAATATTACAGAAAATGCGCGTATTGTTGCTGGTTCAAATAAGCCGTCTTTGGAAAAAATCATGCCTGAGGCTTTTTTGAAATTATGTCAGATTGCGCAGAAGCTTGAGCAGCATTATCGGGATATGCAAGATCTCGAATTTACTATTGAAAAAGGTAAATTATGGATGCTGCAGACTCGTTCAGGGAAACGCACGGCTCGTGCAGCTCTCAAGATGGCAATTGAAATGGTTGAGGAGGGGTTAATAAGCCGTGAAGAGGCTGTAATGCGTGTTGATGCAAAATCACTTGACCAACTTTTACATCCAACACTTGATCCCAAAGCAGAACGTTTTGTTATAGGACGTGGTTTACCGGCTTCTCCTGGAGCAGCAACGGGTGAAATTGTTTTTACTTCAGAAGAGGCAGAAACTGCGTCAGCAGAAGGTCGCAAAGTTATTTTGGTCCGTGTAGAAACAAGCCCAGAAGACATTCATGGTATGCATGCAGCAGAAGGAATTTTAACAACGCGTGGAGGTATGACAAGCCACGCTGCTGTTGTTGCGCGGGGGATGGGAAAGCCATGTATTTCTGGTGCTGGCAGTATGCGGATTGATTATAACACAAATACGCTGTTTGCTTCAGGAGAAAGCTTTAAAAAAGGCGAGGTTATCACGATTGATGGTGGAAGTGGAGAAATTTTAAAGGGAAAAGTTGCAATGTTGCAGCCTAAGCTTTGCGGAGACTTTGCAAAATTAATGGAATGGGCTGATGAGATGCGGCGTATAAGAGTTCGCGCCAATGCTGAGACACCATCTGATGCTCGTATGGGGCGTTCTTTGGGGGCTGAAGGTATTGGTCTTTGCCGTACAGAGCATATGTTTTTTTCTGGTGAACGTATTATAGCCATGCGTGAAATGATTTTAAGTCATGATGAAAGTGGTCGTCGTAAAGCATTAGATAAGCTTTTGCCAATGCAGCGTTCAGACTTTGCTGAATTATTTGAAATTATGTGTGGTTTGCCTGTTACCATTCGCTTGTTAGATCCTCCACTCCATGAATTTCTACCAAAAACTGATGCAGAAATTCTTGATGTTGCAACAGCTATGGGAGTTTCTGCTGAAATGCTTGTTGAACGTGCGCAACAGTTGCACGAATTTAATCCTATGCTTGGATTACGAGGATGCCGTTTAGCTATTACTTATCCTGAAATTGCTGAAATGCAAGCGCGGGCAATTTTTGAAGCAGCAGCAGAAGCGGCTCAAAAATCTGGCTCTCCTGTTATGCTTGAAATTATGGTACCACTTATTGCACTTAAATCTGAACTCGATTTTATAAAAACGCGTATTGATCAGGTAGCTGAGGAAGTGATGAAAGAAAAGGGAACCATCATTCAATATATGGTTGGAACAATGATTGAGCTTCCAAGGGCAGCGCTTCGAGCAGATGAAATTGCTGAAACTGCGGAATTTTTTTCATTTGGAACAAACGATTTGACACAAACAACTTTTGGAATTTCCCGTGATGATGCTGCTCCTTTTTTGGCAACCTATTTTCAAAAAGGACTTTTAGAGCTAGATCCTTTCGTATCTATTGATCGTGATGGGGTAGGAGAACTTATTACCATTGCAGCACAGCGTGGACGCTCAAAGCGCGCAAAAATAAAATTGGGCATTTGTGGTGAACATGGAGGCGATCCTGCCTCTATTGCTTTTTGTGAAGAAAATAACCTAGATTATGTTTCATGTTCTCCTTTTCGGGTACCAATTGCTCGTTTAGCAGCAGCTCAGTCCGCAATAGCAAAAAGGATGTAATGGGTTAATATTTTTTTGTTGTATAGTTATTACTGAAATAAATTTTTATATATTCTTTTATTTCCTTCATGAAAGAAAATAAAAGCCCTTCTAGGGATGCTCTATAAGTTATATCACGCGAGAAAGTATATTTTTGAAAGGTTTATGAGAGAAAATATAAAGCAAGATAGAACAAAGTGTATTATTAATATATTTTCAGTATTGAAGGGACTCTTAAATTAGAAAGCAGCGTGCTGTTGTGCAGTTAATTCACGCGTTTTTTTAATAGGGGTATGGATTTCTCACGAAAAACAGAACACCCCAAACAAATGCATTTGTTTTGCACATTTATGCGCTGTTTTGAAGAAACATTTTTCAGTGCAAAACCCATTTCACGTCGGTATTTGTGTAATGGAATTATGTAAAACGCTCCGTAAATTTATAAAATCTGTCCTTCAGAGTTTATAAAATTCACTGTGCGCTACCATCTTTACACTTATGAAGGAATATCATAATTATGCAACATATTGATTTATAATGATAAATTTAAATTATTATCTTGAATGAGAGCCTGAATATCATAAGATTCTCTCATTTCAAATTTATTCCATGTTGAATCAGTCAAATTCATTTATTTTCACATAAGTAATATTAGCGTATGGGGAAAAAACATTAAAGAAAAGGCTTAAATAATGCCTATAATGAACCGTCTCAAGTGCCAAGAGCTAGCACAACATTAGAGGCAAAGTGTGTGATGGTCCCAGCTTGCTCCTTCATAAGCATCAAGATGGTAGTGCACAGTAAGCTTATCATTATACCATTCACGCACATCATTGTGAAATAGGTTTGGATGCCTTGAGAGATGTTTCTTTAAAGAAAGCACGTGAATGTGCAACTCAAGTATATTTTGTTTGGGGCGTTCTGTTTTACATGAGAGGATGTGATTTCATTAAAGAACGTGAGAAACAAAAGCGGAAGCAATGCGCGTCATCTCCATTATCTAAAAGACATTGCTTTAGATGCTTTTGAAAGCCGTAAAGCAGAATTAAGAGGAAATGGTAAAGGTAAGAAGTGGTTTCTACTTTTAAAACTTCATATTTTCCCCAAATTAGACAGCCTCTTCGTTTCAGAGATTAGGCAAACAGAGATACGCAATACCTTTGCTCCATCTGGTATACCAAAAGCTGCAACAGCAGAAAAAGTACTGAACCACCTTAATATTTGTTTCAAACATACTGCAGCGTTAGGTTTTTATGTTGATTTACAGGCGATAACAAAAGCACGCGCTTTCTCAGGTAAAAAACTTCATAAAATGCAAAATAGATTAGCAATGGATTGGAAAGATTTTCCCGCTTTTTGTCTAGACACTCAGTAAAACGATAAAAATGATACATTTGGTTTTGCGTTTGCTTATCCTTACAGGTGTTCGCACAAATTCTTTGTATTATATATGTGAAGATCGGATTGATGGGGATATCTGGACTATCCTTGCTCGAGAATATGAAAAGAAGGCGTGATTCTACAACAGAATTTCGCGTGTCCTTATCATCTAAAGCATTGGAAATTTTAAAATAAGTGCGCTTGCTTTCACGCAATGATTTCTTTTTTCTGCTAAAGGTCACAGATCCCTTTGCTATAAATTGTATGACTCAATATGTAATGTGCAAGAAGACAGCTCTGATTAATTTAATATAAGAGAGCTTGAGATGAAGGAATATTTTCGTATTCGGGAGAGGGCATTCAACAAGCAAATTATCATTATAAATTAAGAAATTTTTTGATAATATTGATGATTAGCTTCAATTTAATAGACCAATTTCACGCATTTTTATTAAAATTGTGTGATTAATTTTACCAGTTACAGGAAGATCAAACATTTGTTGAAACTGTTTTAAGGCTTCTATCGTCTTTTGATCTTCTATTCCTGTGACAATAACCTCCTCATGACCAAAGATATGTAAAGCTTTTTGTACCCGTATAATATCTTCAACAGAAGGCTCTAAAACAGCTTCTTTTGAGTGTGTTATATTTCTTTTTGTTTTATTTTCCATTTCTATTTCGCTCTGCTTAATTAATAGCGCAATTTCATCTGTTGTAGAATTGGGTAAAACATTATTTTGCATTTTCTGAGCAGCTTGTTGTTTCCATAGAGTGATCGCACGGCGTATTTTAGGTCCTTCTAGTCCATCTAATGGTCCATCATAAAGTCCTAATTTTGCTAATTCTTTTTGTTTTTCCAGCATGCTTGCTGATTGAGAGGATAAAGGTGAATTTGTGTGGTTATGACTTTGAGAATGTACAGAAGTTACACGAGAGAGTTCTTGTGATCTTGCTTCTTTTTTGGATAAAGTAGAGCTCTTCCCTATACTTTGAGCGGAAGAAAACTTCATTTGAGTGAAAATACCTTGATGTGTTGTCATTTGCGAAAATAAAGCATTAAATGAAACAAATAAAAAACTAATAGTAAAAAGAATAGATCCAACAAAAAATAAAGTATTTTTTTGTGTATAAAAATAAATACTTTTGATACTCCAAAAAATGAAACGAAAAATTATAAGAAAAAGTGTGATAACGATACTACTAGAGTATTTACGGTGTTTTACAGTTTTTTTTCGGGGCGTCTTTCGTTTTGTTGTCATCATTTTTATTTTCAGTTGCGTTTATGTTTCACAAAGAAACGAATGCAAATTAGTTCTTACTTTTCGCTAGAGAGAAATGCATTTACATTATTGTTTTTTCCTTTCAAACTCCTAGAATAAGCAGCTTCATTCTATCAATGTATAAGTTGATCAATCAACAAGAGCTCTTATCAATTTTTATTAATTTCAGATTTTACAAATCTTTAATATGTATAAAGAGAACATCAAATGATTAACGTTCAAGATCATTTTAGTGTTTGCAAACTGCATTATCACATATAATCATCTCAATAATAATATCACGTTATTCTTCATTTTGGGCGCAGATGTTTGCCTATCATTTAAAAACAAGTTAGAGATTATTCTTCTATAACGTTAAAAAGATAAGAGTCATTATATTCTTTACAATTTACATATATAGGGTTACTTTTCTGTAAACGGTTTGGTGAGAATACTGGTCTCTTAAGGTTATTATATTTTAGTGTAGCTACTTTTATATCAATTAAATTGATTTACAATGTTATAGAAAAACTTGCTTTGAGATCTTGAGATGGAGTTATAAGAGATGAAACAATTGTTTGATCTTTTGATCGACATATTGATCATGTTGATGATGTGCTATTAAAAATTTTATAGATAATGTAAATATTTTATCACGATTAAAGTCAGAATAACAGAATTTTACTCTTTTTAGCTTTTTCAACTAAGCTAAGATGGTGAATTGTTATTTAAAATAAGTATGTACACAACATGATTATATCTCTCATTTTTTACCATAGTATGTTCATTAACATGATCAGCCTGTAAGTGTATAATTTTGATATTAATTTTTTACTGAATAGACAATGTATACTATTTTATACAGAGGAATTGTGTCATATTTATAAAAAAGCCAATTATATAGATCCAATACATGAATACTCAATTTTATAAAAAACACATTTTATAAATTGTTTATAAAGCAACAGTGTATAAAATGCTTCTTTTATTGTATTTACCACTGCCGTACATTGATTGTCCATGATACGTTTTTTAATCAAATTATCATTTCTTTTATTTTTTATTTTTGTCATTATTTCATTTTTTGTAGCAGATCCAAGCAGTAACCATTCTTCTAGCCCCAAAAATAATGAGACAACAACGAGCGATGTGATTATTGCTTTTAAGGAAGCCTTAAATGACTTAGGCGCATTTTGTGACCGTAATATAAAAACCTGCAAAGTAGGAAAATCCTTTTTAAGTTCACTTGGCGAGCGCGCATATTACGGTGCAAGAGCTGCTTATGAATATTTAGGGAACATATTAGGGAACAAAAATAATATCAGAGGCTTCCCCTAATGTTTCTTACAAAATAGAAATACAAGAGTTCTTACGAAACCATAAAATGTTATCTTGAAATAAGGATTTTTAATGTTCTTCGTGTTATTTATGTTAGGAAGAATAAATATTGATTTTTTATAAGTGTATTCAAGAATGATTATTCAAACGAAACAGGACTAAAATAATGGCGGAAACAATCGGTAATATTATAGAAAATTTTTCGCTTTTGGATAATTGGGAAGATCGTTATCGTTATGTCATCGAGCTTGGCTATGAACTGCCACCTTTTCCGGAAAACGCTCGAAATGATGCTCACAAAGTTCCTGGTTGTGTTAGCCAAGTGTGGCTACTATCTTCACGTAATAACTCAGAAGATCCAATATTGACGTTTCAAGGTGATTCCGATGCTCATATTGTGCGTGGACTCATTTATATACTTCTGGCTTTTTATTCAGGCAAAAAAGCTTCTGAAATTCGCAATTCTGATGCTCAAGAGCTTTTTGAAAAACTTGGTTTAAATGAAAATCTTACACCACAACGATCAAATGGTCTGAAATCAATGATTAAACGGATTCGTAACGAAAGCTATATGTAATTCCCTTGGTAGAAATTGCTATATATACAAAAGCTTCACACAAAACATGTATACTAAAATCAAATTTATATATGAAACCATTTTTTCGCAAAATAAGATTATTTAGTTTTTTTCCGTTTGCTTTTGCGTCCAAGCCCCATTTCTTTGGCCAAAGCCGATCGTGTTTTTGCATAATTAGGCGCCACCATAGGATAAGAACTATCTAACTGCCATTTTTCACGATATTCCTCTGGCAACATTCCATAATGTGTCATGAGATGACGCTTTAGAGATTTAAACTTCTTTCCATCTTCAAGGCAAATGAGATAATCAGGAAATACTGAACGCTTTGGATTAACGGCAGGCCTTTGTTTTTCAACTTCGACTTCTGTTAACTCTAGATTCCCTGCTTTACGAAAAGCAGCATGGACATCAGCAATTAAACTTGGCACTTCAGTCGGTCGAATAGAATTATTACTCACGTAGGCAGCAACAATATCAGCAACCAATGTAATAACTAAATTGCTTTCAGTCTCTAAGACTGCACGATGTTCCATTCTTGTTTCCTTTAATTTAAATTGAGTAATTCAAAATCGAGATATAGTGCATATACTCATGATATAAAGATCTCATGCACATGAGTTTCATATTGTACAAAAATCTTTTTTGTCAATTCAATTATTCTATAAAATTGCCAAAACACAAAAAAATCAAATAAATACCTACTTTTTGTCATAATATACAATAAGAAAAACGAAATTATTACATGCTAAAATATATTTTTATCCTATAACATATCATACATAATATATAATACATCACAAATATAAAAAAATATAGGATAAAATTTATTTATTTTTTTTAGAATGTAAAAATAAAATTACTAATTACAAAAAATATAATATATAAATTATTATTTTTTGTTTTGAATACTTATAATTTGGTATGTTTATTTTTAATAAGTTTTAAATTTATTTTATTATTTATATTTATTAAATTTAATAACAGAAAATATAATATATTATAATTATGACATAATATCATTATTTATAATATAAAACTCTTCATTAAAACGACATGAAATGTTTTTGTTTTTTTGTGTATTAATAATAATACTTTATATATATTTACTCATTTCTGTAAAATTGTGCGATTATACTGTTTCAAAAAAAATCAAATCTTTTTCTCATAGTTTAATTGTTTTATCAGTCACGTTCATTATAAAAGTGGTATTATATTCCTAGAAAACAATAGCTGTGGTATATAATGAACAGAAAGGTATTCGTTTTAAAAAATTATCATGGCGCTACTTTTGCAAGTGAATAGAACTTATAGATTTTTACACTTGCATCAATAATTGTGATTCTAACATATAAACGAAGCTGTTAACATATTTTAATATAGGATTGTGTATGACTCGCACTTTTGCAATTCCTCCCAAAGCATCTAGAATCACTCATAAAGAAATATATCATGGTATTTTTCGTGATGATCCCTATCATTGGTTACGTGCGTCTAACTGGCAAGATGTTTTTAAAAATCCTAACTGTCTTGATCCCAATATTCGACATTATCTTGAAAAAGAAAATGCTTATCAATCAGCTCAAATGGCTGATACAAAACCATTACGAGATTTGCTTTTTACCGAAATGAAAAACAGGATCCAAGAGAATGATAGTTCTGTTCCTATAAAACATGGTGCTTTTGCTTACGGATTCTCTTATGTTACCGGAGGCCAACAACCACATTATTTTCGGACACCAAGGAATGGCGGAGAAAAAAACGTGTACCTTAATGGTGATGTCCTAGCAGAAGGCAAAGAATATTTCAAATTTGGTTCAGTTCAAGAATCTCCTGACCATACACATGTGGTATGGACCTATGATGACAAAGGATCAGAATTCTATACAGCTAAAATTCGTAATTTTGAGACATTGTCTGACTGTATGGACACAATTACTGATACATCTGGTCAAATTGTATGGGATGCTAGATCTGAAGGTTTTTTCTATACTAAGATGGATAAAAACCACCGACCTTCAGAGCTCTATTATCATCAATTAAACACAGATCAATCACAAGATAAGCTTATTTTTCGTGAAGACAATCCAGGTTTTTTCTTAGATGTAAGCGGTTCTAAGCTTCATGATGTTATTTATATTAATATTCATGATCATGAAACATCCGAGATCTGGTTAATTCCAGCTGAGGCGCCTTTTACTGTTCCAAAATGTGTACGGAAACGACAAAAAGGTATTGAATATTCACTTACAGAGGGTGGTGATGTCTTTTATATTTTGACCAATTTAGATAATGCAAAAGATTTCAAAATTATGGTAGCGCCATATACATCTCCACAATCAGAAAATTGGTCTGAGTTTGTCCCACATCAGCTTGGGTGCCTAATATTATCCCATGATGCTTATCAAGATTTTCTTGTCTGGATCGAACGTTTTGAGGGGCTTCCACGTATAAAAGTAATGGAACGTACCACTAAACAAGTTAATTCTATTGCTTTTACTGAAGAGGCTTATTCTTTAGGTCTGCAAGGAGTTGCAGAATATAACAGTCCAACTATTCGTTTTTCTTATTCGTCTATGACAACACCTGATCAAGTGTTTGATTATGAGATGAAGAATTGTAAACGAATGCTTTTAAAAACGCAAATAATTCCCTCTGGGCATAATAAAGATGCATATGTAACACGACGTATTACAGCAATAGCAGATGATGGTGAGAAGATTCCTATTTCACTTTTTTACCACAAAAACACTCCCCTTGACGGTGGTGCGCCTTGTCTGCTTTACGGTTATGGTGCTTATGGGATCTCTATTCCTGCCAGTTTCAATAGTAATGTACTTTCTCTAGTGAACAGAGGTTTTATTTATGCCATTGCTCATATTCGCGGAGGAAAAGAAAAGGGAGTAGAATGGTATGAGAAAGGAAAACATCTCTTTAAGCACAATACATTTACAGATTTTATTGCTTGTGGGCGTTACCTTGTAAACAATAAATTTACTTCTCACGACCGGCTGATTGCTCATGGTGGTTCAGCAGGGGGGATGTTGATGGGAGCTATTGCCAATATAGCTCCACAGGATTTTGCTGGGATCGTAGCGAATGTGCCTTTTGTTGATGTTTTAGCGACAATGTTAGATGCTTCATTGCCACTCACACCTCCAGAATGGGCCGAATGGGGGAATCCTCTTGAATCAGAAGAAGATTATAAGCTTATTGCTTCCTATTCCCCCTACGATAATGTCAAAGCTCAAAACTATCCCCCTATACTTGTGATGGCAGGATTAACAGATCCTCGTGTAACTTACTGGGAGCCTGCAAAATGGGTGGCAAAATTACGAGACCTAAAAACAGACGATAATGCAGTTTTATTACGTATTAATATGGATTCAGGGCACGCTGGTGCAGCTGGACGTTTTTCAAAGCTAGAAGAAGTTGCCTATATCTATGCATATATTCTAAAGATAGCAGGAAAAGACTTTTGCTAATCCATAGATACCTCTGTATGAAAGTCTCCGATAATTTATTGGATTATAGAGACTTTCATACACTAAAAAATTATTGAGACAGTTTAAAATTCACATTCTTCATAAAGTTTCAAAACATAGTCCCAATTAATTAAATGGTCTACAAAGGATTCGAGGTACTTCGGTCGAGCATTGCGATAATCAATGTAATAGGAATGTTCCCACACATCGACACCCAAAATAGGGCGAGCATTGTGCACTAAGGGATTTTCACCATTAGGTGTTTTCATAATTTCAAGCTTGCCATCTTTAACAGCAACCCACGCCCATCCAGCACCAAATTGGGCACCAGCAGCAGCAATAAAATCAGCGCGGAATTTATCGTAACCACCTAGATCAGCGTCAATAGCTTTTGCTAACTTTTCAGGAAGTTTTTGACCACCACCATCTTTTTTCATCCAAAGCCAAAAATGGTTATGATTGTAATACTGTGCTGCATTATTAAACAAACCAATATTTTTTCCAAAACTTTTTTTAACAATATCTTCAAGGCTTTCATTTTCTAAGCCTAACTCTTTCACAAAATTATTGGTATTGGTAAGATAAGCAAGGTGATGCTTATCATGATGATATTCAAGCGTTTCGCGTGACATATAAGGCGAAAGGGCATCGTAATCATAAGGCAACGGGGGCAATTCAAAAGCCATTTAAAAATCTCCTCGATTCTAATTGTTAAGCTTATTTCATAAGCCTAATTTGCCATTTACCGAATTTAAAAGCAAATGTTGAATACCTAGTTTGTATGAAATAGTTTTAATGTCTCTCTTTTTGTAAAAGAAGCTTTTAGGAAATGTATATTCATCAATCAAAAAGGGTATTGGTCTACATAAAGATTGCTTCTGAAGGTTTCTTCCATCTATGAGCGGGTAAAAAATATCATTATCTTTTGAATAAAAAGTAAATGGAAATAGCTATTATTCCTTATTTTTGTATCTCTATTTTTTCAAATGCCATATAAAATGTTTTTAATTTTTGCAAAACTCTTTTAGAGTACTAGTGTATCATAATGTTTTCAAAAGAATATTAAGTGTTATTTTTTAGGAAATATTTTTCAATGTGCTTGATTTCATTTTATGGTGCTACCCATGAATAATATAATGTAAAAACTAGAGGACGTTATCATCTTTACGCTTAATGCAAGAGCACAGCAGCACTATCATACACTTACCGGTCGCCAATGTGGTGACAGCTTTTTTCTTAAATTGAGCAAGATGGGATTCTAATATATCAAGAAAAGTAAATCATATGCAAATTTATTAGATACATGAGTAAACCGCAAGATTTTCATTTTCTGTTCCTAGAAAATCAATACAAAGAGCAAAATAATTGATGGATAAATGGTTCCTGCTTATGTTAAAATCACAACTGTATATCAGTTTCTGCTACGAATTTGTATCGATGGCAATGCCATACAAGACTCAGAAATTTTATGATAAAAAAGTAAAGTCTTTGATTTTCAGATATTGCGTCCAATCACAGGAATCGCTATAAGGTGCAAGAGTCGCTATAAAGCGTGTTTTTTTGGGGTATAGCCAAGCGGTAAGGCACCGGTTTTTGGTACCGGCATTCCCTGGTTCGAATCCAGGTACCCCAGCCAATTCTAGTGGAATTAGTTAATCAAAGTTCAGCTTGAGAGTGGCCCCCTTAACCTCTGTTGCTATTCATAGCAAGTCTGGTAAGTTGAAAAGCATCTATTTGTAGCGGGGCAGCTCTAAATATGGTAAAGTTTTCTTTTACTATAGCTATCGCTCAAAAAGCTCTTTTAAAAGATTCTTTTTTATAAGAGGCGAGGAGTAAATGATTTATGCGCACTTGCTTTAGAAAAACTATTTGACTGGATTTTTTGCTCTATAGCAACACCAGCGCGCAATTTTTCGTATTCCACCATCTTCATTACGTCGAACAGCGTAGCAATAATGCTGATCAGGAAATATATTTCGTTGCATATCACGTACAATATGAGCAGTATGGCCATAGGGTGCTACACAATCAATAAACCATACGTATTTTCCATTCTGCCAATTGACATCGGGTAAAAATTCTCCTTTTTTAAACATAGATTGATGATTTTTCTCATCTAAAAAAGCCCAAGTGATAAAGGCACAAAATTCTCCACGTTCATTTTTATAGAGCTTGTATTGCCCAGTCTGTAAAGCTGGTCCTAAATTTCGTTCGATATCCCAGATTCGCCAGCGGCGGTATAAGGGAGATGTAAGCATTAAAACAACCATGGCACCCAAAGCCGTAAGAGGGTCTATGAATGATGGTGATGAATTTTCATTTACAGACATTATCTTTCCTTTAGAGATTGTTCTAAAACTTTGGTAATAGGTTCAAAGAAATAGGAAATGAGACGCCGTTTTGAGGTAATGACATCCGTTGCCACAGTCATGCCAGGGATAAATTTAAGATGTTTGTTATTCAAAGTGATGTGATCTTGGTCAATTTTGATTAAAACAGCATAGACACCATTAATTTCTTTATTATAGCGCGCTGTAGCGCCTACATTAACGACTGTACCGTGGATAACACCGAAACGTTCAGGTGGAAAGGCAGAAAACTTGATGTAAGCACGTTGACCCTTTTCTAAAAAACCAATATCTCGATTATCAAAAAACGCTTCAACAATGAGACCACCTGCATCAGGGACAATACGCATAAGCGTTTTACCAGCTTCTACAAAGCCGCCCAAAGTATGGATACTTAAATCATCGATACGTCCATCAACAGGCGCATAGAGTGATAAGTGGTCAAGATGGTATTGAGTGCTATCAAGCTTTGCTTTTAATCCTTGAAGATTCAGTTCTGTTTCACGCGAAAGTTGGCGATAGCGGGCGATTTCATCGGAAATGAGACTTTTCCGTTGTTGGCGGAGGGTGTTTATTTCGGCGGCATTTTCTTCCAAACGTCTTTGATTGGTTAAAATTTCATGCTCGACATTTTTAAAATCATGTAAACGCTCTAAATAAACGGCTTGGCTAATGACTTTTGTTTCCATTAGGCTTTTTGCAGCTTTTAATTTTCCTTGGCTTAATTGACGATCATCTTCCAACCTATCTAATTGCGCATGTTGTGTTGCACCGCTGCGCTCGACGCGGTCCGCTTGTGCTTTTAGCGCTCTTAATTTATCTTGGAGAGATTGAAGGGCAGCGCTAATGAGTTTTTCCCCTTCTATTCTTGCAGTCTGATTGCCAGAAGGAGGAACTGGCAGATAGGCAAGCCCTTTGGTTACAAAATCTTTATCCAAAGGATCACTTTCATGCAAAGCTGTTAAAATAGCTGTTGCGATTTGTGCTTGAAGGGTTTGTTGCGCGATATCTGCTTGAACACGTGCGCACTCATTGAGGGCTTCACGAGGATCTAATTGAATAAGGAGATCACCTTGATGAACAAATTGCCCTTCTTTTACAAGAATTTTCTCAATGCGTCCTGTATTTTGCGCTTGGACCAGCTGAACGTAAGCGGTGGGAATAACACTTCCTTGCCCCCGTGCAACAATCTCTGTTTTTGCGATAAAGCTGCCGATCACAATAAAGAGAAATAAGGTGATCAAAACAGCAACCACCATATGAAGCGTTGGTGACAAAGGGCGCAAATAGGGAGCTTTATCTGCCATTTTTTGCCTCCAAATCAGTAAAGTTTAAGACGGTTGCATGCTGAGGAAAGAGGTCACTTTTGTGGGTAATAACAAGAACAATACGTTCTTGCGAAAGTTTATATAAATGCTCAACAATTTGTGCACTGACAGTGTCATCCAATGCGGAAGTAGGTTCATCCAAAATAAGAAGGCTTGGGTTTATCAGAAAGAAACAAGCTAAAGCCAAGCGTTGGCGCTGACCACCTGATAAAAAACCACCTTGCTCTCCTACTTGAGTATTAAGTCCTAAAGGCAACTGAGCAATCAAATCATGGCAAGCACTAACATATAGTGCAGCGTCGATTTCATCTTTAGTGGCATCTGGTTTAGCAAGAAGCATATTCTCAAGAATGGTTCCGGAAAAAAGGCAAGGATTTTGAGGAAAATACGCGATTGTTTCACGCACGCTACGGACATCAAAATTCTGTAAAGGTTGGGCGTTAATCAATATCTTTCCGCTTGTTGGGGGATAGAGTCCACAAAGGAGCTTCGCCAAGGTTGTTTTTCCGCACCCTGAAGGACCAAGTAACATAATTGGTTGCCCAGGTTGTAAACAGACATCAAGATGATTGATAATGGACTTATTTCCATAAGAAAAACAGAGATCGTTGGCTTCAAGATGAGGAGGAGCGCTGAGTTGAAGAGGCGGCTTTTCTTCTTCCCATTCTGAAGGGGAGTTAAGAATATCGCCCAAACGAAGACGAGAGATTTTCAAATGCTGCCATTCTTCCCATAGGGATGCAAGGCTTAAGATAGGACCAGAAACATTTCCAGCGAGGAGATGAAAGGCAATAAGTTGCCCTAGCGTAATTTGGTTTTGAAGAACTGCCTGAGCACCAAAAAAGATAATAAAAATAGTGAAAAGATCACCAAAAATATGGCTCATGGCTCCATTGAGAAGATGTAATTTACTGGTTGTAAGGCTTTGATCTAAACTACGGGCTAAAGTTTCTTGCATGCGTATTGTATGAGCAGATTCTTTTACGTGTGCTTTAATGGCTTCAAGATTGGTAAAACTTTCAATAAGGCGCGATTTATGGACAGCTTGCAGAGTGAAAGCACGGCGTAATTGGCGGCGCAAGAAGGGACCGACTAGCGCTAAAGAACCCATTTGTAAAGGTAAAATGATAAGGACAATGAAGGTCAGTTTCGGACTAATGGAAAAGAGTGCAGCAATATAAATAATGGCAAACAGAACATTTAGAACAGTTGTGGCGATGGTTCCTGTTAAAAAACCGCGAATTGTATCAACTTCTCCAATACGTGAAAACAATTCTCCCACTTGCCAACGGCGTAAAGTGGGCAAGGAGAGACTTAAAAGATGGGTGTAAATGCGCCGTCCAAATTCTAGCGTAAGCCGATTGGCTAAATAGGCACCTAAGTAGCCTGATAGAGTGCTAAGAGCTGTGCTAAACAGCATGATAGCAACCATCAAGACAACGATAGCATAGAGACTTTCAATACGCTGAAAAGGGAGAATACGGTCGATAATCGCTTGAAAAATAAAAGGATTCACCAAGCCCAGCAAACGCAAAACAACAGCAACGCAACTGAGTTCGATAACATAATAGATATATTTCTTTGTTGTTCTTGTAAACCAAGAGAATGATACAGGTTTTTCTTGTGAATGACTCATTTGAATTTATGATTTTATTTAAGAGAAAGAGCGATTGATGTCGCATATTTAAACAGTATTGTAAATAGTATTATATTTATACAAAATATACATTTTGTGTGAATATAATATAAACATAATGTATTTATTGTTTATACAGTATTTTTATTGTTATTATACAAATTATATTTGACTTATTATAAAATGAACAATAATGAATTTTCCACTGTATCGTTGTGATACAGTTATTTTTAATAATAAAAGGAGGATTTAAATGGGTAGTTCAAGCTCATCAAATGATTCAAGTAGTAACTCACATCCAAAAAGTTGGCTTTTTCCAGAAGATGATTATAGTACAGGCGCTCATGCCCAAGCAGCAGGTACAGGTGGCATCATAGGAGACGTAATAGGAGGTATTGCTGGACCAGGAGGTGCAGGTGCTGGCTTACTCGGTGGAGCAGTAAGCGGCGGAATAGGAGGAGCTGGTGATTCAAGTAGTAACTCACATCCAAAAAGTTGGCTTTTTCCAGAAGATGATCATAATACAGACGCTTATGCTCAAGAAGCAGGTGCAGGCGGCATTGTAGGATTAGTATTAGGAGGTGGTGCTGGTGCAGCGGGAGGTTCTATTGCTGGATCAGGAGGTGCAGGTGCTGGCTTTCTCGGTGGAGCAGTAAGCGGCGGAATAGGAGGAGCTGGTGATGCCTTGGTAGATAAGTACAATCAATTTCATCCGAATCCGAGCTGTGAAGTAGGCGATTACGTTGAAGCATCGGCCATAAAGGGAGGGATAGGAGCACTAGGAGGAGCATTAGGTGGTTCAGTGGCAGGTCCTGTTGGTACGTTCACTGGAGCAGTAGGCGGCGGACTAACAGGAGCAGCTAACGGTTTTGTAGATAAGTATAATCAATGTCATCCAAATCCGAGTTGTCAAGTAGGCGATTACGTTGAATCAGCTGCCATAAAGGGAGGGATAGGAGCAATAGGAGGTGGAATAGCAGGAGCTTCTGGAGGTCCTGTTGGTGCGCTCGGTGGAGCAGTAGGCGGCGGACTAACAGGAGCTGCTACCGGTTTTATAGATAAATACAATCAATGCCATCCGTAAAGTGGAGGGACACTGTTTCTAATTTATTTAGAAAATAACGATAAAGATATTTCTGAGATCAGTGATATTGTAAACATACTTTAAAGCTATGGCTAAACTGATTTCAGGGATATTTTTGTTTATGATAATAGATATTTTATTTTGGATTCTTTGTCATGTATACTTTTATTAGTTCCTTAGTGACAGCAATTGCATTTGGATTTTTCATGTTTTTTTTCAATAGATTTAAAGGTGAGAACTGGAGTATAAAAAGGATAATATTATCAACAATTATATTTTTTATAATATATTATTCTGGAAGTTTATTAGTTAAATATATGGGAATTTTATAAATATTGTTTATATATAAAATTATACTTAATTAAGTTAAGTTTATTATTTGAATTATACTCTATTGCTCTCTCTTAAATCATTCATAAAGTAGATGAAATTTCAGTCTGGATTTTTTGTTATGCATACTTTTACTAGCTCCTTATTGGCAACGTTTATATATGGATTTTTAATGTTTTCTTACAATAGATCTAAAGGTAAGAACTGGAGTATAAAAAGGACAATATTAACAACAATTAGGTTTTTTATATTATATTATGCTGCAAATTTATTAATTGAATATACGGGAATTTTAAAATAATATAGAATTACGTTATTATCAGCATTTTATTATTTATCATAATTTATACATTTTACAAATTATATTTGATTTTTTTGCTAAATAGCATGCTCATCACATGATTCAATTAGTAACTCACATCCAAAAAGTTTTCTTTTTCCAGAAGAAGATGATTGTAGCGCAGGCTCTTATGCTCAAACAGTAGGCACAGGCGGTCTCGTGGGAGCCTTATTAGGAGGAGGGGCTGGGTGCAGTAGCTGGTCTACCTAGAGTAGTAGGAGGCGGATTATTAGGAGCTGCTATCGGTTTGATAGATAAGTACAATCAATGCCTTCCGTAAAGTGGAAGAACACTGTTTCTAATTTATTTAGAAAATAACGATAAAGATATTTCTGAGATCAGTGATATTGTAAACATACTTTAAAGCTATGGCTAAACTGATTTCAGGGATATTTTTGTGTATGATAATAGATATTTTATTTTGGATTTTTTTGTTATGAATACTTTTACTCGCTCCTTAGTAACAGCAATTGGATTTGGATTTTGCATGTTTTTTTACAATAGATTTAAAGGTGAGAACTGGAGTATAAAAAGGACAATATTATCAACAATTATGTTTTTTATATTATATTATTCTGGAAATTTATTAGTTAAATATATGGGAATTTAAAATAATATAAAATCAAGTTGTTATATTATTTTAAAATATAATTATAAGGTGTTACTTGTAGAGTTATTTATAAAAAATAAGTTATTATTTTTATATAATATTTATCTTTAAAAAAATGTTTACTGATTACAGTTAGACAGAGACTTTAAAATCAGTATTATTATCAATATTTCTGTTTTTATTTCCTATTTTTTTAATCTTTTTAATTATTTAAAGAATGAGTTGTTTTGAGATTATTGTCTTTTGTATAAGCATTGTCAGTTTATAGTTTTTGAAAAGTGATTCTCTTCTTATGTGTCATATTTATTGAAAAATAAGCAATTTTTATGAAATAAAGTGCCTTATCTCTCTTGATTTTTATCCATCATCTTGAGAAAGAGGAAGTGACGCGATTTCTGTATCAAGCGCATCCATAAAATCGATAATAAAAGCAGCATTTGTCCCCAAATCTCTTGGCAAATAACGAGAAGCAGAACGCATATCAACAAAAGTTGTATCTCCTTCATCAGTTAAACGAATGACAATGTCTGAAATGAAACCAAGGTAAAAAGTTTTTGCCATTGTTTCAATATACAGTTCATTTTCTTCACCTTTAAACTCTCGTTGAGCCACAACAGGCCAATCATAGGCTGCTAAAACATTGAGAACAGATTCGCGAATACAGTCAGGTGAACCATCATAACGGCGCCCCGATATTTCTGGCCATTGTGACATCTGTAATGTTTCTTGTTCAGTCAAAACACTTTTGAGCGGTAAAGCATCGCTGGGACGTATTGTGCGAAAAAAAGCTGGCGGGCTTTGTGTATCGGTAGAAATATCGTAAAGAGCCGGTAAGGTAAACCAAAGTCCAAAAAATAACATCAATGGTGTAGCCGTTATCAACGAATAAATGATCCCTTTTAAAGCTTTCATTCCCCCTAGGGCTCCATAGATCCATAAGCTGTAAAGTGCTTTTAAAGCAAGAAAAAGAGAAATAATCACACAGCCGGTAGAGATTCCGATCAAAATTATGAAGTCGGTTACGTTAATGACGGAAAAACGTTGTAAAATGACTGAAAATAATAAAACAAAGAACGACAATCCACCAAATCGAGGGGACCATACTGCTGCTCTTGAAATGAACCGAACATATCTCTTCTTCATGAAGTTTTTCCCCTCAATTGTAAACTATAAGCCAAGTTTTTTCAGAGTGCTATCTTACAAAAAGCTTCTGCTCATAAGAGAAAAATAAAGCACTTATTTTTGAGGTCAAGGATGCATAATGTCTTATAAGTTTCCAGCGGTTATTTTAGCACTTCATTGAAGGTAATCAGTATTTCTTCTATAGTTTATCATGTTATTGATGCGAACTTTATGGGAATGTTTGTAAATAAAAAGAAGTAAACTCAAATAACAAGTTTTACGGTTGTTAGCAGCATATTTTTCTAGAACTTTACTCTTGATTTTCTCTTCTGATTGCGGGGAGTTTTTTCTGTCAGATAATGCGTATCAAATAGGATATGATGATGTGCAATAGAGATTTCATTCTATCTCAATAAAAAATTGAGGGATCTACAATCAGACAAATCTGAATTCGAATATTCAATTAATAGAGAAAAAAGATAACCATTTTGATAGTCTTCATGTATTTTGTATAGAAAGTAAGGTATTGTACAAATGAGAGCTTAGTCCGTTTTTATTCATAAAATATGCGGCAGGTCGCGGATGAAAGAAAAGCTTCACTTTCTTTTTTTGCAAGTGAAGAAGGGGCAAAAATACGTAAAATGACAAAACCTTCATTCAAATTTTTAGCAACCAAAACTGAATTGGCATTTTTTTTAGGTTTTGATTTTTTGAGTTCTATGATTTGTATTGGTTTTCCAATAATAAGATCGAGTGTATTATCAGGGGCTGTTCGGTCATTAAGGCTATAGAAAATAATTCCTTTGTGTGTGTAGGCTGCTAGTGACCAAAATTGTCGTGTTTTCAAAGCTTTTAAATGAACAGGTCCATTTTCAAGATTAAATCTGCAGACTTTAAGAAGAAAGAGGGGATCAGCAGATTGTTGAATAGGATTATCGGGAGTAAAAGCAACAAATTGATAAGGGGCTCCGGATTTTTTAAGTGCTGTCCATATATTATTTTGTGTCCAATAGGGGATCAGAAAGAGAACGCAAATATGAACGATAATAGCGCCAATGATTGCAAGAAGTGCGGTATGAATAAATCTAGTCACAATTTATTTGTCCTGATGGAATTTGTTCTATTGATGGCATTGTAAGCTTTTGTAATGCCGTTGCAGAGATGATTGAGGTATCGTATAAGGTAAGAATAAGCCCGAATTCTTTTTGACTAACTGTTGCAAGCCAATTGCCAGCTTGTGGTGTAGGTGAAATATTGATGCGCAATGAGCCATCATGCTCATAAATAATAGCGTTCGTGTGGAGTTCAAAAGGTATTTCTTTGGATGAAGTATAGGGTTTTAGGGATTTGTCAGCTGTATAAAGGGTAAAAAGACGAGTTTCAGGGATGGTGCCTTTGAGCCAATAATGACAGTGAGGATGAAGTGGACGCCCTTGGTTGTCTTGCCAAATCTGGAATTGAAGACCTTCAGTGCGTCCGAGTGAAACAATGCCTCGTTTGTCCGTGCGGGCGCGGGTATAAGGATCCATATTAGCGGTTCCCACCTGTGGATAAGCACTCCATTTTCCAATTCTAAAGAGTCCAAAATGATGAAAGGAATTGAGCACATAATTGACACTCAGTGTTCCACATAAAATGGAAAAAGCGAAGATAAAAAAGAAAATGGTGATATTAAAAAACATCAGTGAATGTCTTGAATTCAAAATGTTGAATCTCCAGTTGTTTTCATTTTCAAAGAAATTGCAGATGGTTTTTTCAGATCTTTGTTAATCAATCGCACGATATTTAATGTTTCAGGAGAAAGCGTAGAGGGTATTGGAGGAGGAACTTCAGAATCTGCATGGGAAGAAAGTACTGGGGGCTGATAAGGAAGGAGAGAATCTTTAACACCATAGAGCTGTTTGAGCATGATATTTTGATGTGCAGCAAGCATGATGCTATGCCATATCATGGCAGGAACGCCCCCCCCAAAAGCACGATTCATCGGTGAAAAGTTATCATTTCCCATCCATACCGCTCCAGTATAATTGCCAGTAAAGCCAACAAACCAAGCATCACGATAGGATTGTGATGTTCCAGTTTTCCCAGCGACAAGAGTCATGGGCAGAGCAGCACGCTTACCAGACCCTCGTGTTGTGACACCCACCATCATTTGGTTCATATAAGCAGCTGATTGTTCACTCAGAACTCGGTGTAGTTTTTTTCCGTTATGTTCGAAATCCCACACGACACGACCATCAATTGTTCTGATTTGCGTAAACCCATGACGATTACCCGCTATTCCTCCATTGGCAAAGACATTAAAACCTGTAGCTTGATCCATGGGAGTCATGTTGGAAGTGCCAAGAACCATCGTTTTGTGTGATAAAATATGCGCGTTAATCCCCATATTCTTGATGAGATCTATGATAGGTTGGGTATTGCGATTAAGATATTGGTAGGTGAGATACACAGGGACTGTATTGATAGAAAAAGCTAAAGCTGTTGCTAAATCAATTTTTCCCAAATAACGACCAGAATTATTTTTGGGTGTCCAACCTCCCCAATTGATTGGAGCATCTAGAACGATTGTTGAGGGTGACAGTCCATGTTCCATTGCGGCTGCGTAAACATAAGGTTTGAATGAAGAACCAGGTTGTCGACCGCCTTGTGTTGCTCTGTTAAATTGACTCTTTTTATAATCTAGTCCTCCAACAATTGCACATACGGCACCATTATTATCGAGTATAACGGTGGCAGCTTGTGTTACACGATATTGTTGACCATATTGATGTAAATGATAAGCAATAGATTCTTCTGCTGCTTTTTGAATATTCGGATCAAGGGTTGTTTGAATAATTAAATTATGACTTAGAAGTTGATTACGCATTTTTTTGACTTCCTCGAATGCCCAATCAAGAAAATAATCTGGCTGATTATTTTCTCTTTGGGGAAGTGCCTTAGCAGGGTGGCGATGCGCATTGATAATTTGGCTCTTCGTCATAAAGCCACTATTAACAAGATTAGAAAGGACGACATTGGCACGTGTTTGAGCAGCAAAGAGATGACTATGAGGAGCATATTTTGTTGGAGCTTTAAAGAGTCCTGCTAACATAGCAGATTCACTCAAAGATACATGACGGATATCTTTTCCAAAATAAAATTTTGCAGCGGCTGCAATACCAAAATTGTTTCCTCCCATATAGGCTCGGTCAAGGTAAAGTTGTAAAATCTGCTTTTTGCTAAAATTTGCTTCTAGCCAAAGAGCAAGATAAGCTTCTTTAATTTTACGTGTTATCGTTCTCTCATTTGTTAAGAATAAATTTTTAGCCAATTGTTGTGTGAGAGTTGAACCACCTTGCACCACACCTTTAGCTTGCATATTTTGTGAAATTGCCCGTGTAAGTCCTTGAAAATCAATGCCCCAATGATCAAAAAAACGACGGTCTTCTGTGGCGAGAACCGCTTTAATAACAGTGTCTGGCATTTCTTCAACGGGGACAGAAATAGCCGGCATTGCACCGCGGTGCCCAATTGGATTTCCATAGCGATCGAGAAAAAGAATGGAAAAGTTTTTAGGAAAAGACCAATTTGTTTTGGTCACTTCAAAAACAGAAATGCCCAAAATAGTGAAAAGAGTAAATCCCATCAACCCTAATGTCAGTATTTCATCGAGAACTTCAACGATAAAGCGTTTCCATCCTTGAAGATGAAAATTTTGTGAGACGATTTTTGCCTTTTTCCAGAAAAAACTGTTAGCAGAACGAATGTGATAAAGCGCTGTGTCTAATCGTGCGTCTAATTCAATGAGAGCAGGACTATGAAATGGCTTACGGTGTTGCCCTTTCTTTTTTTTTAAAAAATCAAACATTTAAAGAGAGCCTATGGCAAAGCAATACAACCAAACAAATCTATAATAATTTATATGGAGTAGAAGTATTTTTTTTCTATAGTGCTAACAGAGAAAGAATTTGTTTTAGAATTATTCATTTTTTGTAAGATAGTATATTAAGATTTTATTATTTCATTAAATAAAATTTCTTCTTATTATTAAAAATATTTTATTTTGAATTTTTAAAAATTTGTAGTAATATTAATACGTTATTCTGTAAGGTAGAGGATAAACTATTTTCCATTTGTGATTTTTAAATCGCCCCCAAAAAAACATTATTTCTTTTATCCTTTATCAAGGAAGAGAAGAGATGGGTTATTGAAATATTTATGATGAAAAAAAAATTCTTGTTCGTAATAATAGCCGCTTTTTTAGAAGCAGATTCTGTTCTAGCTTCTGGGTGTGCTGAAGTAGGTAAGAAGGCTGCCGCGCAAGAGAGCGGGGTTCTCGTCCGTTCAAAACCAGTTGTTCAGGATGGAAAGGACATGTGTGCAATTGTGGTTGTTGTACCAGCCCGTAATGGTGAAAAATTACGTCGTGTTGAGTTTTTTGTTCCTGCTGATTAGTTTTTGGCAGATGGTGTTGTGATGCGTATCTTAATCGTTGAAGATGATCGGAATCTTCACCATCAATTAGCAGAAGCTGTAAGACGTGCAGGATATGTTTCCGATAGTGCTTTCGATGGTGAAGAGGCTTATTTTTTAGGGAGCACAGAGTCTTATGACGCGGTGATACTTGATATAGGACTGCCGTATATTGATGGTATTCGTGTTGTTGAAAAGTGGCGTCAAGAAGGGCTCTCCATGCCTGTTTTAATGCTAACGGCGCGAGACCGTTGGTCTGATAAGGTGCACGGTATTGATGCTGGGGCTGACGATTATGTTGTGAAGCCATTTCATTTGGAGGAAGTGATGGCGCGCTTGCGCGCATTAATTCGTCGCACTACTGGACATGCGACGAGTGCATTATGTTGCGGAAATGTTTTGTTGGATACAAAGACGTCTCGTGTTTTTGTGGATGGTCAATTGATTAAACTAACATCTTATGAATTCAGACTGCTTTCGTATCTCATGCATCATTGTGACAGGATCATTTCAAGAACAGAGCTTACTGAACATCTTTATGATCAGGATTTTGATAAGGACTCGAATACAGTGGAAGTCTTTGTAGGTCGGTTACGGAAAAAGCTTGGAGTGGATTTGATTGAAACTATTCGAGGAATGGGATATCGCGTGAGAACGCGAGGTGATTAATGAATGTTTTTGAAGAGAATAATTGGTATAGGAGGTTCTTTTTTGTCATTACTCGATCTCTCAGTTTACGTGTTATGATCTTATCAACATTATGGGTTGTTATTTCTCTTTTATCGATTTCTGCAGTAAGTATTTTATTTTATAAGCGTTCAACTGAACAAAGCCTAGAGCGTATCCTTTCTGCTCAACTCTACAGTCTTATTGCAACAGTGACGGTGTCATCGGAAGGTACTTTAAGAGGAGGGGCTGGGATTGATGATATTCGTTATTCTGATCCAACAACAGGATGGTATTGGGAAGTTGTTGCGATATCCCATAATTTAAAAGGAAGATTGACATCCCCCTCATTGGGAACAGGCGAGATATTTACACCAAGTGATGTTGATATACCTTTTGACAATAAATTCTTTCGCTCTTATCGGATAATGGGGAACAATGGTCAAAAGCTACAAGTGATTGAGAGTGATGTTGTTCTTGATAATAAAAATCATATTGCACGTTTTCGGCTTGTTGGGAATATCGATGAAGCTCATGCCCAAGTAAAGGAATTTACGCGAACTTTGCAAATTTTTCTTTGGAGTTTCGGTATCGGGAGTGTTCTTATTAATATTGCTATTATTTTCTTTAGTTTTCAACCGTTGAAGCTTATTCGACGCGCATTGAATGATATTCGCGAAGGAAGAGTTCATTATGTGAATACGGATTTAGTAAGCGAAGTGATGCCGCTTGTACAAGAGATGAATGCTCTCATTAATAATAATCAGCGTATTATTGAGCGATTTCGCACACAAGTTGGTAATCTCGCGCA
This sequence comes from Bartonella sp. TT119HLJHH, assembly GCF_042193385.1. NCBI lineage: Bacteria > Pseudomonadati > Pseudomonadota > Alphaproteobacteria > Hyphomicrobiales > Bartonellaceae > Bartonella > Bartonella sp. TT119HLJHH. Next base: position 208,563 of record NZ_JBHILS010000002.1, on the reverse strand, counting down.
TTCATTGAAGACGCCTCTATCCGTGATTATGAATGAGACAGATAAGATGCGCGGAGAAAAGGCTTGTTTGTTGAGAGAGCAAACGCAAATAATGCAAGCTCAAATCAATCATTATCTTCAGCGTGCACGGATTGCAGCACAATGCGATAGTATTGTCTATCATACGTCTGTTCGCAGTGTGCTTGAACGTTTGGTGCGGGTTATGAAAAAGCTTAATCCTGAAAAACAAATTCAATTTATTATGGATGTTGATGATATTGTTTTTTCTGGAGAGAAGGAAGATTTAGAAGAAATTGTAGGGAATTTGATTGAAAATGCTACTCAGTGGTCTCGAGCAAAGGTTTTGATCTCTTGTTGTTTAGAAGAAAATGTTGAAGAAAAAGAATATTTTAGTATCTTTGTAGAAGATGATGGTCCTGGTTTAACAGAAGACAAAATTGATGAAGCATTAAAAAGAGGGCGGCGGTTTAATGAAAGTAAACTAGGGGCAGGCTTAGGGTTAGCAATTGTTTCAGATATGGTCAGTGAATATGGTGGCAATCTCTTTTTATCACGTTCTGATTTGGGTGGATTGTATGCAAAAGTTTTGTTACCTAAGATGGGAGAATGACATATTTTCTTCTTAAGCAAGAAATGTCTATAAAGTTTATAAAGCAGTATTTTAGACAATACATAAAGAGTAGGGAAACATTGTTTTTAGTTTCTTTGCTTAATTGATATATATGATAGATATTTATAATATTCTCCATGAAAAAATGAATTTTTATTAATTCACATCACTCTTCTTATGAAGAGGATAAAATGTAAGCGAGTTATTCTCTGTTCGTATTGGAAAAAAACGATATGCTCTTATTAATTTTTGCAGCATTTTTTCTGACTTTTCTGGCAAGTATTCTTTTTCTTTCACTACGTTTTGACGATGAGATAAAGAAAGAATGGAAAGTTGAAACCGTAGATGGTTATAGAAGCCATAAGCGTACGATTGAGTTTAACAAGCTTTATATGCATTATAAAAAAAGAAATATTCTTAAGGCTTTGAGTATTTTGTTTGTTCTTCTGATGACATGGAGTATTTATGGGCTGATAGGCAATCCAGAAGTGAAAAGTTATTTTTTTAGCGAATTAATGGATAAGGATCCTAAAACTCTCAGTAAGCAAGAAAAGCTTATTCGTTTACAAGTGCTTTTTTTCCGTGCACCTCATGATGGCAAGCTAGCAGATGCGTTAGCGGTAGGGTATCTCGAAGAAAGCCTTTTTCAAGAAGCAGTGAATACGTATTTAGATGCACTTCGTTTGAATGGCGAAACAGCTCCAAGGCTTGTCGGATACGGTTTAGCATTGGTTGGTTATGAAGGGGGAGTGATAACGCAAGAAGCGCAAAATGCCTTTCAAAAAGCAGCAGATTTAGCGCCAACAGATTTTTATCCACGTTTGTTGTTGGCCGATGCATTGCATCAAGCAGGAAAAACTGCGCAGGCAGTGCAATTTTTACAAAGCTTTCTTGATACAATGCCTGAAAATTTTTCAGGACAATCACGTGTTAAAAAAATGATGATTCAGTTACGTGATTTATCGCGTAAGCATACAGAGAAAAGAAATCTTGCACCTATGTAGAAGATGTGCAAAGCTCTTAAAAAATAAAATATTGATACTTAATTATAACGCATTTAAACTTTTTTCGCAGAGTGTCTATGAACAGTCAATCTTTAAAGAGTTCTGCCTCATGGAAGGTTATTTTAGAGCAGCGAAAAAAAAGGCGCTTACTGATCATATTATTATGTTGTTTGGTTATGACAATTGCAGCAAGTCTCATAGTGTATGCAATGCGTCATGCGGTCAGTTTTTTTAGAATGCCCTCTGAAATTACAAGAGAAGATATTTTAACGGAGCGCCCTTTGCGTTTGGGTGGCTTTGTTGAAAAGGGAACCGTTCAATATGTTGGAGAGAGAGGCGTTATTTTTTTTGTAACGGATAACAAAAAACATGAAAAAGTGGTTTTCAATGGTGCCTTACCGGATCTTTTTCGTGAAGGTCAGGGGGTGATTGTAGAAGGGCATTTCGATAAACAGGGCTTTTTTATAGGGATGCGTATTTTAGCAAAACATGATGAAACTTATATGCCTAAAGAAACAGCTGATCGTTTGAAAAAACATTACATTATGGAGAAATAATTCGATTGTGCTTGTCGAACTGGGTCATATTTTTTTAGCTGCAGCATTTTCAGTAAGCTTATTAGGGGCGTTTTTACCTGCTTTAGGTTTTTGGTGGAGAGAGCGTTTGTTAATGCAAACAGCTGTTCCTCTAACATATATTACTTTTACATTACTACTTTTATCTTTTTTAGTGATAATTTATGCTTATGTCGTATCTGATTTTTCTGTTTTGAACGTTGTTGAGAATTCTCATTCAGAAAAACCGATGCTCTATAAAATTACAGGTGTTTGGGGAAACCACGAAGGCTCTATGTTGTTATGGGTTTTAAGTCTTGCTTTTTTTAGCGCATTGATGGCTTTTTTTAGCCAACATTTGCCAGAAGATTTTAAGACGCTTGTTTTAATTTGCCAAAGTTGGATTACAACTGCTTTTCTTTTATTTATTCTTTTTGTATCCAATCCATTTTTACGTATAAATCCACCAGCATTGCAGGGAAATGGTCTCAATCCTCTTTTACAAGATATCGCATTAGCAATTCATCCACCGCTACTTTATTTAGGTTATGTCGGTTTTTCACTTTGTTTTTCTTTTGCCGTTGCGGCATTGATTATGGGACATGTTGATAGAATTTGGGCACGTGGGATTCGTCCGTGGCTTTTACTTGCTTGGTGTTTTTTGACATTGGGTATTATGGTTGGCTCCTATTGGGCTTATTATGAGCTAGGATGGGGCGGTTATTGGTTTTGGGATCCTGTTGAAAATGTTTCGTTTATGCCTTGGCTTTCAGGAACGGCTCTTTTACATTCTGCTCTTGTTCTCGAAAAACGAGAAATATTGAAAAGTTGGACTCTGTTTTTAGCGCTGCTTACTTTTTCTCTTTCTCTGATGGGAACTTTTCTTGTGCGTTCTGGGCTTTTAGTTTCTGTTCATAGTTTTGCTGTTGATCCAGCACGGGGGAAAGCAATGCTTGCGCTTTTCTTTTTTTTTACAGGAGCGGCTTTTTTTCTTTTTGCTTTGCGCACCCCTATTTTAAAAACAGAAAGATTTTTTCAACCAATTTCACGTGAAGGGTTTATTGTTTTAAATAATTTGTTACTTACAACAATAACAGCAACAGTATTGATTGGTACGCTTTATCCTTATTTTATTGAGATATTAACTGGGCAAAAAATTTCTGTAGGGGCTGCTTTTTTTAACCTGACCTGTGGACCACTAATGCTTTTGCTGTTGTTGTTTGTTCCGTTTGGGACAATGATGGCATGGAAACGCGGTGATTTTCTTGCAGTTTTTGAACGGTTGTGGTTTGTTTTTGTATTCGTTGGTATCGTCTGTTTTATAATATTCTATGCGGCATCTGTGCGTGATATTTTTGCAGTTTTAGGGATTGGGCTTTCAGCGTTTGTTTTTTTAGGCAGTTTAGTGGATCTATGGGGAAAGAGTGGATATGGCAAGAGAGATTTTTCAGTACGCGTTAAGAGATTTCTTGGATTGCCATGGTCTACTTTTGGTGCAGCAATAGCACATATGGGATTAGGCGTTACATTATTTGGTATTGTTTGTGTGGCAAGTTTTGGGCAAGAACGTATTTTAATCATGAACGTAGGGGATAGGGTGACGATAGCGGATAAAACGCTTCATTTTGATGCAGTGTATGATGGTGTTGGTTCGAATTATTCGACAATGGAGTTTTATTTTAAAATATATGAAAATAAAAACATTGTGGGTCATGTAACAGCCTCAAAGCGATTTTATTCAAGTCAAAATACATCAACAACAGAAGTTGGTCTGAAAAATCATGGCTTATCGCAGCTCTATATTGTGCCGGGACGGATCGATAATCGGGGTCTTGTTGTGCACATATGGTGGAAGCCTTATGTAATATGTATTTGGTTAGGGGCATTCATGATGGCTATGGGAGGATGTCTTTCTCTTTTGGGGTATTGGTTTCGCATTGGCATGTACAATAGGGTAGTGCTTGCTTTAAATTTTGGGAAAAGACATTGAGATGAAAAAAATTCTTTGGATTGTATTTTTTTTAATTGCAACGTTTCCTTTTCGATTAGCAATAGCAGTAGAGCCGGATGAGATTTTAAAGGATAAGATTCTTGAAGCGCGAGCACGCCATATTTCATCGCATTTACGTTGTCCGGTTTGTCAAAATCAATCAATTGATGATTCAGATGCTGCTTTAGCACGTGATTTACGGCTTTTAATTCGGGAAAGGCTAAAAATGGGCTATAGTAATCAGCAAGTTACTGACTTTCTTGTTGAGCGATATGGTGAATTTATTCTCTTGAAACCACCATTGAATAAAATAACTTGGTTTTTATGGTTCTCGCCTTTGATCATTATTATCATTGGTATAAGTATCATATTTTTCCACTTCAAACGGAATAATCATGCGTTATGTGAATGAAAAAGAACAGTCAAAAATGTCATTGCATTAAAAAAGATGTTACATAAAAAAATCAGATTATCTGAATGAGCATACAATCTTATTGTAATTATATTAGGGAATACTGAAACCTTACAAAACTTTAATAATTTAGACAGAAAACGGTAAGGTCTGATATTTTATAAGTGATCGGAATTGAAATAAAGGTATGATTGAATAGGAGCATAGAATAAATGGTTAAAAAGGCTTTCTTTAAAACATTTGTCGCAGTGAGTTTTTCTGCGATATTGGAAAGTGCACTGTTTTTTAGTGGATGTACATCAAGCTTGTGGATGACAAAGGCTCATGCAAGTTCTGTATTGACTTCGTTAATACAACAACAGGGATTTGCCGATATTGTTGCTCAAGTGAAACCAGCCGTTGTAGCAGTACAAGTAAAGAGCAATAAAAAGAAAGAAGATAGGTTCTTTAGCAACTTTTTTAGTGGTCCAGGACTTGATCAATTACCAGATCAGCATCCTTTAAAAAGATTTTTTAAAGAGTTTTATGATTTTGATAAACCTAAAAATAAATTTCCGCACCAATCGCAGAGACTCCGTCCAGTTGCTTTTGGATCGGGTTTTTTTATTTCGTCTGATGGTTACATTGTGACCAATGATCATGTGATTTCTGATGGAACAAGTTATACTGTTGTTCTTGATGATGGTACAGAATTGAACGCAAAGCTCATTGGGAAAGACCCCAAAACCGACCTTGCCGTATTAAAAGTGAATGATAAAAGAAAATTTTCCTATGTTGATTTTGGTGATGATTCAAAGCTTCGTGTTGGGGATTGGGTTGTTGCCATTGGGAATCCATTTGGTCTTGGTGGAACTGTGACAGCAGGTATTGTTTCTGCACGCGGACGTGATATTGGCACTGGTGTGTACGATGATTTTATTCAGATTGATGCCGCTGTTAATAGAGGAAACTCTGGTGGGCCAACGTTTGATCTTAATGGAAAGGTTGTTGGGGTTAATACAGCAATTTTTTCTCCTTCTGGAGGAAATGTTGGGATTGCTTTTGCTATTCCAGCAGCGACTGTAAAACAGGTTGTACAACAACTTATTGAAAAAGGTTCAGTTCAACGTGGTTGGTTAGGTGTTCAGATTCAGCCGGTAACAAAGGAGATTTCCGATTCAATAGGATTGAAAGAAGCCAAAGGTGCTTTGGTTACTGATCCGTTAAAAGGACCGGCAGAAAAGGCTGGTATTAAAGCGGGTGATGTCATTATTTCAGTGAATAATGAAAAAGTTGCGGATGCGCGTGAGCTGGCGAAACGTATTGCAAATATTAAACCAGGAGAAATGGTAACCATAGGGATTTGGAGATCAGGTAAGGAGGAGAGCATCAAGGTTAAACTCGCTGCAATGTCTGAAGATGAAAGTAAGAAAGAGACTTCAAAACATTCAAATGGACAGAGTGATTTAGATGAAACATTGGAAGATTATGGTCTGATTGTTATGCCTTCTGATGATGGTGTAGGGGTTGTCGTAACGGATGTCGATACCGATTCAGATGCTGCAGATAAAGGGATACGCCCTGGTGATATCATTGTCACAGTAAATAATAAACCGGTTAAACGAGTCTCTGATATTATTAACACAATCAAAAATGCTCAGCAGTTAGGAAGAAAGGCTATACTCTTACAAGTGCGAACAAATGATCAAAATCGTTTTGTTGCTCTTCCAATTTTCAAAAAATAAGACTTTGGTTGTAGGGCAAATGTTTATTACATATTTGTCCTACAACATAATAAAATAATGGAGATACGTTTTATGAAGATACTCGTTATTGAAGATGATCATGAGACGGGGCATTATCTCGAAAAAGCTTTTTTGGAAGTAGGGCATTCTGTTGATGTTGCTTATGATGGGGATACGGGATACGCTTTAGCAACCACGGAAAATTATGACGTTATGGTTGTTGACCGAATGCTTTTGCATCGTGATGGTCTTTCTATTATTGCTGAATTGCGCGCTAAAGGCAATGAAACACCGGTTCTTATTCTGTCTGCTTTAGGGCAAGTTAATGATCGTGTAACGGGGCTGCGTGCAGGGGGAGATGATTATTTGACAAAGCCTTATGCTTTTTCTGAACTTCTTGCGCGTGTTGAAGTTTTACAACGGCGGAAAAATCCTAAAGAAGCAGAAACTGTTTACTGTGTAGGTAATCTTGAGCTTGATCGGTTAGCACATACGGTAAAACGAGGTGATAGAAACATTCTATTGCAACCACGAGAGTTTCGTTTACTTGAATATTTGATGCGTTATGCGGGGCAGGTTGTTACACGCACTATGCTTTTGGAAAATGTTTGGAATTACCATTTTGATCCACAAACGAATGTCATTGATGTCCATATCTCCCGTTTGAGAGCCAAAATTGAAAAAGATTTTGATGTTCCCCTTCTCCATACAGTGCGTGGAGCTGGATATATGCTAAAAGTACCAGATAACAAAGCATGAATCGTTTGATTAATATAATGCGCACGACGGCGCTAAGGCTTTCAGCACTTTACATTTTATTGTTTGGATTGGTGGCAACAGGACTTTCTATTTATATGACGGCATTTTCTGCTTCATTGTTAACAGAGCAAACTGAACAGGCTTTACATGAAGAATTAAAGTATATTGAAAATGCTTATAATTATGGGGGATTATCCTTATTAATGCGCACTATTGATTATCGTTCAAGACAACCAGGAGCATTTCTTTATCTTGTTACAGATTCTATGGGGCGTATTTTAGCAGGAAATGTAGCACGTATTGAATTAGGTCTTTTGAATCAGAGTGGTTTTATTTCTACCTCTTTTTTGTATTCCCGTTTTGGAGAACATGGCAAAACAAGTGAACATCGCGCTTTGGCGGTTATTGTTGATTTACCTAATGCTATGAAGATTCTTATCGGACGTGATTTGGATGAACCAGAACGTTTTGCTGTTGTTATTCGCAAAGCTGTAATCATTGCACTTGCTGCAATGGTTGGAGGCGCTTTACTCATATGGTTTTTTGTTGGCAGGAGAGCTTTACAAAGGATTGATCATGTAACGGCTGCATCACAGCGCTTGATGGATGGTGATTTCAGTGGGCGTTTACCTGTTTCTGGAGTAGGGGATGAGTTTGATCGATTGTCAACCAATCTTAATGTTATGTTAGACCGCATTGAAGAGTTAAATATTGGTTTACGTCAAGTATCAGATAATATTGCTCATGATCTGAAAACACCGTTAACGCGTCTTAGAAATCGCGCTGAAGAGGCGCTTTCAGGAAATAAGACAAAGCTTGAGTATCGTCAGGTCCTTGATAGGGTTATTGCAGAATCAGATCAACTTATTTGTACGTTTAATGCGATTTTAATGATTTCACGTATTGAGGCCAGCAGTGCAATTGAGCATCTTGAAATGATGAATATGAAACTGATCCTTGAGGATGCTGTTGAGATTTACGAACCTTTTGCTGAAGAGTCAGGTGTTTTACTTCGGTTGGGGAATATATTTGATAAAGAGCTTAAGTTGAATCGTGAGCTTATTGCACAATCAATTTTTAATCTTATAGATAATGCCATTAAATATGCCTCTAAAGGTGAAAGGAAAGCAGAGGTTTGCTTATCAATGGAATATCGTGATGAACATTTATTAGTTGTTGTAAGCGATAATGGACCAGGAATAGCAGAGGATAAACGTGAAAAAGTGACAGAACGATTTGTTCGTCTTGAAGAAAGTCGCACACAACCTGGGTTTGGGATTGGTTTAAGTATAGCAAAAGCGGTTATGAAGCTTCACGGGGGTGAATTGTTACTTGAAAATGCAAATCCAGGGCTTAGGGCTATTTTGTTATTTCCTTAAAGATATTTTTCTTCACTTTTCTCTTTTCATACGTAACAACTATTTTAAAAGTATAAAGCAATAGAAAGGAAGGCAAAATGCTTTTCAAGGGAGCAGAGACGAAACAAGCTTTTTTAAAAACACAGCTTCTCCCTTTATGTCCTCTCGATAAAAGTGGTTCCCAATGGTTAAAAGACATGGAAGAACAAGCAAGGAAAGAAGGTTTAGAATCGCTTGTTTCCATCATTTCAGAGAGTGGAACGCAGATTGATTTTATCAGTTCGGTTATGACCTTATCTCCTTTTTTGCGTGAGGTTTTAATTGCCAATCCATCATATCTTAGTGCTTTATTAAATGTTGATATAGAAACAAGGCTGCGCGAAATTATAGATGATATTACGGCTATTGATAAGGATGAATCTATAAATGAAACTTCATTGATGGCTGCTTTAAGGCGCAAAAAACGAGAAGCGCATGTTCTCATTGCTTTAGCTGATTTGGGTGGTGTTTTTACTTACGAAGTTTCATGTGCTTGGTTAACTCGTTTGGGTGAAGCAGCATTAAGTGTAGCACTACGTTTTCTATTAAGAGAAGCGCATGATCATGGTAAGATCAATTTATTAAGCCGTGAGAATCCAGAAAAAGATTGTGGTTTAATTATTTTAGGGATGGGAAAATTAGGAGCAGGGGAACTTAATTATTCTTCTGATATTGATCTTATTGTTTTCATTGATGAAACATCACCTCATATTGGTAATATTTCTGAAAGTGTTGACGTATTTTCTAAAATGGTACGCCGATTAATCCGTATCATTCAAGAACGCACTGCGGAAGGATATGTTTTTCGTCTTGATTTTCGTCTTCGTCCAGATCCAGGATCAACCCCTTTGGCCTTACCAGTAAGGGCTGCATTGCGTTATTACGAAGGGCGTGGGCAAAATTGGGAACGAGCAGCTATGATTAAAGCACGTCCAGTTGCTGGCGATAAGAGGGCAGGTTTTAACTTTCTCAAAGAGCTTTTTCCCTATGTGTGGCGGAAATACTTAGATTACGCTGCTATTGCTGATATTCATTCGATCAAACGTCAAATTCATGCGCATAAAAATTACGGTCAAATTGCAGCTTATGGGCATAATATAAAGTTAGGTCGTGGGGGTATTCGTGAGATTGAGTTTTTTGTTCAGACACAGCAGCTCATTGCTGGTGGACGTTTTCCTCAATTACGTGGACGTCAGACAGTTGCAATGTTAGCAGAACTTCACACGCTTGGTTGGATCAGTGAGAAAACGAGAAATAGCCTTATAAAAAGTTATGCATTTCTTCGAAATGTGGAACATCGTATTCAAATGCTTTTCGATGAACAAACACATCTTCTTCCAAATGATACAGCTCAATTCACGAGTGTTGCCTATTTAATGGGTTATCAAGACAGGAGCAGTTTTATCCGTGATTTATTAAAAACACTTCAGGTTGTTGAAAAACATTATGCTGCACTGTTTGAGAATGAGCAAGAACTTGGTTTAGAAATTGGTAATTTAGTTTTTACAGGTGAAGAAGATGATCCGGAGACATTAATAACGTTAAGCCGTTTAGGCTTCGAAAGAGCAAGTGATATTTGTCGTATTATGCGCACGCTCCATTTTGGTCGTTATAAAGCAACGCAATCAGCCGAAGCACGCGAGAGATTAACGGAATTAACGCCAGCTCTTTTGAAAGCTTTTGGCGGGACAAAACGAGCTGATGAGGCGATGTTGCGTTTTGATGGTTTTTTACAGGGCTTACCTTCAGGAATTCAGCTTTTTAGTCTTTTGCAGTCTAATCCCTCTCTTTTGGATATGCTTGTCCTTATTATGGGGGCAGCTCCACGTCTTGCAGAAATTATTGCACGCAGATCCCATGTTTTTGATGGAATGTTAGATCCGAATATTCTTTCAGAATTACCGACCAAAACATATTTAGAAAAACGGCTTGAATATTTTCTTGAAAATGTTCTTTCTTATGAGGAAATTCTTGATCATTTAAGGATTTTTGCAGATGAACAACGTTTTTTGATTGGTATTCGAATTTTAAACGGTACAATTACAGGAGAAAGAGCGGGTTTTGCTTTTACTGCGCTTGCTGATCTTATGATTACAAAAACATTTGCTACCGTTCAAGAGGAATTTTCTCGTCTTCATGGTCGTATTAAAGGTGGGCGTGTTGGCATATTGGGTATGGGGAAGCTTGGAAGTCGCGAATTAACGGCAGATTCCGATGTTGACCTCGTTTTGCTTTATGAACACGATGATGATGCAGAAATATCTGATGGAGAAAAGCCTCTTTATATCTCTCAATATTATACGCGTTTAGCACAGCGCCTCGTTTCTGCTTTATCCACTCTTACAAGCCAAGGTGTTCTTTATGTCGTTGATTTAAGGTTACGGCCGTTAGGCAATAAAGGGCCTATTGCTGTTTCTTTTCCATTTTTTAAAAAGTATTATCGCCAAGAAGCATGGATATGGGAATATCTTGCTTTAACAAGGGCTCGAGGCATTGCAGGAGATCCTGATTTTTTACAAAAGCTAGAAAATGAAGTGTGTGCAATTATTGCTATTTCTCGTGATAAGAAGGAAGTTGCAAAAGAAGTATGTGAAATGCGTTCCTTGATTGCAAAGGAAAAGCCGCCAAAAAATCAATGGGATTTAAAAACGATGTCTGGTGGTATTATGGATTTGGAGTTTATTGCTCAATTTTCTCTTATTACGCATGTCATGGAGTTTCAAATTGGAGCGACGACAGCGGATATTTTAGATCACTTACCAAACAGTTTTCTTAATCAGTCATGTATTGCTGATTTACATTATGCCTATCGTCTTTATACAAATTTGAGTCAAATTATACGGCTTTGCTTAAATGATTCTCTTGATCCCAATGACATGCCACCTGGATTAAGTGACCTTTTGTTGAATAGTGTTGGGGAACCTGATTTGCTTCGTGTTGAAAAATTAATTGCAGAAACTGGGCAATTGGTCTGTTCAGTTTTTACAAAAATCATGAAGCATTAAAATAATTCTATAAGAATAAATAAAAATTATTAATTCCATTTTTATATATTAATTTTTTGTCTTTTATTTCATTAGACGCTTGAGAGGGTTAGAGTGAAGTTCTCTACTTGTTTTTCAAGTGTGATGAAAAAATTCTCCATTCTAGGTGTCATTCTTTATACAAAAAGCGCTGAGTGATTATTTTAGTGAATCATATTCTTTATGAGATTTATCTCATTTTTTTCAAAACATTGATATTATTATTATCTAATTCTAGATAATAATAATTAATATGAAGCTATAAAAGCTACTATAGATTAATAGTTTCTGGAAATTATAAATAATATTTAAATTTTTTAAATACTATTTAATTAAAACTAATTTTAATTTTTTAACTGTGTCATTTTTGCTATAGATTTTTTCAAAAAATTGTGAAACGATTGACCATTATTTATGTATCACATTAGCTTTTAGGGGAGCAATTATGATTACAAAGTATTTAACCTCAACATCTATATTTTCTTTAATTTCAATTTCTATCGTACAGGCGGCGGATAGCGTTATTCCTGAACAGCCTGTTCCTGTTATTGCAGCGCCTTCTTTTTCTTGGACAGGATTTTATCTTGGAGGGCAGATTGGAAACTTTTCAGGCAAAACGACTGCAAGTTATTTAAAAAAAGAGACAGGGGTATGGAATCCAGTTGAAAAAGAGAATTTGCCTAAACTTTCTGGTTTTATCGGGGGCGTTTATGCAGGCTTCAATATTGATATCAATAATGGTTTTATTATAGGTATTGATACGGATGTTATGTTGTCTAATAAAAAAAATTCGAAGGATATCCCTCTACCAAAAAATCAAAAGGAAGAAACATCAAAATCTTTAGAAAGAACAAATCACACAAGAGATTCTCATGAGGAGGAATCTCCAGCGTTGCCTATTGAAGCTATACGTAATACTTTAAAACAAAAGTGGGCTGGTGCTACACGGGTGAAAGTTGGTTTTCCGATTGAGCGGATGATGCCTTATATTTCCGGAGGGGTTGCTTATACGCAGCTTCGGAATACTTTTACGGCAGTAGCTGATAGCAAAAATGAAGAAGTTGATTTTTCTGAGTGGTTGCATGATGAAAAAAAGACAATGGTTGGTTATACCTTTGGAGGTGGTATTGATTTTGCAATGACTAATAACATTATTGTGCGTGCAGAATATCGTTATTCAGATTTGGGTAAGAAGAAGTTCATACAGGATAAAGTTGAACTGAACTACAAGACAAACGATTTCCGCGTGGGTGTAGCTTATAAATTTTAATTTTTTGCAGAATTAAACACTTCAAAAGTCTCATTTTCGAATGAGGCTTTTATTTTTCAGATATGTGCTAGAAAATATCGTTTACTCAAAAGAGCTACTATTTTATTCGAACAATACTTTGATTTGTAAATAATAAATTATTTTTTGTCATGTTGAGTGAGAGATCCAAGGATCATAAGATTTTCTCATTTTAAACCTATACCATGTCGACCAATCAAAACCGCGTCTTTTGCACGTCAAAAGGAGGGAGAGCCGTGAGATAGAAAACAAAAGAAGGAATAAAAATGCCTCTTATGAACCATCTTAAGTGCTAAAGGCTGTCGCTACATTGGGGAGTGGCAAAGTGTGAGATTTAATACTAGCCTAGCTTGCTTTTCCATAAATGTAAAGATGGTGCTGCTAAATGAACTTATCATTACATTATTCATAGGTGCCGTCGGGAAATGGATTTGGATGCTTTAAAGATGCTTTTTTAAACCAACATGTGAATTGCAAGCTAATGGCATTTTATTTGAAAGACCTCTTATACAATCAACTTTTCTGTTTTGCGTTATCATAAAATATCTTTTTTAATAACAAAAAGATCGCAAAAAAAATTCTAAAGCACGTAAAATTACAGCCGAAATATCGAATAAAAATTCATATTATAATTTTTATTCGATATTTCATATGATATTATAAATAATAGTTTATAGTAATAAAATAATTATAAAGAGTATTATAAAGTTGTTTATAGGAAAAAAGATAGAAAATTAGGAATTTTTCGAGACGTAAAAAACATTATTACCTATATCTTTTATCGAAATATAATCTATAACTTTTTTAATATATGATAATAAATGTTGAGTGAAATAGTAAGGGATCATTTCAAATCTATTTACGATAAATCAATCAACATCATTTGTTTATGAATCACAAGTAGGTTTGGTTATTGAAATTATATACTTTAGTTATTATTTGGCTTTTTTAGCCATTGATTTTCAGGTATAGAAGCTGAGTGAGCTTCTCTATTATTCTATAAAATATCATCATTGTAATATTATAAGGATTTTACGCATTAGATGCTTTTGGAGGAGTGGATGATGAAATTCAAAGCAGGGTTTATGTGTAGAGCTTTGTGAAGTAAATCACATGCGCAATTAGCAGCTGGAACCCGTGAGACAAGAATCCGAATTATTTATAAATCAGATGTGGTAGAATTTTCGTCCTTTAGGGCGGGAAGGAAGAAAACCGATAAGTTTGTAAAAAGCTAGTCACATAAGTGGGGCGGCAGATGGAATTCTCTGAGAAAAATTGATTTATTGACAGAGAAGGTGAAACTTTGTCTTTTAAGGAGAAAAAGGGAAATAAGAATTATAATTTCCAAAGGAATATGAAAAAAAATATTTTCGTTTTTGGTTGTTTTGGCAACTATGAAGGAGTTTAAAGATTAATTGTTTCAGTACATACAATCTCGTTTTTGGGGTTGATAATGCTATAACGTTGTAATTGGCAATGCCATTGATTTTGTAAGCGTTCAATGGAAAATAAGTTAAAGCCTGCGGGTGGTTTTTTATCACCAAAAGCTTGTGATGCGGAAGGAACACCAACAATAGGAATTTTTTTAATTGGTCCTTCAATGTAATTCAATGTGGGTAAATGAGTATGTCCGTGAAGAATAAGCTCACAACCGTGGTATTTGATAATGTCTAGAAAACGTTTTATATCCCGTAGTTTTTTATGCCAAGACGTTGCGTTGGGAAAGGGAGGGTGGTGAATCATGACGACACGAAAAAGGTTGCGCTGTGCTGCTTCCTTTAAAAAGAGCGGTAAAGTTTGCGCTTGCATTTTACCAAAATAACCAGAAGCTTGAAAAGGCAGAGTCGCAATGGCTGAAGAAGCTGCTATGATGGCAACATCTTTGCGAACGCGCATATAAGGAAAGGCACTTTTTTGAGGGCTGTCACCTGTGATCCAAGGTTTAAAGAGGATACATGCTTTTTGTAAAGCTCCGCGGACATAGGCATCATGATTTCCAAATGTCAAAGAAATATCTTGGGGGTGTCCTAATGTAAGTAACCAACGATGCGCTTGTTCAAATTCCTTATCGAGAGCAAGATTGACAAGATCACCAGAGATCACAAGGTGATCGGGTTTTGTTTTGTTCAAGGCATCTAGTAAAGTTTCTAGGACATCTGTTGCCATCTGACTCTTACGTTTTTTTTGCCAGTTCAGATAACCGGTAAGACGCTTTCCAGAAAGTTCAAAAAGGGAAGGTTGCGGGAGAGGGGAAAGATGTACATCCGATATATGGGCAAGATAAAACATAAAAGCTCGTAGAGTATTAAAAACGATTTAAAGAATAAACATAAGATAAGTTAGTGCTTAAAGGCAAGAAAGATTGTAAAATGAAAATTAGCTTGCAAAATAGAACGCCTCAAGCGGAATGTTCCAAATAGAATATCCCCAATAGAATATCATTGTGTTGTACATTTACATATTTATAAAAAAGACATTTCTCAATGCTTCTGAGCTAATTTCACGACGGTACTCGATATTATAATGGAAAGCTTCTGTGAAGTATATAGAGGGCTTACTATACACTACCACCTCTACGCTAGCACAAATAAAAACCATCATACTATTCCCCCCAATTTTGTAAAAATCCTTGCTTTGCTTTAAGAGGATTCATAAGAGGTATTTCACTCTTTCTTCAATGGTTTCTATCCATACAGCATCTCTTCTAATAACACACAAGAGAATGTTTTTTATTGTTTTAATATGAGGATATTTAAAATAAGGAGAATTATACTGTATTTTTAATTATAAATCAATTTGTTGTATAATTATAAAGACAAGTAAATACATAAAAGAATAAGCTGAATTTTAAAAACTATTATACGAAATTTCAGATTTTTTAACGTCCTTCACGATACCACATACTGCTCAACAGTAAAAGACAGGTGAGCAGTGCCAAAAAACCAGAAAATATCGAAAAATAAAAGGTATTGATTAAACGGGTTTCTGTTGCTTCTTTCAGAACAATTGAGTGTGCTGGGGAAGAGGACGGACTTGTTTTTGATTGAATCAGCTTGAATGGAGGAAGATGAATGTTTTCTTTTCCCTCAGGGTGTAAACGTCTGATGTAGCCACCAGTGTGCTTAATAATGGGGGCTAGTTTTTCTTGTGTTGAAGTCAAGTCAAACAACTCAAGATTATCGAGCATCCCTACAGAAGAAAGTATTGTTAAATCGCCATTTTTAATGGTAAAAATTCCTGTCTCATCAGTGGTCACAGTTGCAGTAAAAAGGCCTTCTTGCTCTTTGGTCAGAGTAATATTTTCTTTTTTCCCAGAGGGAAAGATTATTTCAGCGGGTTCTGGATGGTCTTTTAGAGTTTGACGGCGAATTGTTAAATGATGATGGCTGCTGGTTGCACTTAATTTTTCTTCTTCAAGTTCTGGTTCTTTCATGAGCCAATGGGCAATTCGTCGATAAAGAGCAGCATAAGGACCACCACCTTCAAAACCTCGAGCCCAAAGCCAACTTTCATCAGAAAGCAACATGCCTACACGCCCTTTATCAACATGGGAGAGAATTAAAAGTGGTTGTTCATTAGCTCCTTTCATGAGGGCGATTCCGTTATTTATGTTTTGAATAGCAATTTGTCGCAACCATTGTCCCCATTGAGATGCGGGAAGGTTAAGTGTTGCGAGACCTCTTGTAACAGGATGGCGTTCACCTTCTTTGGTTAATGTAGGGCGAAACGGTTTTTCGATAATAGTCCCATTGGGCAATGCCGGTAGAATGCTTATTAAAGGTGTTTTCGCAAGTGAGTTTTTTTGGGTAAATTCAGGTCCTGTTACCATCAACAATGCACCCCCCTTTTGTACATATTGGGCGATATAATCATAATAGATTAAGGGGAGAACAGTAGAGTGCTGGTAGCCATCAAGGATGATGAGATCAAAGTTATTAATTTCTTCAACAAAGAGTTTTCTTGTGGGAAAGACCACTAGGGATAATTGGCTTGAGGGCGTATTATCTGCTTTGGTGGGGGGACGCAAAATAGTAAAGTGAACAAGATCAATATTGGAGTCACCTTTCAAAAGGTCACGCCATGTTCGTTCTCCATTATAAGGAGCACCTGAAATAAGAAGAACGCGTAAATTTTCTCTGATTCCTTCAATAATTGTTATGGCGCGGTTGTTTTCAAAGCTTAGTTCACCTTTGTGTGGATCAGTTATAACTTGGATAATATTTTTTTCAGCATGAGGAAGGGTAATTTCAGTTTGAAAAATCACGCCAGGAGTCACAGAATAATGGCCAATGTCTTGTCCATTGACGCTTAGTGTAATATTTGCTTTCTGTGGTATTGTTTTTTTGGCGGGGCCTTTATCTTCTACCAAAATGGAGAGCGTTTGTGGTTTGTTGACAAGGGCAAAGCGTGGAGGAGAAATAAACTTGATTTGACGATCAAATTCGTCTGAGTATCCTGTAATCAGAGCATTGAGAGGTGCTTCATGATGAAGATCTGATAGGTCAGGGATGTCATGGACTTGTCCATCGGTGATAAAAATGGTTCCTGCATAACGAGAGAGCGGTACATCAGATACTGCTTGTGTTAAAGCCTCAAACAAATTCGTTGAGGGCGCATACTGATTATCAGCAAGTTTTCCAGCTTCAATAAAACGTGGTTCAAATTGTGGATAATGCGCCAATGCTTGAGTTAATTGCGCACGCGCTTCATCACTGTCGTTTGTACGTGTTCCAAATGTTTGGCTTTTGCTGCGGTCAATAACAATTCCCACTGTGCTTTTCAGTGGTTCGCGCTGTTCTTTTATGATCATTGGATTGAGCAAAGCAAGGATGAGGGCGCTTAATGCTATCAGACGAAATAAAGAACCTTGACGTTGCGTAACAAGACCAACAACGACAAAAAGAAAGGATATTCCGCTTAAGAGCAGAATCCAAAAGAGTGGTAAGAAAGGCTGAAAAGTGAAAAATGGTATCATTGCCTTCTTTCTCTTTTAAAGCGTTCCAAGAGCGCTGGAACATGAACTTGGTCCGCTTTATAGTTTCCTGTAAGCACATAAAGAACAATATTTAAACCTGCGCGAAATGCCCATAGACGCTGCATTGGATCATTGGGAACAAGGGGATATTTCCATGTTCCTTTTTCATCGAGTGCCCAAGCACCGGCAAAGTTATTTGCGGTGATGAGAAGAGAACTTACGTTATCACCACTGGCAAGAGAGTTTTTATTTTTTTTGCTCGTTGATGAGGATTCAACCCATAAAGGTGAACCACGGTAGAGACCAGGAAAATCTGGCATAATATAAAAGGAACGTGCAACAACATGATCTGTTGATGCTGGCTCAATGGATGGAATGTTTAATCCTTTTAAGATGGTTCGTAATCTTTGCGTTTCTGGAGTGGCATCTCCTTCAAGATTAAGATTGCTCTTTATCTGATCGCGTGTGTCAAATAAAATTGTTCCTCCATGTTTCATAAAATTATTTATTTTTTCAAGGCTTGTGGGAGTTGGTATAGGACTTTTAACATCAATTGGCCAGTAAATAAGAGGATAAAAGGAGAGCTCATCTTTATCGAGATCAAGTGCTGTAACAGAGCCAGGGGCAAGCATTGTGCGCTCTGCGATAAATTGGCTTAAGGCTTCTAGACCACTTTTACTCGTTGTATCAATTTCACGATTGTTGGTTATAACGTAGGCAAGATGTGTTGCACCAGCGGCTTTTACACTATCATGATGATTTTCTATCGTTTGTGCATGAAGAATTGGAGCATATGCAAACAAGGCAATAAGAATTATGAGAGGGAGGAAAAACATATTATGCCGTTTATTGAAAGAAAAAATACCTCCCATCCATAAAATGAGAAAATTATCAAAGGCGAATAATAAGATGGCTAATCCTAAAAGTGGACCGGTAAGATTTTTTTCTTTTGTATCGTAAGATAAAGGACTCTTGTTAAGAGAAGGTGGCAATGATGATTGTTTCACCAAGCGCGATGAATGAGTTAAGAGATTAAGCGCATAAAAATCGTTTTTGACACCATAAAGTCCTGGTGGAGTATGATAGGAAGGACGGGGTGGATTTTGAGCATCAAAGACCAGTGGAACAACATCAGAGGGTGGGACTTGTAATTGTCCGTCAACGGCTATAGTTCGCCAAGGGTTTTGTAGCACTGTTCTTTTTTCTCTGTGTGTTGGGTTTGTATTTTCATAGGTACTTAATGTGATTAATTTTTGCAACATTTGTGCAAAAAAGCCGGAAAGAGGAAGATTAGACCATGTAGGATCAGGAGCAACATGAATGAGAATGAGGGTTCCTTTACCACGTTTTGCTGCGGTAATAAGAGGGGTTCCATCCGAAAGGCTAAGCCACGTTTTTTCAAAAAGATCTGGGGTTGGTTCTGCGAGGATTTGGCGCGAGACAGTGACATCTTCTGGAAAAGGAAGACCAAAGAAAAAGCTATTTTTTGCAAAAGGGGCAAGCTTTTGTGGCTTTGTCCAAGACATAATACTTCCAAGGGAGCGTTGACCTGGGCGCAGTGGTATCGGAAGAAGGTTATCGTAATGTTCTGCGCTGCTGAGTTTTTCTCCTGCAAAACGGATGAGTGTTCCTCCTTTATTCACAAAATCAGAAAGTTTTTTTTCTGCTTGTGGGGGCATGTTAACAATGTCACCCATAATCAAAACAGATGGATTTTGTTTAAGCAAATGATCAATATCCGTTGAAAGTTCTCTTCCACCGGCTGTTATAAGTTGTGTATAACCTTGTAAGGCTTTGATAATGTAATAAAATGGAGCAAGTAAAGGCTGTGCCATTTCATTGGTATCGGGTGAAAGAAGAGCAACACGGCTTATCCTGTGATGGCTGTCTACCAAGAAGGTTGCAGCAGCATGGTTTTGATTGTTTATTTTTATCCAAGCGATATCATTGCGTAGTTCAAGTGGTACATCAAAAGGAACAAGAGCTGTTGTTTCTCCTTCGGAGAAATTGTTCGTAAATTGACCGAGAAGTTGATTATTTGAATCGTAGAGGCTGAGTATAGCGGGAGTGTTGTTGTGTGTTGTTGAGCGGATAATACGCGCGCCCATGTTTCCATTGTTATTTTCTATGGATGTTATGCCGGTTAAATCGGAAATATCAGTCAAATACCACAAGAAGTTTCTAGGTTTTAATTCTTCAAGATGAGCAAAAGCTTGCTCATCTTCATTTGTTCGTAATCCATCACTTAAATAAGCAATATCAAGAGGTTTTCCTTTGGTTATTTCGCTGAGTTTTTTGAAGGCATGCACACGGTTGACAGGCCAAGGACGCGGTTGCAAATGCATTAAATGCTGTTTTATAATCTTGGCTGGTTGGGGCTCTATATTGGAGATATCATTTTCAGCCGTTGCAACAAGATAAATATTTTTTTTCTGTTTTTCTGCTTGTGCAAGGAGCATTTCAGCGGTAGAGACGCGTTTTTTCCATTCTTTTACAGATGCCCAACCATTATCAATGATGAGTGCAAGGGGTTGAGATCCGGAAAAGCTTATTGGTTTTTGATTCCAAGTGGGTCGTGCTAGAGCTATGATAACAAGTGCCGCTATGGTTAAACGCAACAAGAGAAACCACCAAGGTGTATGTTGTGCGGTTTCCTGCTGATGAGTTGGTTTGGGTAAGAAGCGTAAAGGAGGAAAAAGCTCTTTACGCGGAGATGGAGGAGTTATCCGCAACAGCCACCAAATAACCGGTAGGAACAAAAGCCCTAGTAACAGAAAGGGAGCAGCAAAACTCAAAGCGCCCTCCTTTTTTGCAATGGAGAGTCGCTCATTGTATTTGCAAGATGAAAAATGATCTCTGTTAAAGGTTGATCTGTTGTACTAACGTGATAAGACCATCCTTGGCGTGCGCAAAAATTTGCCAATTCTTGCCGCCGTGCTTGATACAGCTTACAATAGCTGTTACGAAGGTTTTCTGCTTTAGTGGAAACATGTTTCTCTTTTGTTTCAGGATCAAAAAATTCTGTACGACCTGCATAGGGAAAATTTTCTTCTGCAGGATCAGCAATCTCAATTAAATGAGCTGTCACTTTTTTTGTAGATAAGACGGTTAAATGTTGGATGATTTTTTCAGGATGGTCGAGAAAATCGCTTATTATAATAGCATGTGAAAAGCGTGTAATTGTTGAAAAATCGGGAAATGAATTTTTATCTGAATGATTTTCTAAAGCAAAGGCTATTCGTTCTACGACATTGGATGCCATTGTGGGGGGCATTAAGTTTGGAATAGCAATGTGTTCGCCGCTGCGTGCAAGAAGTGATGCCAAGGCAAGGGTAAGAATGATGGCATGATTGCCTTTAGAGATTTTAGAAAAGCGTGAACAATAATGCATCGATGCGCTCTGATCAGGCCAAAGCCAAACGGTTTGTGCCATTTGCCATTCGTGCTCGCGTAGATACGTATTTTCATCCCGTGCTGAGCGACGCCAGTCAATGCGGGTAATAGATTCTCCTTTAACATAGGGTCGAAATTGCCAAAAATTTTCTCCATTACCACGTTTACGTTGTCCATGCCATCCGGTTATCAGTGTATTGGCGATATGACGTGCTTGTAGAAGGAGACAGGGCATTTTGCCAATATCCTTATGCAGCTTAGCTGCCAGCGACAATGGAGGCTTTTGTAAAACTTTTTTACCAAGTGCCATTCAAAGAGCATCTTTCACAAGGTTATTGATAATATCTTTTACGGTTATATCTTCAGCACGGGCAGAAAAATTAAGAGCCATGCGGTGTTGTAATACGGGATAGGCCAATGCTTCAACATCATCAAGTGAAGGGGCTAAGCGTCCATAATAAAGAGCACGAGCGCGAACACAAAGTGAAAGGGCTTGTGATGCTCGTGGACCAGGTCCCCAAGAAACATAAGTATTGGCAAGGCCATTGTCTTTATGAGGGCGCGCTGATCGGACAATTTTTAAAATAGCCTCGACAACATTTTCTGAAAGGGGCATTTTGCGAACAATATTTTGAATTTTTTGCAATTTTAGGGCGGATAAAATTGGTTTTGCATTTGATTTTTTTTCTTTTGTTGTTTCTAAAATGATCCGCCGCTCTGTTGTAAGATCAGGATAGTCAATATCGATTTGCATCAAAAATCTATCCAATTGTGCTTCAGGAAGTGGATAGGTTCCTTCTTGTTCGAGAGGATTTTGCGTTGCAAGAACATGAAAAGGTTGTGGTAAATCATAACGGGTACCTGCAACGGTAACATGATATTCTTGCATAGCTTGTAAAAGAGCTGATTGTGTCCGTGGAGAGGCACGATTGATTTCATCAGCCATGAGAAGTTGCGTGAAAATAGGACCTTGAACGTAGCGAAAAGAACGTTTACCATCTTTATCGGAATCCATAATTTCAGAACCAATAATGTCCGATGGCATTAAGTCAGGGGTAAATTGGATGCGTTTTTCATCAAGCCCTAAGACTGTTCCCAGTGTTTCAACAAGACGTGTTTTAGCAAGTCCTGGAGCACCGACAAGAAGCGCATGACCACCAGCAAAAATAGCGACTAAAGCATATTCAATTACATGACTTTGTCCAAAAATAACTTTGTCAATTTCTTGTTGCAGAATATCCAATTCTTTATGGGCTGTATCAATATCATCAATAATTACTTGGGCCTCATGATTGGTGTTAACCTTTTTCACAGAATTGGGTGACGTATCATGTTGACTCATATTTCTTCCTTAAGGTGTTTGTCGCAAAAATAGTAATTTTCTCTGCATGATAATGGATATCTTATTGTTTGTAACAGAAAATGAGAAGAAATGAAGTATCATATGCCGTTTTTTTTATATTCGTGTATAGAAGAGAACAGTTTCTTTGGAAGAAATAGGCGTGTTTTATAAGGGATGTCTTAAAAATTTTGTTTTATGAAGAGAGTTCTTTAAAGAAATGAAGACAACTTTTTTGAAAGGTTAAAGGGTGAATATAAGACAGAACTTCAAACAGGTTGCGTGGTTACAACAAAGTGATATTCAGACACTTCTTCGCGTTTTGTCTTTGGAGGGGGAAGAGGCGCGTATTGTAGGGGGAGCAGTACGCAATCAACTGCTAGGGCAGCCTATTAGTGATATTGATATTGCCACAACCTGCTTGCCGCAACAGATTATCGCACGTGTAGAAAAAGCAGGATTTAAAGCTATTCCTACAGGGATTGCTTTTGGTACGATAACAGTGGTTGCTCATTCATGTTCTTATGAAGTTACAACGCTTCGCTGCGATATTGAAACGGATGGGCGTCATGCAAAAGTGGCATTTGGTCGTGATTGGAAAAAAGATGCTGAACGGCGGGATTTTACGATAAACGCACTTTATTGTGATGCTGATGGCAACCTTTATGATGATGTGGGAGGTTTGAGTGATATTGCTAGCCGAACAGTTCGTTTTATTGGGGTTGCAGAAGATCGTATTTGCGAAGATTATTTGCGTATTTTACGGTTTTTTCGCTTTTTTGCGTGGTATGGAGCGGGGCGACCTGATGTGCAAGGATTGAAGGCATGTGTTCGTTTAAAACACGGTTTAAAAAAACTTTCCTCTGAGCGTATTTGGGCAGAAATGAAAAAGCTTCTTGCCGCTTCTGATCCAACGCGTGCTCTTTTATGGATGCGACAAAGCAGAATTTTGGCATTCATTTTTCCTGAAACAGAACGATGGGGCATTGATGCAATTCACGCATTGGTGAAGACAGAACAGACTCTTGGTTGGAAAGTTGATTCATTGTTACGGCTAGAAAGCCTTCTTCCTCCTGACCCCATACGTCTTCATGAAATGGCACAGCGCTTGCGTTTTTCCCATAAGGAAACAATGCGATTAAAGGAATGGGCAGAGTTAGAAATAATAAACCAAAACTGTTCTGATCATTTTGTGCAAAAACTGATTTATTTTCATGGACGACAGCCAGTTTTAGATCAATTATCGTTGTCTGTCGCTGCATCACATCTTGATCATTTGGAAAAAAGTGATGCTTTGCAAAAAGCAGATGGTTATGTCAAGCTTTATCAACTTGCCCAAAAATGGCAGATTCCAACTTTTCCTATTAATGGTAACGATTTAATAAGGAAAGGTTTTACGAAAGGTGTACTTTTAGGAAAAAAGCTTAAAGAGCTAGAAATGATATGGGTTGAAAGCGGATTTTTAATGGATCGTCATGCATTATTAGAAACAATTGATTTATAATATTGCTGTTTATAGCCCCACTATTGTTTTTACTTTTTAAGTCAACATATTAATTTAAGAATAATTCATCATTATTCATGTGAAATAAGAGCTCTGAATATTGTGAGGTTATCTTATTTCAAACTTGTGCATATTACATCAATCAAAATTATTGTCTTATGTGTCACGAACGGGGGAATTTGTATGAGTAAAAACGATTACAGGAAAGAAAAATGCCTTTTATAAACCATCTCAAAGATAAGGATTCTTAAAAGTGAAAACGAATAAGGAGAATAGTGATAGCGGTTTGCACTTTATATGAGTATAAAGAGGGGAGATGCTCAAGGGATTTTATATTATGCACGAGGGGGAGACTATATCATTCACAGTTGGTAGGGTAGGTGGATGTGACGGGCATTAAGAACTGTTTATTTTAAGAACTGTTTATTTAAATCGAGTGTATAAAGGAGCAACACAATGGCATTTTGTACTTTGTGAGAGAAGTGACGGTATTAAAGCGTTTTTATTATTTTTTGAGCAGTATTATTTTAGTTTATTTTATCAGAATTTGATGATTGGGAAATGACAGGTGTTATAAGCTCTAAATATTATTTATGTGTCATATATTTTTCTTCGAGATAACTTATGGGCTTTTAGAGGTGTTCTGTAATCCATTTTAAAAGTATAATTAAAAAGTATGCGCTTTTAATTATTTGTAATATTCTATACAAAATACCTTTTTATTTATTAAAAAACTACAGTTCATGCTTTTTTAGCATTATATTAAATATTTTAATGGAATTGTTGTGTTTTTATAGATTACAGTTTCTTTCATGATAACCAATTTGGCGTAATGCTTCTCCTGTTGTTATGGCTACGCTCATGGCGAGATTTAGAGAGCGTGCCTGTGGTTGCATGGGAATTTTCAATGTGTAATCGGCCGCTTCATGAACATAATCGGGAACGCCAGCTGTTTCGCGACCAAAAAGTAAAACATCATTTCTTTGATAGCATATCTGCGTATAGCATGTTTTTGCTTTTGTACTTAAAAGCAACAGGCGGCGGTTAAAGTGTTTCATGGAGCTTATAAAATGTTGCCAATCAATGTGTCGTTCTAAGGAAGCGTATTCGAGATAATCCAATCCTGCGCGTTTGAGATTACGATCCGACAGATTAAAGCCTGCAGGTTCAATAATGTGCACATGTAAACCAAAGCAAGCGCTAAGACGTAAAATCGTTCCAGTATTACCAGCAATATCAGGTTGGAAAAGAGCTATATGAAGTGTCATGTTCTCTGTAATATGATTTTTCTTTCGACTTTGTAAAGAAGCACCACAATTTATTCGAAAAATATGCTTTGAGAAATACATGTTTTTTACGGTTAATTTTTATTCCCTTTAAATTTCAGGGAAAAAGTTATGTATACAGGTCTGTTTGGGATCAGAGAGAAGCTCCCTATTAGAGACTTCCTTTTATTGAGCGATCCATGAAATGGATTGGCTCATTATGTTGAAAAGTGGGGTATTTAATGAGGCTAGATCATCCATTTTAATTAAAATCAACAAAATATGCTTTTTATGCAAAAACAGAAGCAAAAAAAATGCTCATGCA
This sequence comes from Bartonella sp. TT119HLJHH, assembly GCF_042193385.1. Classification (NCBI taxonomy): domain Bacteria; kingdom Pseudomonadati; phylum Pseudomonadota; class Alphaproteobacteria; order Hyphomicrobiales; family Bartonellaceae; genus Bartonella; species Bartonella sp. TT119HLJHH. Next base: position 183,001 of record NZ_JBHILS010000002.1, on the reverse strand, counting down.
ACCAGTTGGAATTGAGGAAGGGAGAGATGCTGTAAATGTGTTAAAGAAATAACTGATAAGCTCAACTTATTTACTGAGATATGGTCATAACGACAATGTTTCTTTCTTTAGAAGGGTTTATGCTATTTCTGATTTTCACGGGTGGGGGAGTAATTTTGATTGGTTAATATGAATAGGTTTGAAATGAAAGAAACTTACGTGTTTCAGGATTTCATTCACTCTGTAAAACGATGAATTATCATTATAAAACAGTTTTTGTATAAACCATACAAATGGCAGGAGTTTTTTACGGGGATGTTTTTATGGTTGAGGTAACTGAGTGATCAAGCATTGTACAATGGGAGAGGGTATGGTAAAAAAATGTTTTAGCAAAGTGTCTCTTTAAGTTAAGTCCATGGGTGAGCAAACGAGGCGGGATTTTCTGTTTTTGGTAACAGCTGTTGCAGGAGCAGTTGGAATGGGAGCGGTTGCGTGGCCTTTTATCCGTCAGTTGCGTCCAGATGAAGCTGTTTTGGCATCTTCCTCTGTTGAAGTTGATCTTTCTGGTATTGAAGAGGGGATGTCGGTGACGGTAAAGTGGCGAGGACAGCCTGTTGTTATTCGAAATCGTACGGCAAAAGAAATTGCTGATGCGCGCGCTACTGAATTGAGACTTCTAAAAGATCGTCAAGCGCGCAATCCTAATCTTGAGGGTGAAAAAGAAGCAACAGATTTTGCGCGTTCAGCAGGTAAAGGACGTGAAAATTGGCTGATTGTTATTAATCTTTGTACGCATCTAGGCTGTGTAACACTTGGGCAATCGGGTAAATTTGGAGGATGGTTGTGTCCCTGTCATGGGTCTGTTTATGATACCGCTGGAAGAGTGCGGTCAGGCCCAGCTAACTATAATTTGACTATTCCACCTTACCAATTTCTTTCTGATACTTTACTCAAAATAGGATAAAGTCATGGTAAGGTTTCCTCCTTATTGTCCTAAAAGTGCTCTTGCCCGTTGGTTTGATAAGCGTTTTCCTCTTCCTCGTTTTTTTTATAATGCATTTGTGATTTTTCCTGTTCCGCGTAATCTTAATTACTTTTACACATTTGGCGGTATTTTAACCATTATGCTTTTATCACAGCTCTTGACTGGTATTGTCTTGGCTATGCATTATGTTCCGGATATTCATTTGGCTTTTGAAACCAGTGAACGATTTCGGCGTGAAGGGCAGTTTGGTTGGCTTTTTCGTCCATGGCATTGTGTAGGCTCTTCGTTTTTTTTTATTGCCGTTTATATCCATTTAGCACGTGGACTTTATTATGGTTCTTATAAAAATATGCGAGAAATGGTATGGGTTACAGGTATTTTTATTTATATCATCATGATGGCAATAGCATTTTTTGGTTATGTGCTTGTTTGGGGGATGATGTCTATTTCAGCGGCTTCAGTGATTGCAGGGCTTTTTAAAACGATACCTTTGGTGGGGACATGGTTGCATGAGACACTTCTGGGTGGTTATGTCGTAGGACAACCAACGTTGAATCGTTTTTATGTTTTCCATTATGTTTTATCATTTATTTTGCTTCTTTTTGTGGGGCTGCATATTTGGGCAATTCATTGTGTTGGGCAAGGTAATCCAACGGGTCTTGCTATACAATCAGATAAGGAAACAGTTCCATTTTCGCCTTATGCGCTTATCAAAGATATTTTTGCTATTACTGTTTTTCTGATCTTCTTTGCCTGGTTTTTGTTTTATATGCCCGATTATATGGGGCAGGCTGAAAATTATAGTGTGGCAGATCCTTTAAAGGTACCTCTTCGTGTGGTTCCAGAATGGTATTTTTTGCCTTTTTATGCGATGCTTCGTGCTATAACCTTTGATATTGGTATTTTCTCTTCAAACTTTGTTGGCTTTGTTTTATTCGTCAGTTCGATTTGCATTTTAATTTTTGTGCCATGGTTAGACCGCTCTAAAATATGTTCAGCAAGATATCGACCTGTTTATAAAATTTTCTTTTGGGCGTTGGTTATTGATGTCGTTTTTCTTGGTTGGTTGGGGTCAAGAGAAATAAGTGATAAAATTCTTTTATGGACACAATTGGCTACTGTTTATTATTTTATATTTTTTTTGGTTATTTTGCCGATTTTGCCAGCGTTTGAAAAAAATTGTTCTCTTCCTTCTTCAATTATGCAAGATTTAAAACAGAAAAAGAGACTATGGTAAATGTTTTTGTCGGACTGATTTTTATTGTTGCTATGAGCTTTTCTGCTCAGAGTTTAGCGAGTGATGACTCTGATCAGGAAGAGGGATTTATTTCTTTTCCTTTACAAGTTCCTAAAAAACAAGAATGGAGTTTTTCAGGTCCATTTGGGTTTTATGATAAGGCGCAATTGAGGCGCGGATTAAAGGTTTATAAACAAGTTTGTTCCAGCTGCCATGGGCTAAAATATGTGGCTTTTCGCAATTTAAAAGCTCTTGGGTATGATCAAGAACAGATCAAAGCTTTGGCGGGGCAATATGAAGTGCGCGATGGTCCTAATCGAGAAGGAAAATTTTTTAAACGTGCTGGGGTTGCAACGGATTATTTTCCTTCTCCCTTTGCGTATGAAGAAGAAGCAAGATTTATTTTGAATAATGCTTATCCTCCAGATTTGTCATTGATGGCACGTGCACGTGGGGTATCTTTGCCGTTTCCTGCTTTAATTACGGATGTATTAACTCATTATGATACAGCTGGTCCAGATTATATTACAGCTCTTTTAACAGGATATCAGAAGGCACCGAAGGAGATAAAAATTGCGAATGGTTATTGGTATAATCCTTATTTTATTGCCGGTAATTCTTTAACGATGGCTCCTCCTTTGAGTGATGGTATGGTTGCTTATGAAGATGGAACTCCAGAAATTATTGAACATTATGCGCGCGATGTTTCTGCTTTTTTGATGTGGGCTGCCGATCCTCATATGGAAATTCGTAAAAAAACCGGTTTTCGTGTTATTTTATTTTTAATCATTTTTGCAGGGTTTGTTTATATTTTAAAAAATCGTATTTGGTGTCGTTTAGAAGAAGAATTAGAGAAAGAAATAAAAGACGAAATAAAGAGAAAAGGGTAAAGCGACAAGGCTCAAAAGAGTATAGAGTATAAAGAGCATAAGGAACAAATCTTTTTATGATGCATTGAGGTTTTATAAAGTAAAAGCAAAGTAAAAATGGAGATGTTAAAATGAAAAAAATTGCATGTACTACTCTTATGTCAATTTTGATGGTTTCTAGTACTTATGCTCAGTCTTTTGAAGTGCCTTCAAAACCTGAAATGATCTCTTCGACGGGTATTGTACAGGTGGGGATAGATAAGTCTGTGCGTTATGTGACACCTTTAGCAACGGATTTTGTTGCTTCCAGTCTTATAGGCGCCAATGTATATAATATAGAAGATGAAAATATTGGTGAAGTAAAAGATATTATTTTGCGTGAAAATAATATTGCAGGATTTGTTATTGCTGTTGGTGGTTTTCTTGGCATAGGCGAGAGTTATGTGGTCGTTTCTCCAGAAACAATCCAGATGACAAATGATTATGGTAAATGGAAACTCATTACAAATGCAACAAAAGATTCTTTAAAGAACGCTCCAACATTTAAATACGAAGGGCGTTGGGCACACTAATTCTATCTTTCTATTCTTTAAGGGATCAAGCTGTTGCTATCATAATAATATGCTAGCAACAGCTTTTTTGTTCCAAAAACTCTTGAGAGCTTTTGCGACAAGATTCCAAGGAGCTATTTCAAAGTTTTCAAGATAAATTATTAAGACAGAGTGAAGATTTAAGTATTATGTTTAAATAACATGACATCGCCATCTTGCACAATGTATTCTTTTCCTTCATCGCGGGCTTTTCCTGCTTCTTTTGCACCGCTTTCTCCACCCAGAGCAATATAGTCATTGTAGCTGATGGTTTGGGCACGAATGAAACCGCGCTCAAAATCTGAGTGAATAACGCCAGCTGCTTGGGGAGCTTTTGTACCACGCGTAATTGTCCATGCTCGTGTTTCCTTAGGCCCACAGGTGAAGTAAGTAATGAGATCAAGTAAATGGTAACCAGCGCGAATGAGGCGATTGAGACTCGGTTCAAAGAGTCCTAAAGCATTGAGATATTCTGATGCTTCAGCATCACTTAGTTGTGTGATTTCCGCTTCGATAGAAGCAGAAATGATAATGCTTTGCGCATTTTGCTCTGTTGCCATTTTTTCAACTGTTTGGGTAAAGCTATTTCCATGAGCGGCGTCATTTTCGCTTACGTTGCAAACATAAAGTACAGGCTTGGAAGTTAAAAGATTTAAACTCTTAAGAATTTGGTGTTCATCGGAAGAGATATCTTTGAGCAATAAGCGGACAGGGTTTCCCTGTTGTAGTATGTTTAATGCTTTTTCCATAACGGGTAGAATTGCGAGAGCTTCTTTGTCTTTTCCAGTTGCTCGTTTACGGATTTGTACGATTCGTCTATCAAGACTTTCAAGATCCGCAAGCATGAGCTCGGTTTCAACCGTTGTTGCATCACTAACAGGATCAATACGTCCTTCTACGTGGGTAATATCTTCATTTTGAAAACAGCGTAAAACGTGGACAATGGCATCGACTTCGCGAATATTGGCTAGAAATTTGTTCCCTAAACCTTCGCCTTTTGAAGCACCTCGTACAAGTCCCGCAATATCAACGAAGTTAATGCGTGTAGGAATTATTTCTTTTGAACCAGCGATTGATGCAATTTTTTCCATTCGTAAATCTGGAACAGCAACTTCACCGGTATTGGGTTCAATGGTACAAAAAGGATAATTGGCAGCCTGTGCCGAGGCTGTTTTTGTTAATGCATTAAAAAGAGTTGATTTCCCAACATTAGGTAATCCGACAATACCGCATTTAAAGCCCATGAGAGTCTTTCTTTTCTATTAATTTTATGGTCAAGATAAAGCTTCCTTTTTATAGCATATTTTCAGAAGAGTTATAGTCCTTGCCTTGCGATAAGTGAGAAAAAAGTATAAAGTAGCAGGTATCTGCTTTTTTTACCTTAGTTCTTCTTACCTTATTGTTCTCCTTAGTTACAAGGATAAGAAAACTTCGAATTAATGTTAATATTGTGCTAAGTTTTTCATGGTATGCAAATCTGCATAAATAATTAATCGGAGAAAATAGAAGAGTGTTATCTCGTTATGCCTTTTTAATTGCAGCACTTTTGGCTTTGGCTGGATGTGCTACACATCAGTCAGATATGTCATCGGTTTCTTTTCAACAAGTTCGATACATTCCACCAGAAATACAGGCTTTGTATGGTCCTGTAACGAATGAGACCTATTCGTTACCTGCTGTTGATCTTGCGACAATTGATCCAAAATATTGGCGACAAGAAGTGATTTATTATACATCTTATGCGCCTGGGACATTGGTTGTAGATACGCAAGAGTGTTTTCTTTACCTTATTGGTGAAAATGGAAAAGCTTTGCGTTATGGGATTGGGGTCGGTAAAGAAGGCCTAGCATTTGAAGGTGAGGGGGTTATACAGCGCAAGCGTCGGTGGCCAAATTGGGCTCCTACTGCAGCTATGATGGCTCGAGAACCAGAACGTTATGGTCATCTTGGGAAAGGAATGCCACCAGGGCCCGATAATCCATTAGGTGCGCGGGCACTTTATTTGTTCAAAAATGGGAAAGATACACTTTTCCGTATTCATGGTTCACACGAATCGTGGTCAATTGGGCGTGCTATTTCAAGTGGGTGCATTCGTTTGCTTAATCAAGATATTATCGATCTTTATGATCGTGTTCCCGTTGGTTCGCGTGTTGTGGTATTGCAAAACAATAGGAGTATTCCTACAGTTTATAGTCAACAATCAAATGGCTACGATCCGCTACAGGCAACCATTCAGCCAAATGATTTTTTTTAATTTGGGGGAGAAGATTGGAGAGAGCCATTTAAGTATTTTGGTTTTCTGTTCAATCTTCTCTTTTTCTTAAAAGAGAAGATAAGCCTTTCTTTTTCAAAAGTGTATACAAGCTTGTATTTTGATTCTATTTTCTAGCTTCTCACGTTGCCAATAGATTTTGTCTTTGAGAAAGTTTATAAGAGGATTTTTTTAAGAGTTCTTATTCATATTCTTCACGCGACAGGGGCACGCAAGCCAATGGTTTTGATTGTTTTTTATCGTTTGTGAAACTTCATTCATAAAGAGGGATTTCTCATCTTTTATAAGGAGAGCGATATTTTTTGCAATTGTCTCTAAGAGAGGGGATAACCATTCTTGATCAGATTTGGTAAAATTTCCCAAGACATGTTGATGAACAAGTTCTTTGCTTCCAGGATGACCAATTCCTATGCGTATACGACAATAGTCAGTACCACAATGGGCATCAATAGACTTAATGCCATTATGCCCATTATTTCCTCCACCAATTTTTATACGAACTTTTCCCGGTGACAGGTCTAACTCATCATAAATGATGATCAAATTCTTCAAATCTAATTTATAAAATCGCAAAGCTTCGCCAATAGCTTGACCAGAAAGATTCATAAAAGTTTGTGGTTTTATAAGAAAAATTTTCTCATTATTTATGAAACCATTGGAGATTTCTGCTTGAAACTTCTTTGACCATGGAGAAAAAGAGAAGGACTGATAAATGGCATCAACAGCCATAAAGCCGATATTATGGCGGTTGTTTTGATATTGTAAACCAGGATTGCCAAGACCAGCAATAAGCCACATGTGCATCTTCAGTCAAAGTATGAGTAAGGGTAATGTCTCATAAATTAAGGCGGAACAAATTTCCGCCTTTTGAGTTTTATGAAGTTTGTGTGTCTTCTTCATTATTTTCTTGTTCAGAAGTTTCATCACTGACATCCATGCCAGCAGGAGCTGCAATGGTTGCAATGGTAAAGTCTCGATCTTGGATGATGGGAGTCACATCTTTTGGCAGTTGTACTGCTGAAATGTGAATAGAATCACCAATAGAGTAGCTGGAGAGATCAATTTCAATAGCTTCAGGAATAGCACTTGCTGGAGCTGTACATTCAATTTCGTGCCGAACAATATTGAGGACACCACCTTTTTTAATTCCAGGTGCCGTATCTTCATTGAGGAAGTGGACAGGAATATTCACTTCTACAACGGATTTTGCTGAAATGCGTAAAAAGTCTACATGGAGGGGAAAGTCACGCACGGGATCGAGTTGATAATCTTTTGGCAAAACCATAATTTTTTGCTTGTCAAGAATAATCGTTGCAATGGTGGTACGAAAGCCACCGGCATGAATTTTGTAGAAAATTTCTTTATAGGGAACTGTTATTGCCAAGGGTGGTTGTTTTTCACCATAAATGACAGCAGGAATAAGACCGTTGCGGCGAAGTTCACGGGAGGACCCCTTACCAACCCGCTCGCGTTTTTCGGCCTTAAGAGTGTAGCTTTTACTCATAATTTAAGTCCTTTTTACATGATTGGAGATCCTTCAAAAACAGTAACAGTTTTTGCATGGATATGAAGATATGCGCTAACCAACAGCGATCACTCCATTCTACGTTGCCTCCAAGGGTGTCTACGCAGAAGTTTGTTCTATAGTTCAAACTATTCATAGATGCAAGAGTTGTGGGAAAAATCGATGATTTCTACCGTTAAAAAGGAGGAAATGTTACAAATTGCGGTGTGGATGGAGAATCAACCAATATGTGCTGGCACTGATATGTTCAAAATCAAACACTGGAGATGTTATGAAGGTTGAGATTGCCTTGGGTGAGATGTCAGAAAGTCGTGCTTTGCATAAATCGATGCCAGCACTTCTTGACTTAGAAGAATTATTGGCAACACGTCTTCTTGTACAAGGTAATTCCGGTTCAGGGAAATCACATCTTTTACGCCGTCTTTTGGAGCAAAGTGCTAAGTGGGTGCAGCATTGTGTAATTGATCCAGAAGGCGATTTTGTAACTTTGGCAGATAAATTTGGTCATGTTATTGTAGAGGCTCAACGTAGTGAACTAGAATTGACTCGTATTGCCCATCGCATTCGACAACATCGAGTTTCAGTGGTATTTAATCTTGAAGGCTTGGATACTGAACAACAGATGCGTGCTGTAGGGGCTTTCCTTGGGGCACTTTTTGATGTGGAACGTGATTATTGGTATCCTATGCTTATCGTTGTCGATGAAGCACAATTGTTTGCTCCAACTGCAGCAGGAGAAGTTTCTGATGAAGCGCGTAAAATTTCTTTGAGCGCTATGACCAATCTTATGTGTCGAGGACGTAAACGTGGTCTTGCTGGTGTTATTGCGACACAACGTTTGGCTAAGCTTGCCAAAAATGTTGCGGCTGAAGCTTCAAACTTTTTAATAGGGCGGACTTTTTTAGATATTGATATGGTGCGCGCCGCTGATCTTTTGGGGATGGAACGTCGCCAAGCGGAAATGTTTAGAGATCTTGAACGGGGAAATTTTATAGCTTTAGGCCCTGCTTTATCACGACGTCCCTTACCAATTATTATCGGTTCTGTTGAAACTTTGGCACGCTCTTCTAGCCCTAAATTAATGCCACTTCCAACAGAGCGAGATGATGTACAAGAGCTCGTTTTTACTGCTTCACCAGAGGAAATTTTAACGCCATTTAAACAAACACGAGAGCCGATGAGGGAAAAATCAATGCACGAGATGTTAGAGGAGGTCGTGCATAAAAAACAAGAGTTGTTGGAAGAAAACCCGAGTTTATTTCCTGAACTTTCTGATGTTGAGCGTGACGGGCAGGCAGAACATATTATTCGGGAAATTCTTGAGGATTCTGAAGCTTTTTATCGTTCAACAGCGGTGCTTTATCAAGATTTTTCAGTTCGTTGTCGTATCCATGGTATGTCAAAGGTTCCTTTTAATCTTTCACAATTTCGGCGTAAGTTGGCTATTGCTCAGGCTTTTGTTGATGAACAAACGGCTGTCAGTGAACATTGGAAACATATTTTGCAGATATCAGAAAGTTTGGAAGAAGATGTTCAAGGAGTCTTCTTGAACGTGGCACAGGCCGCATTAGGGGGAAAGCCCTGTCCATCTGATGCATTTTTAGCACGTCTTTATGGGACTCATTCTTTAAGCCGTGCACGCCGACTTTTAACCTACTTTGAAGAGCGTGGACTTATTGTTATTCACACGCATTTTAGTGGTCAACGTATTGTTGCATTTCCTGATCTTGGTGTTGAAACAGCACCGGGAGACCCCAAGGAACCACTTTAACCAAATAAGCTGGAAACCGATTGTTCTGCTGCTGTCCTTGCTATTGCTTCTCCAATAAGGTCGGCAATGGGCAAAACACGAATATTATGGGTTTTCTCAATAGCTTGTGTTGGCATAATTGAATCTGTAATAACCAATTCTTTCATCTCTGAATTGGCAATTCGTTCGATTGCATTACCAGAAAGAACACCGTGTGTGATATAAGCCGTGACACTATTGGCACCATGTTTAAGCAGAGCACTTGCTGCATTGCATAAAGTTCCACCTGAATCAACAATATCATCAAGCAAAAGGCAATCTTTTCCCGATACATCTCCAATGATATTCATAACTTCTGATTCACCGGGGCTTTCGCGACGTTTATCCACAATAGCGAGCAAACTGTTCAAGCGCTTGGCGAGCGCGCGCGCGCGAACCACACCACCCACATCAGGTGAAACAACAATAACATTTTCAAGAGAATAATGCACTTTGACATCGCGAGAAATGACAGGGACAGCATAGAGATTATCTGTAGGGATATCAAAAAAACCTTGAATTTGTCCTGCATGAAGGTCCAATGTTAAAACACGATGGGCTCCTGCTTCAGTAATGAGATTGGCAACAAGTTTTGCAGAAATGGGAGTTCGTGGTCCTGGTTTTCTATCTTGGCGGGCATAGCCAAAATAGGGGATAACAGCTGTAATACGACGCGCAGAAGAACGACGAAGGGCATCAATCATGATGAGCAATTCCATCAAATGATCATTTGCGGGATAGGATGTAGATTGCAAAACAAAAACATCTTGTCCACGTACATTTTCATGCAGTTCTACGAAAATTTCTTGATCAGCAAAGCGTTTTACAGTTGCTTTGCCTAAGGGGATATTCAAATAATTTGCAACATCTTCAGCAAGGCGTGGATTAGAATTTCCGCAGAAAAGTTTCATAGTAGAACCTCTGAATCATCATGGTGGGAATGCGACACGGTTTTTAATTTCTTTTTATTAAATTGCAAGAGAACAATTACAAAAGCCTTACAATTTTATCGATTATTGTTAAAGAGCTATGCGGTATGTTGTTTCTTTTTCCAAAAGTTTATTACTGTTAGAGCAAAGTTTTTTCTCCATGTGGCAAAGCAATACATATAGATTAAGCTTTTTGGTTATTACTTTATAAAAAATATTTTCAATATGGAGAATGTTTCATATTGAAGATGAATGAAGGGGAGTAATAAAATGAAGTATAATCTTGCTTTCAATCATTATAACCAAACATTGGAAATGATCATAGCGAAGGCAATCATATTTTATGGGCTGCTAGATAATTTCGTGAAAAAAGAAAAGTACAATGGGATTTATTTTTACATTTGGATAAAAAGTTTAGTTTTGCAGTTTTGGTATTGTTCCAAGTATAAAAGGGGCTCATCTTTTGTTTTTCAGCATAATAGCGGAAATTTGCCGTCCGTAATCGGGTTCGTTGCGGTGAATTGCACGGCGATAGGAGAAAAAACGCTGTTCATCTTGATAGGTACAAAGCTCTACACAAGAAGCATTAACGCCTGCTTCTTTGAGTTTGTTTATAATAAATGCCCATAGATTAAAGCGAAAATGATTGACTTTTTCTGTTTTTAAAAAATATTTTTGAAATTTGCTATGGCTCTCCATAAATTGGTCGTAAAATTCACTTGTTACTTCGTAGTGGCATGGACCAATACAAGGTCCAAGGACTGCTGTTATTGATTGTCTTTTGGCTCCTTGTTTTTCCATAACAGCAATTGTTTTCTCGATAATTCCATTTAAGCTTCCACGCCAGCCAGCATGAGTTGCAGCGATGACTCCAGCTTGTGGATCAGCAAACAGAATGGGGCCGCAATCTGCTGTAAGAACCCCAATAACGAGTTCTGGGGTGGTCGTAACTAGAGCATCAGCTTGAGGAGGGGTACCGATAGTTGCTTGATGAGCTACGACAATGTTACAGGAGTGTATTTGATTGACTGTGACTAAATTTTTCGCCTCAATAGAAAAATAATTGGCGATCAAAAGACGATTCTGTACGATATGTTCAGGTTGATCATTTGAACCTTTCCCAACATTAAGACTATGATAAAGATTTTTTGAAACACCACCTTGACGTGTAAAAAATCCATGTTTTATCCCATGGTTGTGTAAAGTAGAAAGATTTTTTGCAAGAATGGGATGAGGAATAGATTTCATAAAAGTTCCTTATGGAGATTATTTGAAATGAGGATGGAGATGTTCATATTTGTCAATGAATATTTCAGATAATGATGTGCTTATTGACAAAAGCGCTGATCATCAAAATTGGGGAGGGATGGAGATGTTTTTATTACTGAAATGTAAAACTTTAAATAATTTTCCCATCTGATCTGGACCAGCGAGCCGTTCGATGTCTTGGCGGATTTTATCTTGCAAAGGAGTGCTTTTTCCCACTCCAAGCTGTTTTGCGCGCTCCAGTAGCCCCATTTTAAAAAGAAATTCTCCTTGCTCGAAGATTTCAGCAAAACAGCCCTGTTCAAGAGCGATGGTTTTTAAAAAAGAAAAATCAACATGGGATGTTAAATCATGTTCACCAGGGGCATCGAAAACATCACGAAATCTATGTTTTGAGAGAGCTTGCAGCGTATCACCAAAAGCAAGATCACAAGCACCATAGTCGATAAGTAAAGCAGAACCTGTTACTTGCACTAAATGGTGGCTGATTTGTTTCATGAACTGATGTCGTAAGGGGGCATGTTCAAAAATTGTTCCGTCAGGCACTTTAGAACAATAGGTTTGTAGACAAGAAGAGGGAAGTCTATGTGGGGCAGCAATAAAGATGAAATCTCCATTTTGATTGACTGTAATGCAGCGCTCTTTCCATTCTCCATTGACTTTAATATATTGGTTGATAGGGAGTGTATCGAGAAATTCATTAGCAATGAGGAAGAGAGGTTTTGAAGGAATTTGATTAAAATTTTCAATGCTATGGATTTGTTTTTGATAAGAGCAAAGGCGTTTTTTTTGTTCTTTTGCAAGTTTTTTGCTTATTTCTATCAGAAAAATTTCAGCAGCATTAAATGCCGTTTGAGAGAGCTTTTGGATAGTTCGCAAAATGTCATCCATCAAAGTTCCACGTCCTGGACCTATTTCAGCGAGAATAAAAGGATAAGGACAACCTTGAGCTTTCCAGCTTGCAAGAGTCCAAATGCCAATCATCTCTCCAAATAGTTGGCTTATTTCAGGTGCTGTAATGAAATCACCAGTACGTCCAAAAGGTGTTTGTGTTTGATAATAACCAAATTGAGGATCGGTGAGCGCCAACGTCATATATTGGCTAACAGTGATTGGTCCATTAAGGGCAATAATTTCTTTAATTTTTTCTTTGAGACTGGCCATTTTCTGTCGATTTATATTTAAAGGCATGGAGAAGAAGATATCCCCCTAAAAGAAACATGGGAAGAGATAAAGCCATGCCATAAGTAAAACCAGTAGAATGGAAAAGTGTGGAAAACCATTCTGGATCTTCTTGAGGAGCACGGTAAATTTCAGAAATGCTGCGTGCTATTGCATAGCCTATAATAAATATCCCTGATACAGTACCGGGACGTTTTAATGCTTTGAACCAAAAAATAAGAAGACACAGGATGATGAAGAGAAGAAATCCTTCCATAAATGCTTCATAAAGTTGACTTGGATGGCGCGGTAAATAGTAAGGATCGAGAGGAAAACAAACAGCCCAAGGATGTGTAGTAATATTGCCCCATAACTCTTGGTTGATGAAGTTGCAAATTCGTACAATGCCGATACCAATAGGAGCACCTGCAGCAATGATATCAAACATGGCTCGTATGTTAATATGATTTTTACGGGCAAACCAGATCATAGCAATGATAATACCAATAAGTCCGCCATGAAAGGACATTCCCCCATCCCATACGGCAATGATAGCACTTGGATGGTTAAAATAGTAAATGGGATCCCATACAAGAACTTGTCCTAAACGTCCTCCAACAACAACACTTATGGCAGACCAGACAACAAAATCTCCGATCTTCTCTTTATCCATAGGAGGGTGGTTTCTATACCATAGAGATGTTTTTTTTAATAAATTTTGCGCATACCACCAAGCAAAAAGAATACCCAGCACGTAACCAAGTCCATACCAATGAAGTGTTATAGGACCTAGCTGGATAATGACAGGATCAAGAAAAGACGGAAAAGCAATGGCTGGACAAGACAAATTGTTCATGAGTTAAGCATCTTACATTATGAGATGAATATGAAGTGACTCTGATGATCAGAAATGACAGATGAATGCACAATGGTCAAGTCAGTAGGGAGGCTAGACAGAAAGGGTGATAGATTTCCACTGATTTATCGCGGTAAAAAAAATATGGTGATAAAAGGAGTATTAAAAACTCTTAAACAAAATCGTTATGAAAAGTCTACATAGTATGTAAAATATAGAGTAAAAGGAACAAATTACAGTATCTAAATGTTATGAGAATACGCTATAATGCGTGCGTCAATAATTAAAATTTAAGGAAAAATGTTATGCGTAATGGATCAAACCGTATTTTTGATGAATTAGCAAAATTAGCAACGGATGCTGCTGACGTTGCGCAAGGCATACGACGTGAAGCTGGAACAGCTTTTCGTGTGCAGGCTGAAAAGATAGCAAACAAACTTGATCTTGTTTCTCGCGAAGAGTTTGAGACTTTTAAGGAGATGGTGCTGAAAATCCATGCTGATAATGCTGATTTGAAAAGGCGCCTTGATGATTTAAAAAAAGATGATTTAAAAAACGCAGACACAAAAAAGTAAAATAGTTTCTTAAAAAAAGAATCTTCAAAAAATATCCCCAATTTTTCAATATGATGCGTGAAACTAAAAAATGCTTAATCTTGAGTCTGTTAGAGCGGAGCATTTGTTTATTTTTGATTTTTTTGGGGGTAAAATACATTTTTTTGAATCAGGGGGGCTGGCGCTATGAAATTGTATCAATACACTGAAAAGACTTGATGATTCGTTTTATGATTATCAGGTTGCCCTAAACAGCGCGATTGTGTTCTGGGTGTTTGTGTACTGTCGATGTTTTTATGTGTATTTGTTTGGTGTAAAGGTTCTGATTGTAGCAAAATATTGTTACAGTTTAGATGGTTTATATTCTGTTGACAATGTTTAAAGATGATTGAGGATTGTGATGAGGCTTGCATTTTGCGCCACAGAAAGAAAAGAGCACCCTGTTGATTTTATCGAACAGATTGCCTGTGAATATGATTGGTCATTTGAGCGGGATGCACAAGATGAAATTAGCGTTTGTGTGGAAGGAAAACGTGCAAACTATCGTCTTGCTTTTTCATGGATGGAAGAGCATGAAGCACTTCATTTAGCTTGTTCGTTTGATCTTTCTATAAAAAATGCTCAAACAGCTGAAATACAGCGCTTATTGCTAGCAATTAATGAAAAGTTGTTGTTGGGACATTTTGATTACTGGCAAAGGAATAATTCAGTTATTTATCGACAAGGTCTTCTTTTGGCTGGTGGGATGCATCCATCTCATATACAGGTTGAAACATTGTTGATACATGCACTTAAAGTCTGTGAAAGCCATTATGTTGCATTTCAGATGGTTGCTTTGTCGGGAGAAAGTGCTTACAAGGCACTACAGTACACTTTGTTTGAAACTGTAGGGAATGCCTAAAATATACAGTCTGTTATTTTTACAGACGGTTTGCTGAAATATTACTCATAGGGGGATATCAAGAATAGCGCGCACCCCCCCTAGAGGGCTCTCATCTAATTGTATGTTGCCACCGTGGCTGCGTGCTATGTCTTGGGCAATAGAAAGACCAAGTCCTGTTCCACTTGCATCTTGATTTCGCGCTTTATCAAGTCGAAAGAATGGCTTAAAAACTTCTGTGCGCATATTTTCATGAATTCCAGGTCCATTATCATCGATGATTAATATAAAAGATTCTAGTTGAGAGTTAGCGGTTAGTTTAACGGTCGTACCGTAACAAAATGCATTTGATACAAGATTGCTGACTAAGCGTGTGAAAGCACGGGGACGTACTTGTATTTCTGTAGGACCTTCAATAGTGTAAGAAAATTGACGTTTGTGAAGATGAGCATCGGCGGAGAATTTTTGCATAAGAGCATTTAAATCAAAAGTTTTGACACTTTCACTTCCTTCACCACGAGCAAAAGCAAGATAATCTTCTAACATATTTTGCATGTCACTTACATCTTGCTCAAGCGGTTTAATATCAAAGTCAGTATTTGCTAATGCTAGCTGAAGTTTAAAGCGTGTAAGAATGGTTCTTAAATCATGACTTACTCCTGAGAGCATCATGGTACGTTGCTCAATTTGGCGTTCAATACGTTCACGCATGCGTACAAAAGCGATGCCTGCACGACGAACTTCATCAGCTCCTTGTGGTTGAAATCCTTTTGGTAAAGGACGACCGCGTCCAAAGCTTTCTGCTGCTTCAGCCAATTGTTGAATCGGTTTGATTTGATTGCGCAAAAAGTAAATTGCTATCAGCAATAAAACAAGAGCTGTTCCTACCATCCAGCTTAAAAAAATAGCAGTATTGGAAGCATAAGCTTGGCTGCGTGGAGCAAAGACGCGTAAGATATTGTGACCAAGGTGGATGCGGATTTCAACAAGATCAGAATCTCCTACAGTATCGATCCAGAAGGGACGGTTAATTTGGCGGGTGATTTCTTCACTTAGAAAATAATCAAGAATTGCAAAAAATGGCTTAGGTCCTGGTGGGGGTAAGGGGGCAGGAGATAAAATAGAAATGTTTAATCCCATACGTTGTTGTGCAATACGCTTGATATCTTCATAGTTATCTTGTTGTGGATATGTTTCAAGAATATCAATAATGGCTGAAATATCATGCACGACAGCAGTTGAAAGACGCTCGGTTACCATTTGCCAATGACGTTCCATAAAGACGTAAGCAATGACCGTTTGCAGAAGCACCATGGGAGCAATAATAATGATCAAAGAACGAGCATAAAGCCGTTTAGGCATCTTTTTCGTTAGCCATCGAAAAAAAAATCTTAAAGGTTTGAACATTGTGCGCCTATTCAATTGAGAGTTTATACCCTATTCCTCGCACAGTTTGGAGCCATATAGGGAGTGCTGGATTTTTTTCTATTTTACGACGAAGGCGGTTGATCTGCACATCAATGGCACGTTCACTTATATTGCTGTCATCGGTCGCAAATTTATGGCGCGGAATTGTATCGCCTGCATTTTCGGCAAAAATGACCATCATTTCTTGCTCTTTATCTGTTAATTTAATAATTTCTCCTCCTTTTTTGAGTTCGCGTCGTGAAATTGAAAATATATAAGGACCAAAAACGATTTGCTCAATTTTGGGTTGGCTAAGGGGAAAACCTCGTCGTAAAATGGCGTTGATGCGAAGGAGAAGTTCACGAGGGTCAAACGGCTTAGCCAGATAATCATCTGCCCCTGCTTCTAATCCACGGATACGATTGTCTATTTCTGATAAAGCTGTTAGCATGAAGATAGGGACATTTTTTGTTTGGCGGAGTGAATGAGTGAGGTCAATACCGTTTTCACCAGGCATCATGACATCAACAATAAGAAGATCAAAATCTAAACTTGCCAATAGTCGTCTTGCTTCATTCGCATTGGCTGAAACTGAAACACGAAATCCATTTTTAATGAGAAACTGAAATAAAAGATTGCGAATACGAGTATCGTCATCAATCACAAGAAGGTGAGGGGCATCGTCACACAAA
Source organism: Bartonella sp. TT119HLJHH (assembly GCF_042193385.1). Taxonomy (NCBI): domain Bacteria; kingdom Pseudomonadati; phylum Pseudomonadota; class Alphaproteobacteria; order Hyphomicrobiales; family Bartonellaceae; genus Bartonella; species Bartonella sp. TT119HLJHH. The sequence goes on along the minus strand of NZ_JBHILS010000002.1, from coordinate 166,010 downwards.
ACTTGAACGTGATTGGTCATTCTTAAAAAAACCTTGATAAAAATTTAGTTTACACAAAATGCAAGTTTACATAAGTTGTATAAAGCTGTCGAGCAGCACCTTTACCTTAAAAGAGAGAAAGTTTTATTTATAAATTTAAAAAAGTTACTTTTGAAAAGGATATGATGGGTAGTCTTAATATACATATTATTCCAGTTACAACATTCCAACAAAATTGCACTTTGCTTTTTGATAGTGAATGTAAAACGGGGGTTCTCATTGATCCTGGTGGTGATTGGCCGCGGATTCAAGACGTAATCGAAAAGAATGGTGTTATCGTTGAGGCTATTTGGATAACACATGGTCATTTTGATCATGTGGGAGCAGCAATGCAAGTGAAAGAAGCGCTTAATGTAAAAATCATCGGTTCACATCGCGATGATAAGCCTGTGATGGATGCCGTGAGCGAAAGCGCAAAAAATTATGGCATCACTGATGCTTGCATCTGTATCCCTGATCAATGGTTAGAAGATGGTGAGTGCGTTCATTTTGCTGGACATGTGTTTAAGGTTTTTCACACCCCAGGACATTCTCCTGGTCATGTTATTTATTTCAATGAAAAAGAGCGCTTAGCCCTCTTGGGTGATGTTCTCTTTCGTGGTTCTATTGGACGTACGGACTTCCCCTTCTGTTCCCATGAAAAATTGATGCAATCTCTTCGAGAAAAAGTTTTACCCTTAGGCGATGATGTTTGTTTTATCTGTGGGCATGGTCCCCAAAGTAGCATAGGCTATGAGCGACAAAATAATCCTTTTCTTCAAGATTTTAATATATGAGCAAATAAAAAAACGCTCTGAAGCGTTTTTTTGTGCCATTTAAGACTTTTTAGTAGGGCAGAACAGAAGTTAATTTATTGGGGCATAACAAAAGTGTTCCACACCATTACGGTCTCGAAAGGTCCCTGTTTTAGGGTTGAAGGAACGGTATTTTTTCTTGCAATATTGAAGCCAATCAGATTCTAATGATTGTTGTACTGGCTCATATTTCACCGTTTGCGGAGCTTCATAAATTATCTGTTCTTGTGGAACCTGTTGATATACAATTTGATGCTGTGGTGCGGTTTGATAAACAACTTGTGGCTGTTCTGATTTTTTTAAAATTTTGCCGAGAAGTGCACCTGCTGCAAGAGCAAGAATGCCCATTGCTAAAGCTTCTCCTGAGTTATTTATATTAATACTACTGTGTTTTGTCTTTTTGCGCTCGACATAATGATATGTCTTATGTTCAACATGATGGTGTTGTTGTGCTCCCCATTTATGGCTAACATAATGACGCTTGTGGGGATTATCAAAAGAGTGATGTTCACTATGAGAAAAATGGGAGCTAAAATTGTGAGACGGTAAACCAGCCTCCCTCCTCATATCATAGTTATGATACCATGCCATATCCGCAAGCGTTGGATCTAATGGCATCAAAACGGTTACAGTAGACATTGCTGATAATACCGCTAATCTGATCACTTTTTTCATAATGATGCTCCTTGTGTAAATTCGTATTTTTCACATCCTACATGTGTCAAACTGAATAGAGCCTGAACAATTTTGGACTTTATTGTGACAAAAAAATAAAAATTCATTTAGTTAAAACTATTACCAATACAGTAAAATAAAATCATGACAGAATTTTGATTTCAATTAATGTACTATTCTTAATGTTCATTAAGCAGCTTGTATTTAGAGAACCAGATTTTTTACTATTGGTTATAAATTATTTATTGATGAGTACTTTTTTATTGCTTGATACAATATGAATTGAACAATAGGTGTATGAATAAAAGTTATCGTTTTTTATTATAGACTTATGGTGCTAAGATAGAACCTTATTGGTGTGATAAAATACAGTCCTGTTTGACTACTCTCTTGTGAGGCTAAATATTGAGTTCGATATCATATTATAATTGTATAAATATAATATATTGCGGGAACTTTTTTTTGATATATGGGAAACATTCTTGTTGGGATATGGCTGTTAGTTTGACAGTATTGGCATGATAAAATGCGTTTGACACAAGATTGCTGATGAGACGTGTGAAGGCACGTGGGCGTGCTTGTATTTGTGTAGGGCTTTCAATGGTGTAGGAAAATTGGCGTTTGTGAAGATGCGCATCGGTAGAGAATTTTTGCATAAGAGCATTTAAATCAAAAGTTTTAACACACTCACTGTCTTCACTACGGGCAAAAGCAAGGTAATCTTCTAACATATTTTGCATGTCACTCACATCTTGCTCAAGCGGCTTGATATCAAAGTCAGTATTTGCTAACGCTAGCTGAAGTTTAAAACAAGTGAGAATGGTTCTTAAATCATGGCTTACACCCGAAAGCATCATGGTGCGTTGTTCGATATAGTGAGTGTGTGTATTTTGCTAGACATGAGTTTAGGGTTTTGTATACACTGGGGCATTCCCTTGGTCATGTTATTTATTTCAATGAAAAAGAGCGCTTAGCCCTCTTGGGTGCTGTTCTTTTTCGTGGTTCTATTGGACGTACGGACTTCCCCTTCTGTTCCTATGAAAAATTGATGCAAATCCCTTCGAGAAAAAGTTTTACCCTTAGGCGATGATGTTTGTTTTATCTGTGGGCATGATCCCAAAAGTAGTATAGGCTATGAGCGCCAAAATAATTCTTTTCTTCAAGATTTTAATATATGAGCAAACACAAAAACGCTTTGAAGCGTTTTTTTGCCATTTAAGATTTTTTTAGTAGGATGGAACAGAAGTTAATTTATTGGGGCATAACAAAAGTGTTCCACACCATTACGGTCTCGAAAGGTCCCTGTTTTAGGGTTGAAAGAACGGTATTTTTTCTTGCAATAGTTAAGCCAATCAGATTCTAATGATTGCTGGAGTGGCTCATATGCCACCATTTGCTGCACTTGATAAACTCTTTGATTTTGCGGAACTTTTTGATAAATTATCTGATTTTGTGGTACTATTTGATAAACCACTTGTGGCTGTTCTGTTTTTTTTAAAATTGTACCAAGAATCGTACCAGTTTTAAGATCAAGAATACCCACCGCTAAAGCATCTTCTGAGTTGTCTATATGAATATTACTGTGTTTTGTCTTTTTGCGCTCGACGTAATGATATGTTTTGTTTTCAAAATGATGATAATGGTGATGATGGTGTTGTTGTTCCGCCTTACTATGTTTGGCTTTAAATCTTCTCTTGTCATCATCAGAACGCTTGCGGAAATCATCAACAAACTTTTGGAAATCATCAGAAAAAAAGCCACGTTTGCTATCAGAACAATGGGAGCGAGAAAAACCGCAAGGCGGGATATCAGCTTTCTTCTTCATTTCCCTTATCGCATCATCTGTTTCTTTACGCATCTTCCTCATCATATCATCTATTTCTCTCGAGATAGAGTCACTACGCTTCCATGCCATATCCGCAAGCGTTGCATTTAGCGGCATCAAAACGGTCACAGTTGATATTGCTGATAATGCCGCTAACCTGATCACTTTTTTCATAATGATGCTCCTTGTGTAAATTCGTATTTTTCACATCCTACACGTTTCAAACTGAATAGAGTCTGAACAATTTTGGACTTTATTGTGACAAAAAAATAAAAATTTATTTAGTTAAATCTATCGCGGAGACAGTAAAATGAAATCATAACAGAATTTTGATTTCAATTAATGTACTCTGCTTGAGGTTAATTAATAAGTTTGTATTGAGAGTCCACGATTTTTTACTATGGAATATAAACTCTTTATTTAGGGATAGTTTTTTATTGTTTGGTACAATATGAATTGAACAATAGGTATATGAATAAAAGTTATCATTTTTTATCATAGGCTTATGGTTCTATGAGAAAGTCTTATTTTACTTTATTTGTGTTATAGGACAGTGTCCTATTTGAATATTTTCTTGTAAGGATAAATAATATTGAGTTCGATATCATATTATAACTGTATAAATATAATATATTTTAGAAATTTTTTATAAAATGTTCTCTCTCATGTTGTTTTAGACAAATTGAAGCACCCTTGATGTTGGAGGTTGTCTATTTTTCGGATAACGCTGTTTGCTTTTGCAGCTTTCGTCTTTTTTTAGAAGAGCTGAAGATTATTTTATGCGGTTTGAAATTTTTTGCTCCTTCATTGATTGCGTTTTTTTCGTTTTATTGTTGCTTGATTAGGGGTGTTTTTACGAGATTTTCCTTTTTGATTTTCCAAAATACCAGTGTCCATGGTTGGTCCCATGTGTGCAAGGTCTGGTTTGGAGAAAAGACTTGGTTGTAATACGCGCTCATGGGTGGATTGTTCGCTATGTTGTGTTAAGGGATTTTCCGCGAGTTCTAGTTCTATCTTTTGTAATTGTTTGATTTCATCGCGAAGGCGTGCTGCTTCTTCAAAATTAAGATCAGCAGCTGCTTCATGCATTAATTTTTCGAGGTGTTTAATATGAGATGCTAAATTGTTGCCAACCATATTTTTTTTCTCGATGACATCAGGGATATTTGTATGAATATGGTTGTTTTCATAGCCTGAATTGAGAATATCTCCGATATTTTTTTTAATACTTTTCGGTGTGATATGGTGTTCTTCATTATAGGCTATTTGTTTTTGTCGACGTCTTTGTGTTTCCTGTAAGGCTCGTTCTATGGAACCAGTGATCGTATCTGCATAGAGGACAACACGGCCATCTACGTTACGTGCAGCACGTCCGATTGTTTGTATGAGTGAAGTTTCAGAGCGCAAAAAGCCCTCTTTATCGGCATCTAGAATGGCAACAAAACCACATTCTGGAATATCTAAGCCTTCTCGGAGCAAGTTAATACCGATGAGGACATCAAAGGTGCCAAGCCGAAGATCGCGTAGAATTTCAATGCGCTCTAATGTATCAATGTCAGAATGCATATAGCGTACACGAATACCTTGTTCGTGGAGATATTCAGTTAAGTCTTCGGCCATACGCTTGGTTAGGACGGTCACTAGTGTGCGGTAGCCTTTTTGAATTGTTTTATGAATTTCATTCACAACATCATCGACTTGATTTTTGGCTGGACGAACCTCTGTTGGTGGGTCAACAAGCCCTGTTGGGCGAATAACTTGTTCCACAAAAGTGCCGTGAGATTGTTCTATTTCCCAGCGTCCAGGTGTTGCGGAGACAGCAATCGTTTGTGGGCGCATAGCATCCCATTCTTCAAAGCGCAAAGGACGGTTATCCATACAAGAAGGGAGGCGAAAACCATATTCTGCTAAGGTTGCTTTTCTACGAAAGTCACCTCGGTACATGCCCCCAATTTGGGGAATGGTTACGTGGCTTTCATCGATAAAAACAAGAGCATTATTTGGAATGTATTCGAACAAGGTTGGTGGTGGTTCACCAGGTTTTCGTCCTGTTAAATAACGTGAATAATTTTCTATTCCGGCGCATGAACCGGTGGTTTCTAACATTTCTAAATCAAAAATTGTACGTTGTTCTAAACGTTGTGCTTCTAAAAGACGTCCCGCTGCGTTCAACTCATCGAGGCGTTGAAGCAGTTCCATTTTGATGGCTTTCATTGCTTGATTGAGTGTTGGTCGCGGTATTACATAGTGTGAATTGGCATAAATTTTAATCGATTGAAGATCGCCTGTTTTTTGTCCGGTGAGAGGATCGAATTCCGTAATTGTTTCCACTTCATCGCCAAAGAGCGAAATACGCCAAGCACGGTCTTCAAGATGGGCAGGGAAAATTTCGATTGTATCCCCTCGTACACGAAAGGAACCACGAATGAAATTGATATCTTGTCGATAATACTGTTGAGAGACTAAATCAGCCAAGAGTGTTCGTTGATTGAGTTTGTCCCCTTTTGCTATTTGGAAGGTCATGGCCGTATAGGTTTCTACGGAACCAATTCCGTAGATGCAGGAGACAGAGGCGACGATAATAACGTCATCACGCTCTAAGACGGCGCGTGTTGCAGCATGACGCATCCGGTCGATTTGTTCATTAATTGAGGATTCTTTTTCAATATAGGTATCAGAGCGTGCAACATAGGCTTCTGGTTGATAATAGTCATAATAAGAAACAAAATATTCGACAGCATTATGGGGAAAAAAACTTTTAAATTCCCCATAAAGCTGCGCTGCTAGAGTTTTATTGGGAGCTAAAATCAGAGCTGGACGCTGTGTTTTTTCAATGATATTGGCCATTGTATAGGTTTTTCCTGAGCCGGTAACACCCAAAAGCACTTGTGTACGTTCATCTTTTTGAATTCCCTCAACCAGAGTTTTTATGGCTTGAGGTTGATCTCCCGCTGGTTTAAAAGATGTTTCGAGTTGAAATGGAATACCACCTTCAGATTTTTCAGGACGAATAGGGCGGTGAGGTGTCCATAATGCACCATTCTTAAAAAGAGGATTACCTGAAGCAATAAGAGCAGAAAGAGCTTCTACTGTTGCAGTAACACCATTTTTCATTGTTGTATCCTTTGATAGAAAAGTGCTGGTGATTTTAAAGAAAATACTAATTTTTACAATTTCATTACGACAACAGCAAAACGTTATTGAACAGATTTGTTTTGGTTTATTGGAGCCTTGATTAGGATATTGATCAAGTTTTTTCTATGAGACAAATTCTTCGAAGTATTTCTTTAGAGGGGCATATTTGTGGTTGTTCGTGAATACTATTGCATTTTGCCATGATGATATTCAAGAGGGCATAAGTTATTATGGCTGTTATGGAGAATAATCGGTACGTTTGGGCATTAAAGACATTGTATACGTGTGATAAAGATCATTTCCATCTTTAAATGAAAGATAACGAGATGACACCCAACCTATTTGAGTGTTATATCGGATATGGCACCAATTTCCTTCACAGTTTTTAACAAAAACTAATTCTCCAGCAGAGATTAAGCCGCAAAGTGCATACTGAGTGCTGGGACCTGTTCTAAAATTAAGATTTTTCGTAACAAAAGCATTTGCTGCCTCTGATATTGTTGTGGCTAAAAAGAAAGAGCCAAACATAAAAAAAATGACGATTTTTTTCATTTTTCTGTAAAGAATTTCTTTAGAGATTTTCTATCCTTTTCTCTTCATATCCCATATGATTTCTTTTACTAGATTATAATAAAATAGAAAAAAACACAATTCTTTCTTCTTTAAGACACTTTAAAGAGAAGAGTGAAGTTTAACGTTTTAAACACCAAAATGAGATGTTTTAATCACTATTTGTGCATGTTTTGTTTCATTTATTTATTTTTGTATGGAAAACAGCGATACTGTACTATATAATAAAAATATCGTAGTTTTCGGATTCCAAAAGTAATTTTGGAAGCCGTTTTTTGTATTTTTATTAAACCTTCCGTGTAATAGAAAGGGACGGATTATGGAAAAAGTTCCGATGACTACAGCTGGTTTTGAGAGTCTTAAGGAAGAGTTGCGTTGGCGTCAACAACAGGAGCGTCCGCGAATTATTGAAGCAATTTCTGAGGCGCGTGCACATGGTGATTTATCAGAAAATGCCGAGTATCATGCTGCTAAAGAAGCGCAAAGTCATAATGAGGGGCGTATAAATGAGCTTGAAGATTATATCGCTCGGGCAGAAGTTATAGATGTCTCGCGTCTTTCAGGTGACAAAATAAAATTTGGTGCAACCATTAAACTCTTGGATGAAGATACTGAGGAAAAAAAAGTGTATCAGATTGTAGGGGATCAAGAAGCTGATGTAAAGGTTGGTAAAATCTCTATTTCTTCGCCTATCGCACGTGCACTTATTGGCAAGCAAGAAGGTGATGTGATTGAGGTGAATGCACCAGGTGGTGCGCATAATTACGAGATCATTAAGGTTCAGTACATCTAAATAACATATGGATTATTATGCGTGTATCTTTGGACGAAACTGAAATTATTGCGCCTCACTTTAAAAGGCGTTTGTCGGGAGTAACATCTACGATTATTCAGCTTATTCCACTGCAACGCGAACAGGGTGTACGTATATCCACTTTTGGGTTTGGATTACCACAAAGTTTACCGGCTCTTGCCTTTAGGGACCTTTTCGGACTTTGGAAAAGTCCGAAAGGGAAACCATTTCGTATTTGGCATGCGCGACGCAATATTGAGATGCTTTGTGGGATTTTTTTGCGCGATGTTTTGCGAATGAAGCTTAAACTTATCTTCACATCGGCTTCACAACGTCATCATAAGCCTTTTACAAAATGGTTGATTCGCGGTATGGATAGGGTTATCGCTACCAGTACACGTACGAGCGCCTATCTAGAAGTACCTCATAAGGTTATTATGCATGGGGTGGATGTGAGGCGTTTTACTCCACCACACACTCTTGATGATTGCTTTTCTTCGACAGGATTTCCAGGAAAATATGCGGTAGGATGTTTTGGGCGTCTGCGCTACTCAAAGGGAACAGATTTATTTGTTAATGCCATGATAGCATTATTGCCTGACTATCCCGAATGGACGGCACTTATCGCTGGTCGTACGACAGAGCAATATTATCATTTTGAAAAAGAATTACGCCAAAAGATTGCTAAGGCTGGTCTGGATGATCGCATTATTTTTCTTGGTGAGATTCTGGACATCCCTTTGTGGTATCGTCGTTTAACACTTTATATTGCACCTTCTCGTACAGAAGGTTTCGGTTTAACACCATTAGAAGCAATGGCATCACAGGTTGCGGTTGTAACGAGTGATGCAGGAGCTTATAAAGAATTGGTTGCAGAAGCGACAGGAACGGTTGTTCAAGCAGGAGATGGAGCGGCTTTAACAGCAGCAATTGAACCTTATTTTGCTGATGTAGAAAAGACATTGGCAGCCGGAAAGAAAGCTTTAACCCATGTTCGTACTCACTTTCCTTTGGAAAAAGAGGCAAGCAAGATTGAAAGTGTTTACAAAGAACTGTTTGCAGAAAAAACACTTTGATTATTATATCAAAAATCTTTTTGAAGAATGATAAAAGTATTTTCCTTAAAGGTTTTTCATAGTCATCAAGAAAACAGCTCAATGATATAAATGTTATTTTACAAAATTTATATTGTCTTTAGTAGCACGCTATAAAAAGTTCTCAAAATTTTGGATAAAAGAGTAAAAATGTATACGCTTGAGAGCGATATGTAGTTTATGATAAAGCATACTAGGAGAGAAGAAAGCTACTTTTATTCATTGATATTTTAGAATAAGAAAATAATGCTTTAACTCAAGTCTGGGGATTTATGCACTATCTTATACGGGGTTGTGCTGATATTGTTCGTTTTGTAAGACTTAAATAGATAGCAATAAAACGTTTTCTTATCTTGAAAAGATAATGATGGTGTTTCATGGCTAAAAATAGCTCTACATATTTCAATAAATTCATAATAAGATGGATTTAAGATCAATATATATGATTTTTATAAATAATTTACCGTTTCAATTTGAATAAGAGCTTAGAGTACCGTAAGATTTTCTCATGTCAAATCTGTTGATATTAAATCAATAAGAGCTATCCTCTTGCACATCACAATCGGAAGAAAGTATGTGGTGGATAAAAACTATAGAAAACAAGCTGTAAAGAGATTTCTTATAAATTGTCTGAAATGCGGGCTTTTGCAACATTAAAAGCAAGAAAATAATATGATAGTGTTAACTTATATCTTATTTTGTGGTACCGACCTGCACCTTATTATTTAAGTAAAAATGATGGTCCCCCATCAGATCTTATATATTTTATGAGGGATGTCGTGAAATGAACGTGTGAGTATTGTGAGATGTTTTTTTACAGGCTTGGGAATTCGTAATATAACGGCATTCTATTTTCCATAAGAACATAATTCTGTTAAAGAAAAAAACATTTTTATCAGAAAATATTCATATTTTTTGCATGAGATATTATTCGTAAAAAAGAATGTTCTATGCGTCCACTTTATTTGATAAAGAAGATCAATAAGGTGGAGTTTTATATGTTATGGCTTTGAGAATATCGGTATTTGATTGTTTTTGTTGAATTATTTTTATATCATTGATATGATGTTTTGTATGAAATTTTAGGAAATCTTCAGTAGATTAGGTAAGGAGTGAATATTATGACGCATACTGTTTTCGCCTTTTTATCTTGTCAACTTTTTATCATGGTAGAATAAAATACTCTCTGCATTAAAATTGTTCACGCCAGAAAGCGGGAATAAAAAGGACGAATATTGTTATGATTTCAAGGCGTCCAGCTAACATTAGAAAACTTAAAATCCATAAAGCATGATCGTTGATTGTAGAGAAATTACCAGTGGGGCCAATAATATCTCCAAAGCCTGGACCAACATTTGAAAGTGCGGTTAGGACCCCTGTAAAGGCAGAGGTAAAGTCAAGACCGGTTGTAAGCAAAAGTGCAGTGCCGATAACAAGGCAAAACATATAAAGACAGACAAAAAACAAAACGGCTTGGGCAACGTCATTTGATATATTTGAGTGATCATAGCGCGCTTTTACAACGACATTAGGAGAAAGAAGTTTTTCTATATTTGTTTGTGTAATACGCCAAAGAATAATGAGGCGATTGATTTTCATGCCACCAGAAGTAGAACCAGCACATCCGCCTGTAAAAGAAACAATGAAGAAAATTCCAAGCGCAAACGGTCCCCAAAGTTGATAATCTTCAGCGCTATAACCTGTGGTGCTAATAATGGATGAAAGGTGAAAAATGACATCAAGGAAAATCAAGTGGAACGCGCGATGATCATAAAACCGTAGCCATGCCGCTAAAGCAAAGCTGAAAAGGAGAACGATATGGAGAAAAACAATCACTTGTGGGTCAAGGAAGCGTTTGGAGTGTCCAGGAAGGACTAATTTAACATAAAGTACGAAGGGTAAAGCAGAAAGCAACATGAAGATTGTTGAAATAATTAAGATGGCTGGTTTATCAGAAAAATAGCCAAAAGAAGCATCATGCGTTGAAAAACCAGCTGTTGCTACTGTACTCATTGCATGGTTAATAGCATCAAATAAATTCATGCCTGCAGCAAAATAAGAAAGCATACAAGCCAATGTTAATCCAACATAAGCGATGATAATTCCGTTAGCAATTTGGTTGATGCGAGGCAATATTTTTTCAGATTTATCAGATGATTCCATATGAAAAAGTCGCACGCCACCCACACGCAGTGAAGGCAAAAGTAAGAGGGCTAAACCGATAAAACCAATGCCCCCAATCCAGCATATAAGAGAACGCCATAATAAAATACTTCGCGATAAATTATCAAGATTAGAAAGGACAGTAGAGCCTGTTGTTGTAATTCCAGAAACAGATTCAAAAATGGCTCCTGCGAGAGAAATGGGAAGAGGAGAAAGATAAAGAGGTAAGGCACCTACGATGCTTCCTGTAAGCCAAAGACAAACAGTGAGCATAAAGCCAAGCCGTGCTGAAAAACGACAAGTAGCTCCCTTAGTTGCTAAAAGAATCAGCGTTGCTAACATGGTGGTTATGGCACAAGAATAGAGAAAGCTTATCCAATTACGATTGTTGTCGTGCAAATCCACAAAAATTGGCAAAAGCATTGCTCCTCCCATGATTAAGGCAAAACGTGCACAGACATTGATAATAAATTGAAAAATGATCGTTCCCTATCTTTGTATCTCTTTTTATTATGGTTTTGTGCTCATAAGAAGTTACATTTTTCTCTTTATAGGATAAGAATTAATTCTTAACATTAGCGTGCCTTGATGAATTAGTAATCAGACCTTTTCATAAAACTTGAAAAGAAGTATACATAACATAATTAGGGCTCTTGAAAAATATTTTTTTAAAAGGCTGCATTCCGTTATCATTTATAGAATAATTAAGTTATAATAAAGTGAAGGGGATTTAATGGTACAATCGCATATTCGTCTGCTGATTATTGGCTCAGGTCCGGCTGGTTATACAGCGGCGATCTATGCAGCAAGGGCAATGCTTAAGCCGGTTTTGGTGACGGGCTTGCAGCAGGGTGGACAATTAACAATTACAACTGATGTTGAGAATTATCCAGGTTTTGCAGATCCCATTCAAGGACCATGGTTGATGGAACAAATGGCAAAACAAGCTGAGAATATGGGGACAAAAATTATCTATGATACAATTATAAAGGCTGATTTATTGAAGTATCCTTTTGTCTTATATGGGGATTCAGGAACACAATATTCTTGTGATGCACTGATTATTGCAACAGGAGCTCAAGCACGCTGGCTTGGTTTAGAAAGTGAACAGACCTTTATGGGCGGAGGTGTTTCCGCTTGTGCTACATGTGATGGCTTTTTTTATCGTGATAAGGACGTTATTGTCGTGGGAGGAGGAAATACGGCTGTTGAAGAAGCACTTTATTTATCGCATTTGGCTAAAAGTGTAAGCGTGGTTCATAGGCGGGGGCAGTTTCGGGCAGAAAAAATTTTGCAAGATAGGTTGCTGGCTTGTCATAATGTGCGTGTTCTTTGGGATCATGTGGTTGAAGAAATTGTGGGGCTGCCAGCACAGGGGGAAATGGGCGCTGTTGTAACAGGGGCGCGTCTGAAAAATGTTAAGACAGGTCACGAGATGAAAGTGAATGCAGAGGGCATATTTATTGCCATTGGGCATGATCCTGCTGTTTCTCTGTTTGAAGGACAGCTGAAACAAAAACGAGGCGGCTATTTATGGACAGCACCGGACTCAACAGCAACAAGCATTGCTGGTGTTTTTGCTGCTGGGGATGTGACAGATGAAACATTCCGTCAAGCTGTAACAGCTGCGGGAAGAGGATGTATGGCAGCGTTGGAAGCAGAACGGTTTTTGGATATACCCAAGCGTTAGTCACTCATTGAGAACATAGAGAATATAGAGGTAGAATTAATTGTGGCGCCACCGTTGGATTGGGATAAGTTAAGGGTTTTTCACGCTGCAGCAGAAGCGGGGTCTTTTACGCATGCTGCTCAAAAACTTCATTTATCTCAATCAGCCGTTTCACGACAGGTTTCGGCTTTAGAACAAGAGGTTGGGGTATCCTTATTTCAACGTCATGCGCGTGGTTTGATTCTTACAGAACAGGGAGAAACTCTTTATCGTACAGCTCATGATGTTTTGATGAAGCTTGAAAGTGTGCGTTTGCAATTAAGTGAAAGCTATGCAAAACCAACGGGGCACTTGCGTGTGACCTCGACCTTTGGAATGGGGGCAGGGTGGATTGCTGAGCGGATGCCAGAATTTCTTAGTCTTTATCCTGATATGCAGGTTCAGCTTTTGCTTTCCGATGAAGAGCTTGATTTGACAATGTGTCATGCGGATTGTGCAGTTCGCTTACATCAACCCAAACAACCTGATCTTATACAAAGAAAACTCTTTACAATTCATATGCATGTTTATGCTTCGGAAAAGTATATTGCAAATTATGGAAAGCCGGAAAAATTATCTGATCTCGATAAGCATCGTATTATTTCGTTCGGTGAACCTGTCCCACCTTATTTGTCTGGTTTAAATTGGTTGGAAAAGGCTGGTAGAAGTGATGGATCATTGCGCGTTTCAGTTCTACAAATCAACAATATCATCTCAATAAAGAATGCGCTTATGCGTGATCTTGGGATTGCTGTGCTTCCTGATTATATCGTCAATAATGATGAGCATTTGGTGCGTCTTTTTCCTGATATGGTTGATATTCCTTCTTTTGATACTTTTTTTTGTTATCCTTATAATTTAAAGAATTTGGCAAGGTTAAATGCTTTCCGAGATTATATTTTTTTAAAAGCCCGCCAGTGGTCTTTTTAATATTAATGCCTTAATTTATAAGGAACAGTTAGCTGTTTTACAACTTGAGGCTCCCGTAATATTCTTTTGTTTCAAATTTTCCTATATTGAATCAAGTAAAACTGTTTGTTGCACATTAAAAGTGGAGGGAGTCCGTACGGGTAAATATTTTAAAAAAAAGGGATAAATGTTTTTTATGAATGCTAGCAACCGTGAGGGTTATTATATATTGAAAAATGGATAATCTTGTGATGGTGTAGCTTACATTTTTATATTTAATTAAGAAGAGTGCTACATGATGGAGACAAATTTAAAGCTATGTGTTTATTGCATAGCAGATACGCTTAAGTCTTTATTGTGCTTTTTCTTATAAAATGACATAGAACACTATCTCTTGATAATGTTGCCTCCCAGTGCGTTTTCTTGAGTGTTCCCTTACGAAGATCTATCAGATTGATTTTATCTCTGAGGATTTTCCAAATTTGCCGGACATATGTCCGGCTTTTTTTTTAATTTTTGAAAGAGTCCCTAGAAATTGCAATATATGGGAAGTTGATAAGGAAAAAATTTCAAAACTTGTGGATCTCCAACAATTTTTTAAGAATACTAAAGTTCAATGAGGAATTTGAGAGAGATTTATTCTGTTGTACCATAAAAGTCTGTCTTTTAGGGGTGTGATATAAAATATTTAAAACCTTATACATGAAGTGCTTTTTATTAGAGTGTGAGGTGAATATTTAAGGCAGGTCTTGTTCATAAAGCCTATGAAATAAATCAAGTAGTTATTAGAGAGAACTTAAAGGAAACTGGATTGTTTACACAACGACGGGAGGTGGCTTCTTCTTTATTTTAGGACGAAGAATAAGCCAAGAAATAGAAAAGATTTTATTGTAAGGGCCGTTGATTATAAGGGCAATTGTGTTTAAAAGTGCTCAGTCTTTTTAGAGTTATAAATTGAATGGAGAAAGTAGAATAGGATTTTCATCATCTTATGATAATAGACCGATTCATTTATTTGATAGCTAGATTTTTTTGATCTTTATCTATAGCCTCTATTTTGTTGAATCGATAGATTTAGACCATGATACAGTTTCTGATATTTTTTCAGATATACTGACATTTAGCAAAAAAACAATCATAAGAGATGATATTACAAATCTTAAATTAAACTGTTGCAAAAGCGCTGGATACGTAAACAAGCTTCTTCAAGTAATTTTTCTGATGTTGCATAGGAAATACGAAAAGTTGGTCCAAGTCCAAAAGCAGATCCTTGGACGACAGCAACAGCCTCTGTTTCTAGAAGCGCTATGGCAAAGTCTTCATCATTCGTAATAGATTGGCCGTTAGGTGTTTTCTTGCCAATAAGTTCTGCGCAAGAAGGATAAACATAGAAAGCACCTTCGGGCGTTGGACAGTGAATGCCAGGAGTTTGGTTTAGCATGGAAACAACGAGATCACGGCGTGCTTGAAAAATACTTTTATTTTTAGTGATAAAGTCTTGTGGTCCGTTGAGTGCTTCAACCGCAGCCCATTGTGAAATAACACTTGTGCCAGATGTTTGCTGACCTTGAATGGTATCCATGGCTTTAATGAGTTCTTGTGGTCCGCCTGCATAACCGATTCTCCATCCCGTCATCGCATAGGCTTTAGAAACACCATTCATTGTGAGTGTACGCTCATAAAGCGCTGGTTCTACTTGAGCTGGAGTAACAAAGGTAAAACCCTCATATGTGAGATGTTCATATATATCATCGGAAAGGATATAAACATGAGGATATTTTACTAAAACATCTGTGAGTTTTTTCAATTCATTATATGTATAAGCGGCACCTGATGGATTTGAAGGAGAGTTAAAGATGAACCATTTGGTTTTTGGGGTAATGGCAGCTTCTAGCTCTTGTGGTTGGAGTTTATAAGAAAATTCGGCTTTTGTTTCTAAAAAGACAGGCGTACCATCGTTGAGTGCGACCATTTCTGGATAACTAACCCAATAAGGGGATGGAATGATGACCTCATCTCCTTTATTCAAAGTTGCCATGAATGCATTAAAGAGAATTTGTTTTCCACCAGTACCAACAATAATTTGTTCTGGTTGGTAAAGAAGGTTATTTTCTCTTTTAAACTTTGCAGAAATTGCTTGGCGCAATTCTGGAATTCCAGATATGGGAGGGTATTTTGTTTCTCCCCTCCGAATAGCTTCAATAGCCGCGTTTTTGATGTTGTCTGGGGTATCAAAGTCTGGCTCTCCAGCACTTAAAGCAATAACATTGCGTCCTAATGCTTTTAAATGGCGAGCTTTTTGAGAAGCAGCAATTGTTGCAGAAGGTTTGATACGAGACAGTTTGTCGGCAATAAAAGCCATAATTTTAAATCCTTATATTATATCAACAAATGGTTATTGCTTTAAGGATATTCTATAAGAGATTATATTGTATGCAATAAAAAACTTCCAAAATACTCTTACACGGGCTTTATATTCTTCTTTTTTGAGATTTTTACAAGGTAATTTCTTCGTAGGTTTTATGAAAGTTTTTGAGGAAGTATAAGAGAGGTTTGATAAATTGTGCAAAGGAGATAAGCAGTCTTTTATTTTCACAAGGTAAAATAATGCTTTATACAAAATAAAAAAATCTTCGTCGTTACAGACGAAGATTTCTAAATAAAATATTGCAGAATTTAAACTTTAAAGAGCTGCAAGGTTACCAGCGGCAAATTTTCCTGAACGACGATCTTGAAGAACATCATAAGAGATTTTTTGCCCTTCATTAAGACTGTTTAGACCTGAACGCTCGACGGCAGAAATGTGTACAAATACATCTGCACTACCATCACTAGGCTGAATGAATCCGAAACCTTTTGTTGTATTAAACCACTTAACTGTTCCTGTAGACATAGGAAACTCCTTAGAATATATAATTATATTGAGCATTGAAGCTTTCATTTCTTCAATACGGTTGTAGATCGAAATTAGGTGGGAGAAGTTTCGTTGAAAGTGCAGATTGCACAGGAAAGAAAGTCACGTAACCGAAAATTCGATGAAACCTCTATAAAAGTTTTTAGAAGAAAAAGCAAGTCTTAATCAATTTTTATATAAAGAAAAATAAGAAAACAGTGTACATTTTGCTAAGTAGAAAAAATTCAACTAAAATAACTTTGTAGTGAACGTACCTCAAGGGGCCTTTTTTTGAGTGCTTTGATCGCTTCTACGACGGCTTCGGCTCCAGCTATTGTTGTATAATAGGGAACATTTTGCATGAGTGCTGCATAACGTAATGATTTTGAGTCTGAGATGGCACTGGCCGTGCTAGTTGTATTAAAAATTAATTGAATTTGGCGATTACGAATAGCGTCTTCAATATGGGGGTGTCCCTCTAGAACTTTGTTAATTTTTTTTGCTTCAACGTGGTGTTCGGTAAGAAATTTTTGTGTTCCACTTGTGGCGACAACAGAAAAGCCAAGCTCAGTTAAACGTTTTACAGGATTTAAGATGCGTTTTTTATCTTCATCCCTTACAGAAACGAACAAAGTTCCCTCTTTAGGGAGTTTTACACCAGCTCCAAGCTGGGCTTTAGCAAAAGCAAGCGAAAACTCATAGTCAAGACCCATAACTTCACCGGTTGAGCGCATTTCTGGACCAAGAAGTGTATCAACACCTGAAAAACGAGCAAAAGGAAACACTGCTTCCTTGACAGCAATATGTTGCTTTTCCTGCAAAGAAGGTAATCCACCATAAGCTTGAAGAGCATCATGAAGCGTTTCTCCTGCCATAATACGTGCAGCCATTTTAGCAATGGGGCGACCAATCGTTTTTGCAACAAATGGGACAGTACGTGAAGCACGGGGATTGACTTCTAAGACATAAATTGTGTCATCTTTTATAGCATATTGTACATTCATTAAGCCACGAACATGAAGTGCTTGTGCTAATGCTTTGGTTTGGCGCTCTAATTCAGTAACTATTTTATTTGAGAGCGTATGGACTGGTAGAGAACATGCTGAATCACCAGAGTGGATACCAGCTTCTTCAATATGTTCCATAATACCAACGATTAGTGTTTCTTTGCCATCACATAGACAATCGACGTCTACTTCAATTGCTTCTGTTAAATAGGTATCAAAGAGAAGCGGATTTTTACCAAGCAATATATTGATTTGTCCTGTTGTGTCGTTAGGATAACGGACTTTGATATCTTCTGAAATTAATTCAGGGACACTCTCAAGTAAATAATTTTGTAAGCTACGTTCATCACGAATAATTTGCATAGCACGTCCTCCTAAAACATAAGAGGGACGTACAACCAAGGGGAAGCCTAGTTCGTGGGCAATGAGGCGTGCTTGTTCAATGGAGTGGGCAATACCATTTTGAGGTTGTGTTAAATTAAGTTTAAATAACAGTTTTTGAAAGCGATCTCTATCTTCTGCTAAGTCGATAGCGTCAGGTGAAGTACCTAGGATGGGGATGTTGTGTTTTTCTAGAGCGCTTGCCAATTTCAAGGGTGTTTGTCCGCCAAATTGGACGATGACTCCAACCAAATCTCCTTTTTCCTGTTCTGCTTCTAAAATAGCGATAACGTCTTCTGTTGTTAAAGATTCAAAGTAAAGGCGATCAGAGGTATCATAGTCGGTTGAAACTGTTTCAGGATTACAGTTAATCATAATCGCTTCAAATCCTGCATCACGCAGTGCAAAAGCAGCGTGGCAGCAACAGTAATCAAATTCAATACCTTGCCCAATGCGGTTTGGTCCACCGCCTAAAATAGCAATTTTTTTGCGTTCAGAAACGTGTGCTTCCGAGTGCTCTACACCTGCAAAGGGAACTTCATATGTTGAATACATATAGGCTGTAGGAGAAGAAAATTCAGCGGCACAAGTATCAATCCGTTTGAAGACGTGTTTAACATTCAGTGATTTACGTAAAGCTGCGATATAATCGGGTTCTTTCCCTGTAAGGGAGGCTAATCGCGCATCTGAAAAGCCCATAGCTTTTAACATACGTAAATTATCTGCATCTTGGGGTAATCCATGAATGCGGATACGCTGCTCCATTTCAATGATGGAGGCTATTTGTTCTAAAAACCACGGATCAATTTTGCTAATTTGGTGAATCTCATTTAAGGGTAAGCCTGTGCGCATGGCTTGAGCAATATAGCGTAGACGATCAGGGCTTGGTATGGCAATGGCTGAGCGTATAGAACTTTTTTCATCACCTTCAGCATGCTCTGGAATCACAATTTCATCAAGACCCGTAAGCCCTGTTTCAAGTCCACGGAGTGCTTTTTGTAACGATTCTTGAAAAGTGCGTCCAATTGCCATGACTTCTCCTACAGATTTCATCGCAGTTGTGAGGACAGGTGATGAACCGGGAAATTTTTCGAACGCAAAACGAGGAATTTTTGTCACAATATAGTCAATAGAAGGTTCAAATGATGCTGGTGTTGCACCACCCGTGATATCATTTGTTAATTCATCAAGTGTATAACCAACAGCCAGTTTAGCCGCTACTTTGGCAATGGGAAACCCCGTTGCTTTTGAGGCAAGCGCTGAAGAGCGAGAAACACGCGGATTCATTTCAATAACAATGAGGCGCCCATTTTCAGGATTGACAGCAAACTGTACATTGGATCCGCCCGTTTCAACACCAATTTCACGCAAAACAGCAATCGAAGCATTACGCATACATTGATATTCTTTATCGGTTAAGGTGAGAGCAGGTGCTACAGTGATCGAATCACCGGTATGAATCCCCATTGGATCAATGTTTTCAATAGAACAAACGATGATACAATTGTCGTTTTTATCACGAACAACTTCCATCTCATATTCTTTCCACCCTAAAACACTTTCTTCAATTAATACTTCTGTTGTTGGTGAAGCTTCAAGCCCACGTTCAATAATTTCATAGAATTCAGAGCGGTTATAAGCAATTCCACCACCAGTTCCACCAAGGGTAAATGAAGGACGAATAATAGCTGGAAGCCCAACAACATCAAGAGCTTGAACTGCTTTTGCTGTTGCATGGGCGATATAATGTTGTTTGCGATCAGCTTCGGTATGTCGCCAGTTGCGCTCAAGTTCTTCGAGTGCTTTGTCAAGCGCAGCACCAGAAAGCTTTGCTTTAAGTTCAGCACGTGTTTTTGCGTGTTGTTGGCGATTTTCTTCTTTCAGTTCTGTTGCATTGGCTAACATAGAGCGTGGCGTTTCCAAACCGATTTTTGCCATCGCTTGGCGGAATAAAGCACGATCTTCAGCTTTATCAATAGCATCAGCATTAGCTCCTATCATTTCAACATGATAGCGGTCTAAAATACCCATACGCTTTAATGATAAAGCAGTATTGAGGGCTGTTTGTCCTCCCATAGTGGGCAAAAGGGCATCGGGACGCTCGTGGGCAATAATTTTGGCAACGATTTCAGGAGTAATGGGTTCTATATAAGTTGCATCAGCTAGATCTGGATCTGTCATAATCGTGGCAGGATTAGAATTTACCAAAATAATTCGGTAACCTTCTTCTTTTAATGCTTTACAGGCTTGAGTGCCTGAATAATCAAATTCACATGCCTGACCAATGATAATAGGTCCTGCTCCGATGATAAGAATAGATTTTATATCTGTGCGTTTGGGCATGACTTTTTCCTATGACAAATATCTATGTGCGATTGTTGCGGGCAAAATATTTCAGTTCTGAGGCTACAATCATTTTATAAGTTAAGTGACAAAGAAAGTAAGCATTAAAATACCTTTTCCATGCTTTTTTTCATAAAATTGAAGATAAATTTCTTTTTTGAGTTGAGTCATCTCGTCAGTCTATCAAAAGTATGACCTTTGATAAAAAATAATAACAGTGCTCCAACAAATTAGAATATTCAAGCATACTGTGGAGCATAAAAAGCCGGAACATCTTTCCAATCCATTGCCGGTATATTTTGTGTTTTATGACATTTTTTGCTTAAGAGAGCACGCGCTTTTTCTGTTGCTTGTAAAACATAAGCCATTATTTATGGTTCGATGGGATTTCGTAAAATGAAGTGGGAAGCTTATCGTGTTGTTCCGTAAAATACTGCCGTTTAGAGTTGTGATATAAGGTATGAAACTTTACCACATTAAGGTGTTTTTGTTAGAGTATATGATAGAATTCAGAGCAGGATTTGTCTGTAGAGAGCTTATGAAATAAACCATATCAAATAGGTTCAGTTGGAATCTGTTATATAAAAAGCAAGATTGTTGATAGATCAGCTCTGGTCGAAGTTTCCGTTTTAGGGTAGGAAGAAAGTCAATCTATGTATCTTTCCATTTCATAAAAAAGTGAGAGTGTTTAATACAATGGCTAAGGATATAATTTCAGAATGATTTTGTTTGTTTTTAAAAGATAGTGAATACTCTCCCTTTACTTTATGGATGATGTTCAAAACTTTTTAAAATATAAAGAAGACTAAAATGCTGAATATTTCCCAAACGAGAGTATTCTGTCTGAAAGATGTATCAATAGGAAAGCTTTTGGTGGCTAGGTCTCAAAAAGGGATTTGTCATAGTGCGTTAGGAGACACTGTAGAGCAATTATTACAGGAGTTTACGATACGCTTTGGTGATGCACAACAAGTTGTAGGTGACAATACATTTAAGAGAGAAGTTGCCCATATTATAGCCATGATAGAAACACCTAAGCTGGTAAAAAAATATAATTTTCCCTTAGATATAAATGGTACAGTTTTTCAACGACAAGTATGGGCAGTATTATGTGATATACCATGTGGTGAAACAATTTCATATGAGATCTTAGCATGCCGTATTGGTATGCCGAAAGCTTTTCGTGCCGTTGCTCATGCCTGTGCACGTAACGAATTGGCTATTATCATTCCGTGTCATCGTGTTGTGCGTAAAAATGGTTTTATTTCAGGGTATCGTTGGGGGGACAAACGGAAACAGATTTTACTACAACGGGAACAAAATGGAAAAATTTAACTTTGTGTGATGGGCATTATAATCGTTACAGTTGTTCCTTTCATTTCTTTTGAAGTAATTTCAAGTTTTCCTTTGTGGAGTTCTAGCAAGGAGCGTGAAATGGCTAAGCCAAGACCTGAGCCCGTATGAGATTTAGTAAGCTGATTTTCAACTTGTTCAAAAGGTTGCCCAAGTTTTTTAATTGCTGATTGGGGAATACCAACACCTGTATCTGTAATTTTAAAAATAAGATTATTTTTTTTCTTGAAAGCGCAGACATCAATATTTCCACCAGAAGGCGTAAATTTAACGGCATTAGAGATGAGATTAAGGAAAATCTGTTTCATTGCACGACCATCAACTTCAGCATGAAGTTCTGGGGTAATGTTTGTTGTAACAACAATATTTTTTTCTTGAGCTTGAGGCGTTAGTGTTCGTACTGCTTCACTAATGATGGGCTCAAGATCGGTATTTTTACAATCAAGCGTAAATCTTCCTGCTTCGATTTTTGACATATCAAGGATGTCATTGATAAGGGTTAGAAGATGGGTTCCTGAATTGTAAATATCATGCATATATTCCTTATAGCGTTGTGAACCAAGAGGACCAAAAGTCGATTGCAACATGATGTCTGAAAAACCAAGAATAGCATTCAGAGGCGTGCGCAATTCATGAGACATATTGGCTAAAAATTCTGATTTAGCCTTATTAGCACTTTCGGCGCGTTCTTTTTCTGCTTTCAAACTTTTATTAAGTTTTTCAACTTCTGTTGCGCGTTGTTGAGCACTCCCTCGCGCGCGCTTGAGTTCTTGAATGAAAGAAAAAAGACGCCTTTCACTGTCTTCAAATTTTTCCTGTTGTTGTTTAAGCTCAGAAATGTCAGTACCAATACAAACCAATCCTCCATCTTGGGTTCGTCTTTCGTTAATTTTGAGCCAACAACCATCTGCCGTTTGGCGAATACTGGTTAAGTTACCAGTACCATCATCTTTAAGGGGATATTCACTGAGTGCAGGGCGTGCCATGGCTTCGACTGTTGCACGTTGGATACCTGATTGGAGAATTTGTTTAGGAATAGCGGCATATTCGCAAAATTTGCTGTTGGACATGACTAAACGTCCTTCAGCATCCCACAAGACGAAAGATTCTGAAATGTTTTCAATCGCATCACGGATACGAAGGTCGGCTTGCGCTGTTTGTTCAGCCAATTGTTGCTGTTCACTAATATCGAAGGAAATACCAACCAAATGGGGTTCTTCTTCTTCAGTAACTTCGGCACGAATGCGCATCCATACATAATGACCATCAGCATGACGCATAGGAACGTTAATATCGATATGCTTTTTTTTACCGCTCATTAATTCTTGAGCAAGATCAAAAAAATTCGCATCATTTGGATTGATAATGGCGCTAATTTGGGAAATTGAGAGCAGTGCATCTTGAGGGACATAGCCGAGCATTTCGTACATTGCTCGTGACCAGTAGACGCGTCCACTTGCCATATTCCAATCCCATAGTCCACAGCGTCCACGCATCATTGCCATATCAATACGGTTTTGAATTTTTTCTGAAACAAGATCTGTTTTGCGTGCTCGTACAATTTGGTTGTAATAAGCATAAAGAAGAGCAAGGATAACGCCACTAGTTCCAATGAACATGGTTATATTTAACGAGAGAGCTTTCCGCCATTCCATGTAAATATGTTGCATTTTTTCACTGATGAATACCCCATATTGTCCATTTTCTGTTTGCTGAAAGGAAGCGAGAGCAGGAATATCTTTTCCTATTGTAATTTTCATGATTCCAGCATGTTTTCCTAGAGCTTGTAAAGCAATGCTTTCAGAGGTAAAATCCTGTAAGGGTTTTCCTAAGACAATCTCGGAACTTGATGAAGCTAGGACATTGCCTTTTTGATCGACAATAGCAATAACAGCGCTGGTTTTTATAAGACCTTTGTTACGAAAATTAGTTAGGATATTTTGTAAATCATTATGAGAAAGAGCAGCAGTTTTTCCTTGTCGAGTGGCGGCAAGTAAGTCACGGTCAATCGTATTGGTAATATGAGAAGCTAAGAGAGTGATGGTAGAATGCGTGTTTTTATCAATTGTGTTGCGCCAATCATAGATTGATAGGAAACGGATCGCTGCTAGCGTAACAAGAAATGCAAGAATTACAAATGGGAGTGAACGTCGCAGCCAAGGTTCAATAAAAAGAAGTTTTTGATAGGCAGGACCAGAAAACAGATTGGTACGCTCTGTCCGCTCCTTGCGACTTTGAGCGCTTGATTTTGAATCAGCATACACCTCCCTTGGCGCATTATATGCGTCCAATTTAGCCATCTCGCGTTCCTTTAATTTTGGAATAATGTGATTTAAAAACTGCTTCGATATTCATAGTAACCCCATCGAGTGCAATGAATCAAAACAGGAGTCTTCTGTCCAGTCTTTTTTTTAAAAAAATAATTTTACTTTTATGATTTTGGAATATGAAAAGAAAAAAGCACTTTAAACGTGACCTATAAACAGGCTTAGATTGCCTGTTTATAGATTTAATGATGATCGAATAGTTTATAGAATTTATTTTAAAAAATATTATAGCATATTGATTTAAAATAATTTTTTGTTTCAAGTAAGCAGACGATTAATGATATCAGCAACATCGCTTGATAATTTTGGCGCAGCAGCAATCATTTTTAATCCAGTTTCAAGTTTTTGTTGTCGAATAGGTTCTAATTGTCGCCAAGAGCGCATCATTGTTAATAATCGTGAAGCAAGCTGTGGATTTTTTTTGTCAATTTCCAAAATGACTTGGCAAAGAAAATGATAAGATGCTCCATCCATCCTGTTAAAGCCCGTGAGATTGTTAGAGGCAAAAACACCGATTAGAGAACGTACACGATTAGGATTATCTTGTGAAAACAGCGGATGTTGCATGAGCTTTTGAACATTCTCGAGTGTTGATGTGCCAGCAACCATTGCTTGAATAGAAAACCATTTATCCATGACCAAAGGGTCATGCTGATAACGGTTTTCAAAATCATTTAAGGCATTTTGTGCCTGCGCACTTTCATTAAAACGCTTCACGAGAACAGCGATACTCGCCATACGGTCAGTCATATTATCAGCTGTTGCATATTGTATAGCAGCACGATTTGGATTGGCTTCAGCAATGGAAAGATAATCCAGTATGATATTCTTTAATGCTCGCTTTCCAGCTTGTGCAGTGTTTGGTGAATAGGGCTCTTGGGTTTGCATTTGTTCATAGAATTTTGTTAAGAGCTCTTGATGGGTTTGTGCAAGTGAAACTAAAAACTGATTGCGGACACAATGAATACGATCTGGGTCAATATTTTTACCGATTGTATGAGCAAGCTCAACTTCACTAGGTAAATTTAAACAGAAGGCACGAAATTCAGGCTCTAAGGTTTCATCTATTATGATCGTTTCAATCAGCTTTAGCAAAGCAGAAGGGAATGTTGCTTTTTCTTGTGTTTTATCTTGAATGCTTTGAATCAAAGCTTGCGTCATTAAATGATTAAGAGATTGCCAGCGATTGATGTGATTGTCATCATGTTGTGCAAGAAAAATAAGTTCTCTTTCATTGAATGGCGTGTGTAGAATGATTGGTGCTGAAAAGTCTCGCAGCAGTGATAAAACGGGTTTTTCACGCAGTCCCTTTAATGTAAAGGTTTGGCTTTCCTTGGATAAAAGCATAACATCTGATTGAATATCTGTATCTGCTTCATAGGTGAGGTTTTCTCCGTTAGGTCCTAACAAGCCAAATACGATAGGGATAAGCATGGGCTTTTTTGTATTTTGTTGTGGGGTTGCGGGAATATGTTGCTTTGCATGAATTGTTAAAACACCATCGCTATAATGACTATCGATTTCTACATTGGGTGTTCCTGCCTGTTCATACCATAGCATGAATTGGGAGAAGTCTTGACCAGACACTTCAGCAAAACAGGTAATAAAATCTTCAATTGTACAAGCTTGTCCATCATGACGTTGAAAATAAAGATCAGTGCCTTTACGAAAAAGAGTAGGACCTAAAATAGTTCGTATCATGCGAACAACTTCAGCACCTTTTTCATAAACAGTTGTGGTGTAAAAATTATTAATTTGGCTATATTGACGAGGACGTACAGGATGCGCAAGAGGTCCTGCATCTTCTGCAAATTGCGTCGCTTTTAATGCTTTTACATTTTCAATTCGCTGTAGGCTGCGTACATTTTGATCTGATGAAAATTCCTGATCACGATAAACAGTGAATCCTTCTTTTAAACAGAGTTGAAACCAATCGCGACAGGTAACACGATTACCGCTCCAATTATGGAAATATTCATGTGCAATGACACGTTCAACATTTCTATAATCCTGATCGGTTGCTGTTTCAGGATCGACAAGAACATATTTATCATTAAAAACGTTAAGGCCTTTGTTTTCCATTGCTCCCATGTTAAAGTCGGACACAGCGACAATATTGAAAATATCAAGATCATATTCGCGTCCGAAACATTGTTCATCCCAACGCATGGAACGTTTAAGAGCATCCATTGCATAGGTTGCGCGTTCGGTTTTTCCTTTTTCTACATAGATACCAAGCTCGATACGTCGTCCAGATACAGTTGTAAAATGGTCTTCTAACTTATCAAGATCTCCACCTACTAAAGCAAAGAGATAAGATGGTTTGGGATAAGGATCTTCCCAAATGGCAAAATGGCGATTATTTTCTAAAGTTCCTGTTTCCACCAGATTACCATTTGAAAGCAAGATTGGTATTGTTTGGGTATCTGCTTCAATTTTCACTCTATAGGTAGAAAGAACATCTGGGCGGTCGTAAAAATAAGTAATACGACGAAAACCTTCCGATTCGCATTGTGAGCAATAAACACCATTTGAAAGGTAAAGCCCCATAAGTTGGCGGTTGCTTTCAGGATTCAGTTCTGTAACCAATTTCAATGTAAAAGGAACCGTTGGTGGCGTTGTAATTTCTAAACGTGAAGGCGTCACTTTATAAGTGTTTGGGGCTAATATCTCATCATTAATAGAAACGGAAATTAAAGTAAGATCATCACCAGAAAGAACAAGAGGTGTTAATTCTTTTGTATCGTGACGGGATTCAATAGACAATATGGCTGTAACATAGGTTTTTGTCGGTGCCAATTGGAAAGAAAGTTGTGTTTTAGGGATAACGTAAGGGGTTGGTTGGTAGTCTTCCAAACGATAAATAGATGTTATTGGCTGTTTCATAGTTTTTTCCCATTTGTATTTTAAGAGTTAAAGAAGGGTGTGTTAATTTTAGAAGCAAGATAGGATTAAAGAATTACAAAAGGCTGTCGAGGCGATTTTTTACTTCTAAGAAGTCTATCCATGTAAGCTTCTTTTGACTAGGGGTTCTAAGAAGGTAAGCTGGGTGGAAAGTTGGCATAACAGGTATTTTTATATTATCCTCGCTTTCATAGATATGCCATTTCCCTCTTGTACGGATAATCCCATTTTGAGATCCAGTAAGAAACTGTGCAGCAACACCTCCCAGTGCTATAAGAACACGAGGACGCGCTAAATAAATGTGCCGTTCAATAAAAGGGCGGCACAAGGCAACTTCTCTTGGTGTTGGTGTACGATTTCCTGGCGGACGCCAAGGAATAGTGTTGGCAATGTAAACATTATTTCTTGTTAAGCCAATTGATGCGAGGATTTTATTAAGCAACATCCCAGCTTTTCCCACAAAAGGAATTCCTTGTATATCCTCGTCTCGTCCTGGTGCTTCGCCTATAAGCATCAGGGGGCTTCCTGCTGTTCCATCTGAAAAACAGGTATTTTTTGCTGTCAATTTTAATGAACAGCCATTAAATGCAAGGAGAGCAGATTTTAATTCATCAAGTGTCTTGGCACTTTTTGCACTCTCTATAGCTGTGGATTCATTTTGTATAGTCCTAGAGTTATGCAGCTGATGATGATCTAATTTTACGGTTGGAGATGTTTTGGCAGATGCTTGTTGATTATGAGAAATGTTCACGACAGATATTAATTTTTTCTCTGAACAAGCAGACTGCTTAAAACGATCAATAGGGAAATCCGTCAGAACGGCATCCGCACCACTTTCTTTATAAAAGTTTAAGAGTTCTTCATAGGAAATTGAGCACGGCGTTTGATTTAACATTTTACTTTTTCTAATGATCTAGCGATTATAGATCAAACAAAATTATCCTTCAAGTTTTATTAAATGTATTCGCTAGCCATTAATGTATAAGAACGCTGATAGGATTCTCTCTTTTCACAAAAAAGGCAAATCGTAAAATGCGAGTGTTCGCGATTATATACATATCTAAATGTACAATTTGTTTAAATTACGCTATTTCAGCTTTTTAAACAGACTAAACTCATTCATAATAAAAGAATTTTTCACTGAATGCAAGTGAGATGATAATATTTTTTATCATTATATTCTATATTTAATACTTAATAAAAGTGAATTTTGTAGTATTTTATTTATAATAATTAAGTATAAATTTTTTATTATTATAATTATTATATTTTTTTAATAACTTTTATTAAAAATATTAAATATATTAATTGAAATATATAAATATTACTTTTATGTGAAAAAATAATAAGACGTTACAAACAGTTTTCACAATGGGTTAAAAGCAATGTGTGGATATATTCTTTTGCTTTTTTTACAGCTGAAATGAGAGGTTCATTTAATGCTAAATGCGCTGCAATAGTGCTTGAGAGAATGCAACCTGTTCCTCGCATTGTTCCTTTTAAACGTGGAGTAGAGATATTTATGACTTCAGTTTTGTCAATGAAGCTATCAATTGCAAGAGGACCCTCCGCATGTCCCCCTTTTACTAAAATAGAGCGAGCTCCCAATGACAAAAGTTTTTTTGCTTGTTGTATTGCTTGCGTATCATGAGATGCCAATGGACTGTGGCTAAGAAGAGCGAGTTCTTCTCTATTCGGTGTTAAAAGATCAACATGAGGAAGCAGTTTATCGATCATAGTGTCGATGATTGTTTCCGTTGTTAGTTTTCCTCCTGATGAAGCGACAAGTACAGGGTCCAAAATAACAGGAACATGGGGATAGTCTTTGAGTACGTTACAGATTGCTGCTATAATTTCTTTTGTCCCCGTCATACCGATTTTTATTGCGCTTATTGGATTTGCTTCTAGGGCAGCACGCATTTGTGCAGCGACGAGGTCTCCACACATTGGAGTGATTTCGACAACGCGATTATCATCTTGTACGTTAACACAAGTAATTGCTAAATTTGCTTTTATTTGAAAATGTGCAGAGGTTTCTATATCACGAACAATACCAGCACCTCCTGTTGGATCAGTGCCCGCAACAATAAGAATAGAAGGTATCAACGCCATGTTTGTGTCACTTTTATCCACTGTTGTACACGCTCTTCAGGTTTTTTATGGAGGATAATATCAGTCACAACAGCAGCACTATTTGCTCCTGCTTTTAAAACACCAACTGCGCGTTCTGGTGTTAAACCACCAATACCCACCAAAGGTAAAGCACCAATCCGCTTTCTCCATTGTTTGATTTTTTCTAGTCCTTGCGGCATCCATTTCATTTTTTTTAAGATTGTCGGATAAATAGGACCAAGTGCAATATACTCAGGATTAGCAGAGAGTGCGATATCCAATTCATGTTCATCATGTGTACTAAGACCAATTTTTATACCACTTTTACGAATTGCGTGAAGATCAGCATTGCTTAGGTCTTCTTGTCCCAGATGAATAAAATTACACTTTTCATCAATTGCTATTTCCCAATGATCATTAATAATTAATTGTGCTCCCAATTTATTGCATATGTTTTTTGCACGCTTAATATGTTGACGGATTATTTGTTGATTTTCATGTTTCATACGCAATTGTACGAGCTTGATGCCAAGAGGAAGCAAACGTTCAATCCAATCAGCGTTATCAACGATGAGGTAAAAAGGATCCAGTTTCATGAAAATACTGCTTTTCCAATGATTGGTGTTGAAGGGACTGCTACATTGCGTGCTTCGATCATGCCAGCTTTATATCCCATACGTCCTGCTTGAACAGCTTTAGAAAATGCTTCAGCCATCAAAACAGGATCAGCTGCTTTAGCAACTGCGGTATTAAGCAGTACTGCATCATAACCCAGTTCCATCGCAATGGCGGCATGTGATGGGCGTCCAATGCCGGCATCAATAACAAGAGTAGCATCAGGAAGGTAAGCACGGATAGAACGCAATCCATCAGTATTATGAGGTCCTTTGGCAGAACCAATAGGAGCACACCAAGGCATAATAACACGGCAACCAATGTCAAAAAGTTTTTCAGCAACAATGAGATCATCCGTTGTATAGGCAAAAATTTTGAAACCTTCATTGTTTAAAATTTGAGCAGCTTCGATTAAGGAAAAAATATTTGGCTGTAAGGTGTCTGAATTACCGATAATTTCGAGTTTAATCCAAGCTGTTTTAAAAAGATCTCTTGCTAATTGGGCTGTGGTTACGGCCTCTTTAACAGTATAACAACCAGCAGTATTAGGAAGCACTGTTACCCCAAGTTCTTGAAGAAATTGCCAAAATTGTCCACTTTGTTTTCCTCCTGCAGTTTCACGGCGCAAGGAAACAGTTACAATTTCCGTATTCGATTTATGAATAGCATCACGAAGGATTGCTGGTGAAGGATATTGCGCTGTACCTAATAGAAGACGGGAAGAGAATTGTCGTCCATAAAGATTCAGCATAATTTTAGCCTCCTTGCATTGGGCTTAGAATTTCAATTTTATCTCCTTCATGCAAGACAAATTGGCTTCGCGCATCTATGGGAACAACTTCAGCGTTAACAGCAGTTGCAAGCCAATTTCCTTCATACCCCAATTCTTCAAGCAAGAGACCGAGAGTCATAACTTCTGTTTGGACTGTTTCACCATTAACAAATATTTGCATGCTTTATTCCAATGCCAATTTCATTGCTCGTTTTGCCATTTCTGGAGACAACAGAAAACCATGTCTATAAAATCCATTAATAGAAATAAAGTTACCATCTTTATGCACAGAAGGGAAGTTATTAGGATAACATGGACGAACACCAACGCCAGATTCAATAATTTCTGCTTCAGCAAAAGCAGGATGTAAAGTATAAGCCGCGTTGAGCAGTTCCATCATTGATCTTACAGAGATTGCACCATCAAAGTCACTTTCAATCATCGTTGCACCAATCATAAAAATATTATCTTGTCGAGGTACAATGTAGAGAGGAAACCGTGGGTGAAGAAGACGAATTGGACGCGAAATTTTAATATCGGTGCAGCGCACGAGAAGCATTTCACCGCGTACGCCCCGTATATTTTTATCTTTTCCTAAACGTGCTATTCCTGTCGCATCAATAATAATATCAAAATTTTTTTCAGCCTTCTCTACATCAACAAAACAGGCTCCATTGTTGAGAAGCTTTTCTTTTAAAGCCATAAGTGCTTTGCGAGGGTCAATATGGGCTTCATTTTCATAAAAGAGCGCACAGTTAAAACGTTCAGCAAGATCTGGTTCAAGATGAGCTATTTCTGTATTATCTACGGTTTTGTGATTATGCGTACGCACAGAAAATCGTTCAAGCTCTCCTCTATCTCGTGTAGGTGCAACCACTAAAGTGCCTTTTTGTATGACAAGGTTGGGGAGCGTTTTACGCCACCATTGTATAGCTTGTACACCAAGATCTTCAACAATTTGTTCTGCACTTTCCCTTTCACAGTAAGGTGCAAGCATTCCTCCTGCATACCAACTAGCACTTCCTATAGGTGAATGAGGGGGGGCCGATACAGTAACAGAAGCACCTTTTTGCTGTAACATAAAGGCAGCTGTTAAGCCGCCTACACCTGCACCTTTGATAAGAATGTTCTTCAACTATTTACTTTCTTTTTTTGAGGAGGAACAATTTCCATATAAAGGTCGCCATTTTTCTGATATTTTTCGGCCATGGCGATCATACCTTCCCCTTTTGTTTTTCTTATTGCAGCTGCCTCACGAATATCATGGGAAATACGCATAGAACAGAATTTTGGTCCACACATGGAACAAAAATGCACCAATTTATGGGCTTCTTTAGGCATTGTCTCATCATGAAAGGCACAGGCTGTTTCTGGATCAAGAGAAAGGTTAAATTGATCGTGCCATCTAAAATCAAATCGTGCACGCGAAAGAGCATTATCGCGCAATTGTGCTCTAGGCAAACCTTTAGCAAGGTCAGCGGCATGAGCAGCAATTTTATAAGTGATCACACCAGTTTTTACATCATTCCTATCGGGGAGTCCTAGGTGTTCTTTAGGTGTTACATAACACAACATAGCAGTTCCAAACCATCCAATCATAGCGGCACCAATTGCTGATGTAATATGGTCATAACCAGGAGCAATGTCCGTTGTAAGAGGTCCCAAAGTATAAAAAGGCGCCTCATGACAAAGATCTAATTGTTGCTCCATATTTTCTTTAATTTTGTGCATTGGGACATGTCCTGGTCCTTCAATCATAACCTGTACATCCTTTTTCCAAGCAATTTTTGTCAATTCTCCCAAGGTTTTAAGCTCTGCAAATTGGGCCTCATCATTGGCATCGGCAATAGAGCCAGGGCGTAACCCATCTCCTAATGAAAGAGAGATATCATATGTTTTTGCAATATCACAAATTTCATCAAAATGTTCATAGAGAAAGCTTTCTTTGTGATGATGGAGACACCATTTTGCCATAATAGAACCGCCTCGTGAAACAATACCTGTTACACGATCAATGGTCATAGGAATAAATGGTAATCTTAATCCTGCATGAATGGTAAAATAATCAACACCTTGCTCTGCTTGCTCAATAAGGGTGTCACGGAAAATATCCCATGTTAAGTTTTCGGCAATACCCTGTACTTTTTCGAGTGCTTGATAAAGAGGGACTGTTCCGATGGGCACAGGAGAATTTCGAATAATCCATTCACGAATATTGTGAATATTTCGACCTGTAGAAAGATCCATAACTGTATCTGCTCCCCAGCGAATGGCCCAAACCATTTTATCAACTTCTTCTTCCATAGATGACGTTACTGCTGAATTGCCAATATTGGCATTAATTTTAACACGGAAATTACGCCCAATAATCATGGGTTCGCACTCTGGATGATTAATGTTTTGTGGAATAATGGCGCGTCCACAAGCAATTTCATTGCGAACAAATTCGGCAGTATAAATTTCTGGTATTGATCCAGAAAATGTTTCATTTGATGGTACATTCTGCCGTTCTTTTACTGCTAATCCTTCATTTTCTCGTATAGCCACATATTCCATTTCCGCTGTAATAATGCCTGCGCGCGCATAAGCCATTTGTGTAATTGCTTTGCCATGTTTTGCTCGTAAAATGGGACGTTTTTGTTTAAAGGCTGGTGTAAGGTTTTTATCAGAAGCCAATCCATTATCTTCAGGTTTCACTGATCGTGCAGGATAAGTTTCAGTATCATCCCGCTTAGAGAGCCAAGGTAAGCTAATTGCTGGCAAGCCTTTTGTAATATCAATGATCATGTCTTTATCTGTATAGGGGCCAGAAGTATCGTAGACGTTTAAAGGTTTTTCACCACTGCCATCAGTCAGTGAAATTTCACGCAATGGTACGCGCACATCAGAAAAGAGAAGGCTCTGTTGATAAATTTTGCGTGAAGAGGGAAAGGGGCTACAACTGATTGATGGAGTATTTTTCTGCACAAACTTTTTCCTTATAGACACAGAGTTCAAAAATAGGTTGCGATGTTAATGGAGATGTATTCAAATTATCAATCACGAGCATTCGGGCGAATAGGAATAATATTGCTTTGTAGCAAAGAAAATCCAATACAGCTCAAGAAAAGTTACTTTGAAAATTGATACAATATCTATTCTAATATTTGCATGCCTCCTCCCACTTGAAGTATTTTTGTTAATACGAATATGGTTGGCTTAAATATCTATATTGTCAATCATAAAAATATATTTTAAACGATTTTGGTGTGTTTTTTTTAAGTGAAAATAGATATTATGAAGTGATAAACTATGATATTGAAGCTTTTATAAACCAGAATAAAGTTAAAAACGGATTATCAGGGAAAAATTAGATAGTTTATGGCTCTGATTGAGATTTTTTCATATTAAAATAATAACTCAGAATACCATAAGATTCTCTCATCATACATCTTTTCATATAAAATCACTTCCTTGCACGTCATAAGTGGGGGCGTATGGGGCAAAACACTTGAAGAAAGGAAGCCAAATGTCATTTAATGAACATTCTAAGATGTGAGGACTGTCAAAACGTAGGGCCAACAAAATGTATAATGGGTTCCAGCTTGTATCTTCAAAAGCTTAACGCTGATGATCTATAATGGCTTACTATTTTATTATTGACGTGCGCTGTCGTAAAATAAAAGGAGTATATTTTGAGCAATATTTCTTAAAAAAGTGCGTAATATGCACTATCATTATATTTTGTTTGGAGCATTCTATTCTTCATGAGGGGGATGTTCCCATTAAGAATGCGATAAACA
Organism: Bartonella sp. TT119HLJHH; assembly: GCF_042193385.1. Lineage (NCBI taxonomy): Bacteria > Pseudomonadati > Pseudomonadota > Alphaproteobacteria > Hyphomicrobiales > Bartonellaceae > Bartonella > Bartonella sp. TT119HLJHH. The sequence goes on along the minus strand of NZ_JBHILS010000002.1, from coordinate 131,816 downwards.
AAAGCGTGAAACAATACCTAATCTTTAATAATATTGCCATGAATTAAGAAGAATACCAATAATTGCAAGATGTTGTTTAGAATGATTTATTGTTCTTGCAAAAAAAATATACATATAATAATATATAGAGGGAGATGTGCTAAGTGTGGGAGGGGGAAAGTTGGTTATGGGGCGTTTAAAAAACAAGGATATTGTTCATAAAAATTGGGGGAGGGCCGAGGTTGGGCTTTTTAATTTTTTCCGGGTCGGATACAACCTTCAAGTTTTGTGAAGGTATGTGATATTTGATATTTCAAAGTATTTCATTTCCAGTTCAATGAAAGTGTGGAGCAAATGTCCATAGTGAATATATTCTCTATGATACATTTAGATTGAACAAAAGCTTATTCAAAAAACATTGGTGCTAATCTTGTGACACAATTTCAGGAAGAAATTGAATAAAATAGAACAAAGTATCTGCGTGTGAATAAAAACATAATGAAGCATGCAAAAAATCTGAAGCTAATTTTTAAAGTTTTAATACAAATGATAGCCAAAAGATAGAATTTCTTTGTTTAAAATATATGGTATAAAATATCGACGAGATAGATTTAAACTATTGAAAAAAATAAAAAAAGATAATGTTTAAGTCAGAAATTTTTTATGTGGATGATAAGTTACTATATTCAATAATGGTTATATGAAATCCATAATAAGAAAAATTTTGAATAGTATTTATAAATTTTGCAACAAGATGCAAGATTTGAAAAATAATTATATAATAAGAACAAAGCAACAAAGCAAGATATTAAGTAACATCAGATGAGGTGGTTACATTATACATTAGAAGAGAAAGCATTAATACTAATGTTATGAAAAGCGTCTGGTGAATTTAGGTTATAAAATTGGAAGGAGTGAAGAGAGATAAAATGCGTAAATACGGATGGTGCAGTGGTTATGATGTACCCATCAACAGCGGCAGCACATTTTAGTGCACAGAACGAGAAATTGTTAGAAAAACTATGAAAATAATTGGGGGATTTAAAATGTCTAATATTTACGATTGGTCTCTAAAGGCTGATGAAAATGCTTATTCAGATAGTATCATTAATTGGGCAGAAGGTCAGCCGCCTAGTTCTGTTAATGATAGTGCACGGGCGATGATGCAGCGCGTGCGCGAATATCTTGCAGATAATGGTGGATCTATTAATTCAAGCTTTACAGTAAATGTGGATGATAAAACAACATTAATTACTTTAAAGACAGTTTCGCCTATAAAGAAATACAACAATGATATCGTCATACGTTTTAAAGCTTGTGGTGTAAATATTGGCGCGACAACCATAACTGTTAATAATATAGGAGAAAAGCTTATCTATAAAGCCACTGATGTGGGGGTTATACCATTAGAAGGTGGAGAATTTCAAACAGATGGCATTTATGAAATGGTATACAATAATGGTGTTTTAATAAAAGAGCATGAGGGTTGGTATTTATTAAATCCTACACCACCAAAGATAGAAAGTTTTCCCTCTGGATTCATTGCAACATTTGCTATGCAAAATGTGCCAAATGGTTGGCTTTTATGTGATGGTAAGGCCTATAAGCGTGAAGATTATCCGCTGTTATTCAATGCAATAGGTGATAAATGGGGAAAAGACAGCAATAAAACTTTTAAAGTTCCTGATTTTAGAGGCATGTTTTTACGCGGCTTTGATAATGGTCGGGGTTTAGATGGTGGTAGAAAGTTTGCAGATGAACAACAAGATAGCATAAAATCACATACGCATATTGGGAGTATTGAAAACGCAGGCGAGCATGCGCATAATTTTGAGTATCAAGGGGTAGGATGGCCCGTTGGTGATATTGGGAGACTCCCGAATCATTATACTTATAATGCGACCCTGAAAGGGAGAACAGATTCTGCTGGTGCACATACACACAAGGTAACTCTTTCCCATACGGGTGAGGCAGAAACGCGCCCTGTTAATACAACCGTTGTCTATGCTATAAAATCATGAGTATGGTCGGGTCATAGAATAATCCATACACCTTGATAATTTTGTTAACGCGGAGCAATTCCGCGTTATTTTCTATACATATGAAAAGGAAATCTATATTGTTAATAGAATACTTGAGAGCGTCAAAAAACAAATTTAAAATGATTGAAAGAAAGAGTTAAGGATATAATTTATTTTATAATTATATGATAACATAGGGAAAATGTGTAAAAATCATTTAAACTGTGCCGTGAAGAGATCTGGAGATATATTTTTTCATAAGGTGTTTTGATAAGGGGTAAGGTGATAAAATTATTCAACCTGAGGCATAAAAAAGTACAATATTTTTAGCGTTTTTTGTACAAAAACAGCATCCCCCGTATGAGTTAATTCACTTTATAAAGATATCTTTCACCTTGTTGTCGATTTCATTTCTTTGCATTGCCATGGTGGAGGCTTTATCTATAAATGATAGTACTCCTTTGAGTGGAATCATCATTATGCCTGTGAAGCAGAAGACAAACGCTATTTCTATATTCTCTCTTCCTCCCTATATTCCGCATTGTTTTTGCATTGTGATATGCCAATAAACAATTTTTTAATAGAGAGAGAAAAGTAAAAAATATCAGTATAAATCAATATTTATTTATAAAAAAAAGCTAAAGTATATGTATTATAAAGAAAACATTACCTTTAAAGCTACAAATAAATCTTTTATGGAGGGGAGAAAGGTACTTGATTTCTATATGGTCCTTAGAAGATATAAATAATACACTCCGTTATTATAACAAAGGCATTTATACGCATTTCTTGAATCATTTTTATAAAGATAAAAGTGATAGAAAGAGTGGGAAAACGCATGTTTATGTTGTATAAATTTGTATGATCTAACAGTTTGATAGCAAATAAAATTTCACATGTTTTTAGTTACGTAAAATCTTAAAAGATTTTAAACTGGTATTTTTTCCCAAAATATCTTTAGGGTGCTTGGTCTTCTTTTTTAATGATAGATGACAAAAAGGAGTTCATATAAAAATAAAAAAGATTCTTGAATATTTGCATGTTTTATTTTGCTATGGACTTTAGTTTTTAGATTGAAGCCGATAGCTTAGAGATCTAATTCTCATAGGAGGATGCCGTTTGAGGGAGTATAAAAGGGATATCTTCTTTAGGTAATTCAGAAACGTTTAAAGAACAATGATAAACATCGCGGAGATTTTGTGTTGTCAAAACATTAGTTGCATTTCCTTCGCAATAAATCTCACCTTCCTTGAGCAAGATCATGTTATCTGCATAATGTGCCGCGAGATTGAGGTCATGAAGAACAGCAAGAACGCCGCCACCAGAATGGGCAAATTGTTTAGCAATATCCATAACGATGATTTGATGTTGAATATCGAGGCTAGCAATAGGTTCATCTAATATCATCCAGCGAGGAATCCCATTATGAACAGGTTTCCAGACTTGGCAAAGTACACGGGCAAGTTGCACTCTAGCTTGTTCTCCGCCTGATAATTGGTGATAATACATGTTGCCATAATCAGAAAGGTCAACGCACTCTAAAGCTTTCTGGATAAGATTTTGCAATTCGGCTTTGGCAATGCTAAATTGGTTTACAGAAAGGCCAAGCTCTACAACTTCATGGACTAAGAATGGAAATACGAGCGTTGTTGATTGTGGTAGTACAGCGCGCATTTTTGCCATTTCATGAGTTTTTGTTTGGCATACATTATAACCATTTAAGGTTATTTTTCCACTGTAAGGAATTTCACCACTCAAAGCTTTGATAAAAGTACTTTTTCCTGATCCATTAGGACCAATAATAATGGTAAAAGCACCACTTTTAGCTTGAAGATTAATGTGTTTAAGAATCTGCTTTTTTCCGCGCTGAACACAAATATTTGTTGCTTCAATCATGAAAAGTCTGTTCCTCGTTTGCATATAAGGATCCATAGAAAGAAAGGTGCACCAAAAAGTGCTGTTACAATCCCAATCGGCAATTCTGCGGGGGCAACAATTAAGCGCGCAAACATATCAGCAAAAATAAGTAATGCTGCTCCCAAGAGAGCAGAGCAAGGAATGAGATAGCGATGATCAGGACCAATGAGCTGACGTAAAATATGAGGAACAATGATACCAATAAAACCAATACCACCACTAACAGCAACAGCACTACCACACATAAGAGCAACAAGGGGAATAGCAATATTTTTGACGCGTTGAATATGGAAACCAATATGGCCAGCAACAGCTTCTCCAAGAGCAAGGGCATTAAGTGCTCGTGATAAAAAGGGAGAGAAAAGAAGACCAATAACGATAAAAGGGAGAACGAGCCATACTTTCAACCACGTAGCGCCTGCAAGAGAGCCCAGACTCCAAAAAGTGATATCACGCAGTTGTTGGTCATTTGCGACAAAAATCAATGTTCCGACAACTGCACTGCTTAATGCACCAAGAGCAATACCCGCAAGCAACATGGTTGCAATAGAGGTAAAGCTATTATGGGTTGCTATTATATAGAGAATAATCGTTGATAAAAGTCCACCAAAAAAAGCACCTATGATAACTTTATAAGGCTCTAGAAAAGGTGCAAATGAAACAGGAAAAGCAATACCGACAACAATTGCTAAGACTGCTCCAAGTCCAGCACCTGCTGACACACCTACAATTCCGGGATCAGCAAGAGGATTACGAAAAAGCCCTTGCATAAGAACACCGGAGACAGCTAAAGCTGCTCCAATCAATAATCCCAAGATAACACGGGGAAGCCTTATGTCGATGAGCACGAGGTAATCACGAGTTTTACTACTTACCGAAAAATCTTGTGTAAGCATCATATGGAGGAGATCAACGAAAGAAACCTTTGCTGCACCATTCAAGAGCCCACCAAAAATACTGAAAATAAGGAATATTATTAAGCCTAATAATAAAATCTTCCCCTGCTTTGAACGGTTTATTTTTTTACCTTCTTTTTCTTTAGGTAAATGCATCCTAGATGTACCGTTTACCATTTTTATCAGCTCTTACCGTTTTGATGTGCACCATAAAGTATCTCAATAAGCTCTCTTGATGCGTCTGCAGTGCGTGGACCAAATCCCAAAAAATACATAGCATCCATCTGTTTTATGGCATGATTTTTCGCTGCAGTTGTTGCTTGAACTGCCGGTATGGCTAAAATCTTATCAATGCTGGTTGATTTTGCACCATGTTTTACAAGTAAGATAACATCGGGATCTGATTTCAATAACGCTTCGCCGTTGAGAAGTTTATATCCTTTATAATCGGTGATAGCATTGATAGCGCCTGAAAGTTTGATCATGCTATCAGCTGCGGTACCTGTTCCAGATGCCATGACACGTCCATTTTGCACAGAGAAAACAAAAAGAACACGCTTTGGTCTTGTTACTTTCGCCAAAAGCGCATCGTTGTCTAAAAAATCACGCTTCAATTTCTCAATCAACGCAGCGGCTTGCACTTCCCGCTGAATAGCTTGGCCAACGAGGCGAATCTTTTCTATCACATTTTCACGAGAGTAGTTTTCTGGTATGATCACCAGAGGTATTGATGTTTTTTTGAGAATATCAATTGTTGAAGCAGGACCGCTTCCTTCAACAAGTAATATGCCCTCTGGAGCAAGTGATAAAACCCCCTCAGGTGAAAGAGCACGCATATATCCAAGCACAGGAAGTTTGAGTGCTTCTTGTGGGTAGACGCTCGTACTATCACGGGCGACAAGTTGATCTTGGGCTCCCAATGCATAGACAATTTCTGTAAGTGCTCCGCCGATAGAAACAATTCGAGCATTTTCAGGAAAACGCGTTGCAGGTTCAGCAATTACTTGTTTAGAAAAACAAGTAAGAGAGAGAAATAAACACATAAGAAAAAGGTTTGATAACCTATGTAAAAGAGATCTGAACATGTTCAACCTTACCCTATCTTAGTTACTGCTGTTTTCTTGGCACGATGGCAAACGATTCAATAAAGAGCGCCAATCTTCACGTTCTTTTTGACCTTCCTTGCGCACGCCAAAGAATTGAATAACCATCTCATCATCTTTATCGAAAACTTCAAGTGAGCTGACATACCCATCAGTCGTAGGCTTGCGAACACGCCATACTTTATTGATCCCAGAAACGAGTAAATGGAGGTGAAATTTCTGATCAAGAACATTAAGCCAAGGTCCCATTTGCTTAATGTTCTTCACTTGCCCAGTGAAAATTTGGATACATCCTTTATTACCAACAAAACACATAATTGGTAACTCTTCTTGTGCAACTTGTTTGAGCATCATTTCAACAGCTTCTATTTTTAACTCATCGGCAAACTCATTTCCGGCATGTTTTACAGCATCATGTCGATTAATTTTCAGTTCAGAAATAATCTCATGAAGTTGATGCACATCAGTCATCTGTCGCCAACGATTTTGGAACTTTTCAACATCCAGCTTTGTCGTATCACATTGTACTGGAGTAGGAACGGGAGAAATATCAAGTACAGGTGATTGATCGTCATGAAGCAACTTTTCAACAAGTGCAGCCCATTCTTCCATATTAGTTGCGTCTTTAGAATAGAGTTTGAAAATGGCAATGCCATATTGATCAAAGAATTGCAAACTTTTCATAGGTGTTCCGAGAATAATCACATCATGTTCGAAACCAAACTTCCATTGTTTTGAAAAAATACGCAAGTCAATTTCACCGAGTGTTATCGGGATGTGCTGGCTTTGAACAATCTTCTCAAAACATCCTGTTATTTCATGGACAGCATTATTATTCCGTGTCAATGCCATAATTGTGCCAAGTTTAGGAGCATTTTCCAAGAAAGTAGCGACATCAGCGTGTAATTTTTTTGCTTTTCCGATTGTACAATAAGCCGCGATGAGTTCTGCTTCGGATATACCAATAGAATCCGCGAAATCGCGGTTACGCATCTCTTTTTTTTCTTCACGCAAGCGAATAATCGTTTCGGCTGTGTATGACATGGGCTTATCCTTATGCTACCTATTTGAGGGTTAAGTGTTTAATTTTTCAACTCAAAGACAGTAAGTTGAACCACTATCAACTAATGGTTCAACCTACTACCAAATAAGCCCTTGTTTTATCAACAATAGAACAATAAAAACCGATAAATTACAAAAGTTAAAGCGTAAACCGCAAAATATGTTGTTTAAAAAACAAGAAGAACAGAAACGCAATAATTTATTTTTTATCGACATAACCTTTTTAATTGATCTAATGGTTAACAAAAGTAACTAAAATTTTTGTACAAACGACACCTTAAAGTTACGACCAGGTTGGCTATAATAATCTTTTGGTGTTGAACTTTTACCTGAAGGAAGTTCAGATACATTCCAATATTTTGTATTGAAAAGATTATAAACACCAGCTCTTAAAATAGGTCCCGTTTCACCGAGTGGTTTCCACCACCCTGTCATATCAACGACATGATATCCTGGAATTTTTTGGTAATCAGATTCTCCGGCTACTTTGTCACGTTTGGCGGCCAAAGTAAGGATAATATCGCTTCCCCAAACCTCTTTTGCATATCCTAATCCGATAACTGCTTTCAAAGGAGGAATTGAGTTAAGATACTCCTTTTTATCAAGATCTTTTCCTTGTGAATAAGCAAGAGCAACATTGCTATGAAAACCATTTTTAAGAACTAAATGGGCTTTTGTCTCAACACCAAAAATTTGCACGTGAAAACGATTCATGTAATGCCGACGCGCAAATTTAAATTCTTCTGATGGCCCTCTATCCTCAGTATCTATGAAGTTCTTATATTGATTGAAAAAGGCATTGAAGGAACCACCAAAATTTACATTTCCATACTTTATACCAACATCATACCCATTGCTTGTTTCTGCTTTAAGATCAGGGTTGCCCTTCGAGTAATAAGCAGGGGGTTTTATATAAGAGACGTAAAGTTCTGCAACACGTGGTGCCCGAAAAGCTTGTGCCCATTGAGCATAAAGTGTTATTTGATCATGAACATCCCACTCTACACGTAATTTGGGGGAAAAACGTGACCCATTTCGTTCTGGAGGAAATTTGTCAGAAATCAGAGCTTTCTTATAAGAGGACGTTTTTTGAGGGACATACGCATACCAATCATAACGAATTCCAGGTGTTATACGGAAATGGTTATCAGCAAAGCCAATTTCATCTTCGAAAACAAAACCCAAATTATAGCCATTTGTATCTGGTGAATCTGACCGATTAGCGGGTACAAAGAGGCATCCCCGTGCATTTTCCGCCAAGTGACAATTATCTTTCCCTAACAAATAATGATGCAATTTAGATGACAAGACATTGGCCGCAAGCTTTAACGTATGATCTACAGTACCAATATGAACTTTTTTGAGAGCGTCAGCGTTGACACCATAATTGGTATTACGCAAAAAATTATCTCTCAAAAAATCCCCTGTGGGGGCCTTAACACGAACTGCAGTCATAATATCATGACTTGACTGTCTTTGCCAATAAATCTGCCCACGAAATGCATCAAAAAATGCATCTTCATTGCCGTTATAGTCATAAGAAAGAGAAAGGCGTTCACGGAGTTTTTCGTCCTTATTATAAACAGAACTAGGGGCATAATATCTTTTAGAAGCATTCAATGAATGTGTATCAATATTGTGACCAAAACGCTCTGCTGTAAAACCAAGGCGGTGATTGTCATCAAGGTATTGGTGAATTTTAAAGAGCAAATTATTTTGATCAAAATGAGCAGGGTTTTTACGTGTGCGTTCTTCATAGCCTTCTAGGGTTCCCATATTTTTGCGCTCATGACCGTCAGCATAAGACCCTTGGAAAAGCAAAAACGTTTGTTGAGCACGCATTGCAACAGCTTGATCTACGTGCCAACTATTATCGACAGAATGATAACCACCTCTTATCAGACCACCCCAATTTTTTCCTTCTGTGATAAGATCTTCAGGATCAAGGGTACGCAACGCAACAACTCCTCCTAGTGCACCAGATCCATAAAAACTAGAATCTGATCCCTGAATAACATCGAGTGTGGAAAGTGCACTAAAGTCAAACATTGTGTTACCACTGTTCTCACGCAATATATCATTGAACCATGGAAGAACAATACCATCCATTGTTGTGAGAACACGGTTTGCTTCTAAACCACGAATGACAAAACTGTTATTTCCTGGGTTATAGCCCACAGTTGGATAAAGACGACTAATATCATAGGCATCAGTTATTTGTTTTTCACGAATATCCTTCGCGGTTTTCCGATCTGTCAGAACACTGACCGAATCCAAGGCCGTCCCTATTTTTTTCTCTTCAATAACAATTGGTTTAAGTTCAGTGATAGCACCTCCATCTTTATTTCGTGCAAAAACAAATGAAGGTATACAGACCGATAATGCACTTAAAATCACACAGCTTTTATAGATATTTTTTCGTCTTATTTGCATAACACATCACAACCTTTTTAAACATCCCCTCTCTGTTTTGAAATTTTATTTTATAACAAAAAGGCTGGACCCGCTGATTAAAACTTGCCAGCCAAGCAAAAATGATTTTGCCAATAACACAAAATCACTAGAAAACCATATTAAACATGACAAAATCAGTCAAGAAAAAAGTTGCAATTTCAAAATAGCCTGTTTTAATGAGATTGAACACCAATATTAAGCTTAAAATAGTGGCAGAAGAAACGATGAATTTTGCAAATACGAAGCAATTATTAACTCTTTGGATTGGTGCATTTGTTGGAGCTTTCTTTTTGCATATATTATTGGGAGCGCAGTTTTATTTTCAAAGTACTGGTGTAAGTAATGACTTACTTTCGTCGGAGATTATGCTAACTTTTGTGCAAGAAACTGTACATTCGGATGTTGATACAGACTTGCCAGATATTCATACAGAGTCGGATATTAATACAGAGCCAGAAGTATTACAGTCTGATCTCCTAGAGAAGGAGTCAGAGGAATTGGAATCCGTGGCTGAAGTTCAACCGGAAGAACCACAGCATATGGTAGAACAAGATGACTTAAAGCCTTTGGAAGAAGCCTTTCCTCAAAAAGTGGAACATAAAGCGTTTATCAAAAAAACAATACCGATGCCAAAGGCTGTAGTAAAGCGCTTCAATGCAAAGGCAGTACGTTCTTCTTCCACCAATAAGGGTAGCGGTACAGCAGGGGCTGAAGATATATTGTTAATGGAGTGGTTAGCAAAGGTACAGTCACAATTAGAAAGGCAAAAAAATTATATTGTGGGACAGCGTACCAGTCGTACAAAAGGAACGGTGAAGTTAGAATTTATGGTACATGAGCAGGGGAGTATTTTTTCTAGTCGTGTAGCAGTCTCTGCTGGTGATCCAGAACTTGATCGATTAGCGATGGCGGCACTTCAACGCATTGGTTCTTTTCCACCACCGCCACCATCAAAAGTGAATAAAACAATCAGAGTATCCCTAATATTTAGCTGATTTTTTATGCGGGGCGCTTTTCTTATAATATATTGATTTATAATGATTGTTTATAATTTTAATGAAAGTTAAAATATAGTTTGTTCTAATTTTTTTGACGTTGAATTAATCAAAGCCATTCGCTTACTTATGATATAAGTTGAGGGGGAGCATGGATAAAAACTTCTAAAAAGCAGCGAATATACTTCTTATGAATGCTCTAAATGAAAGGGTTGTTGCAACATTGGGAGTTATGGGATGATAGAGCTATAGCTTTTATTAAGTAAAGGTTAATCGTGTCTAATCGATTTTTATACCGTTCGTAAGAGGATTTTCGTAAGTACTTTTCAGATACACTGTTGTAAAATGGACTTAGAAACATTAAAATAAAACAAGAATATAAACAAGAAAAACATACTATTTTGGGGTGCTTTGTTTTGTGTGAAAGATGTGAGCTTATATGTAAAGCTTATATGTAAAAATGAGAAAAACAAAAAGCAAAATTTCATCTTCATTATTAAAAGATATTGACATATTTAAAAGTCGTAAAACCGAATGAAAAGGGAAGATGCAGAAGAAAATTGTTTGTCTTTAAAGGCTTTCTAACTCAATGAGTCTGTCATTCTGTTATCAGAGATAATCCAAACGATATATATAACAACCTCTTATTTGGTGTAGAAGTGTTATAAGCAGAAAAAATAGTTTTTAAAAAATGCTGTTTCACAAGATTTGAATATTGTCTAATAAGCAGCAGTAAAAGGATGAGCTATTTGTTTCACTCTTTTCTTATATTTGTAATCTCTATGATATTGTCGTTTATGTTGAGAAGAAATGAACTATTTGTACGACATGTTGATTTATAATGATAATTCATCATTTTGTATTTGGAATAAAAGACCAAAATAGCGGAGGGTTTTCTCATTTCGAATTTATTAATACTGAATTAATTAAAATTACTTTTTTATATATCCTAAGAAGGTTGGTATGTGGGTACTATTTAAAAAGGAATAAAAACACTTCTTGTGAACGCATTTCAAATGCTATTTGGGAAGTTAAGGCATATTATTTGGGGTGACCAGAAAGCAGGTCGGTTTTTATATCTATTTTCCCAGTGAGTCTTGCTTTGTAGACACCATAATTTTCCATGACACGCATCACGTAATTACGTGTTTCTGTATAAGGAATACGCTCAATCCAATCAATGACGTTATCGAGAGGTTGTCCTCGAGGATCGCCATAACGTTTTATCCATTCATTGACTCGACGGGGACCCGCATTATAGCCAATAAGGGTTAGTATATAGGATCCATTAAAACGTTCTAATTGTTCATTGAGAAAATGGGCACCTAATGTTGCATTATAATGAGCATCACTGCTAAATTTTTGAGGAGACCATGCGATTGAGTATTTTTTTGCCAGTGCTTTTGCTGTTGTAGGCAGCAATTGGAGTATACCTTGTGCACCTGCTTTTGATATGGCTGTTGGATTAAATTCGCTTTCTTGGCGTGCAATGGCATAGATAAGCGATTTTTCTTCTACAGAAATATGAGCAGAAGCTGGTATAGCTCCCAGAGGATGAGAAAGTGCCCCGACGTTTTTCCCTTGAAAAGCAGCCATTTTTCCAATTTTGAGGCTGGTATAATAGTCTCCATTTTTTTCTGCCATAACAGCTAGAAGAGCTAACTCACCTGGGCTTTCTATTTTTTTTCCGAGCTCTCTATAAAAAATTTTAGCAAAATCAGCATAGCCGGCTGCTTCAAGACGTTGAATTGCTTTGATCGCTTTTCGTGCACTAAAATGTTGTCGCTCAGCGGTTGTTGGTTTGGGAAAGAAAATTTTAAGCTTTTTTTGGTTAAGTCGTGCAGCGGCTAATTGACCATAGTAAGTTGCACCAAAATGAGCTGCGCGATGAAAGTATTGCTGGGCATTTTTATGTTCTTCTAGCGTTTCTGCTGTTCGTCCCATCCAGTAATATCCACGTGATGCATAAAAAGGTAAAGAAGAGAGTTGAGGAATACGTGAAAAATGCTGCATTGCCAATTTAGGGTTATGAAGAAACCGTAGTGCATACCACCCTGCATGAAACTCAGCATCGACGGCTAATGCAGATGTTATACCAGTGTGCATTGCAACAAGTTGATAAGCAATTTTTGGTTTGTTTAAATCGAGCATTTCACGAGAAAGGGCGCGTTGTTCTTTCCACAATGAATGAGGGTTCATAAGGCGGAATGCATCTTTTGATATTTTCATCATGAGTGCTGCTGCTGCATCATATTGCTCTGTTCGTCGAAGATGGCGTATTCGAGCAAACTGAAAAAGAGGATCTTTTTGCCATGATCTCTCTACAGCTTTTAATTTTTGTGTAGCTCTAGGATCATTTTTTTCAACGGCCACAAAAGCATTAAAAAGAGATTGAGCATGGGCTAATTTTGCAACGCGTGCTGCTGAATCAAAACGATGTGCATACAGCATAAACTGCATGCGTTTCAAATGATCAATAGGTTTTAATGCAGCGCTTGCATTTTTAAGAACAAATACTTCTTCTTTTGCATTAAGCTGTGTTTTATGCCACCATGGCGCAATAACGTGTTGAGCACGAGTGGTTTGTCCCGTTGCGATAAGTGCTTTAGCGAAGAGAGCCATCCCTTGTGCTGTTTGGGGCGGGTGATGAGAAAATTTTTGGATGATTGCGCGTGTGACGTTGGTTTCATTAAGAAAAGCACGTTCAGCATTGCGTTGCATCGTTTCTATACCTGGCCATCCTTTTAGCATGTTGATTGCATTAAATATTTCAGAACTTGGTATATTCGCTTGGTTTGATACCCCCAGCGCCCATGTCAAAATATGACGATCAAGGCTATGTGTTTCCATTGAATTTCGAAGATTTATTGTTTTTGCAATATTGTTGTTTGCTAGTGCATCTAGCCCAGCTTTTAGTTGCTGAAGTGTAGCAGTATTGTGTGATGTCGTGTGTATCTGTTGAAGAGATTCTTGAGCTTCTTTTGCGGTAAAGGGAGTAGGGCGAACCAAAGGGATTGGCGCTTTTCCTTGCAAAAGAGGTGTTTGTGCATATGCACTTGAAAATAAAATTCTTACTGCCAGTATAAGTGCAGTAAAGGTTGATACGAAAAGAGAGGTGGAAAATACACGCATAGAGAAAAGACCTTGAGACCTTGCTTTTTGTAAAAACTTAAGGATTTATAGAACACAAGCGTGAAAAACGCGTTAATACAGACGGCTTGTTTTGAAGAAATGTTCAACATTTAAGGAGGGACATTTTCATCTTATGAGGGCTTTTTTTGAAATTCATCTTGCTTCAATGATAGAGCAAGATTATGCTCTATTTAAAATTTATAAAAGGCGATTATAAAAAAATAAAAGCAAATATTATAGGGAGTTTATCATGCTCAAGGGAGCTATAACTGCGCTTATCACACCGTTTGATAACAAGGGCGCAATTGATGAGAAGGCGTTTTGTGATTTTGTTGAATGGCAGATCACACAAGGGATTAACGGTGTAAGCCCTGTTGGGACAACAGGTGAATCAGCAACGTTAAGTCATGAAGAACATAAGCGGATTATAGAATTGTGTGTTGAGCAGGTTGCAAAGCGTGTTCCTGTTGTTGCTGGAGCGGGATCAAATAGCACAAGCGAGGCTGTAGAGCTTGCACAATACGCGCAAAAAGCTGGTGCAGATGCAGTTTTGGTTGTCACTCCCTATTATAATAGACCAAATCAATCTGGTTTATACAAGCATTTTTCTTCCATTGCCAAAGCTGTTTCTATTCCAATTATAATTTATAATATTCCTGGTCGTTCTATTATCGATATGGCTGTAGAAACGATGAAAGACCTTTATCAAGATTTTAACAATATCATTGGTGTTAAGGATGCAACGAGCAGAATTGAGCGCGTTAGTGAACAAGGTGAAAAGTGTGGAAAAGATTTTGTGCAGCTTTCCGGTGATGATTGTACGGCGTTAGGTTTTAATGCACATGGAGGTGTTGGGTGTATTTCAGTTTCCTCTAATGTTGCTCCAAAGCTTTGTGCAGAGCTTCAAGCCGCTTGTTTTCGTGGTGATTATAAAACAGCACGAGAATTAAATGATCGCTTGATGCCTCTTAATCGTGCTGTGTTTATTGAACCTAGTCCAGCAGGTATTAAATATGCTGCTGCAAAATTAGGGTTTTGTGGTGATACTGTGCGTTCTCCTATTGTTCCATTAACAGAAAGAACAAAAAAGATTATTGATGCAGCCCTCAGTCATGCTGGTCTTTTAAAAGCGTAAAATGATATTGACAAAGCCATGAATAAAAAAAAGAACGCGCCCGTACGGAAAATAATTGCTGACAATCGTAAAGCACGTTTTAATTTTGAAATTCTCGATAATCTTGAGGCGGGTCTTGTTCTTCAGGGAGCGGAAGTAAAGTCTTTACGTTCCAATCACGCCAATATTGCTGAAAGCTATGCGAGTTTTGAAAATGGGGAATTATGGTTAGTAAACAGCTATATTCCTGAATATACGCAGGCTAATCGTTTTAATCATGAACCACGACGTTTGCGCAAATTATTACTTTCAAAACGTGAGATGGCACGTTTTTTTAATGCAACGTCTCGTGAAGGAATGACACTTGTTCCTCTTAAACTTTATTTTAATGAACGAGGGCGCGTTAAGTTGGAGATCGCTCTAGCGCGAGGGAAAAAGCTTCATGATAAGCGCGAAACAGAAAAAAAACGCGATTGGGGACGTGAAAAAGCAAGACTTTTAAAAAGGTATGGCTGATGGGTGCGATCTAGATATTCTTTATTCATAGCGCTGTTTAAAACAGTTTTAGCATTGATCTAAGTATGTTTTTGCTGCTTGAAAGATTTGATGAAACATGGCGTCTGTCAAACGTCCAGTATTTGTATTATAACGAGAACAGTGATAACTTGAAAAGATGCGTAATCTGCCAATATTATTGATTTCACCATGTCCAAAAGGATGAGCTAAAACTTTTGCATTAAGGGCACGTATCGTAGAATGGTGCGCAATGGTGCCTAAGGTAATAACGGCTTTAAGTTTGGGAAGATTTGTTAAAAGAGGTGAGAAGAAATAACGGCATGTGTTAATTTCTGCACCGGTGGGTTTATTTTCTGGTGGAACACAACGAACAGAGTTAACAATTGCTGCATCAATAAGTTCAAGAGTATCGTCTGCTCTTTCTTCAAAGGTTCCTTTGGCAAAACCAAACTTTTTTAAAGTTGAATAAAGTAAGTGCCCAGCATAATCACCAGTAAATGGACGTCCAGTTCGATTTGCTCCGCGTAATCCAGGAGCAAGCCCAACAATAAGAAGGCGTGTTGTGTCTGGCCCTTTATAAGGAAAGAATGGACGCACCGGTGCGTTATACCAACTTGGTTCTTTTACACGCCAGTCAGCGATAAATTGATGAAGCCTAGGGCATAAATTGCAATTTTGGGGTGGTTCTGGGCAAAGTGATGTTAATTGGCTATTCATGGTGTTAGGCATCAATCGATTTTCTATTTTTTTGAGTCTTTTATAGCGTATATGATGGGCTATGTTTTGATAAACAATCTATAGTGAATATAAATAAACTTTTTTAGAAGAAAGTTTAATATAAACTTATTGCTCATTATTGTGTAAAGAGAGGTAGTCTTTCAGTAATTTATTCGATGAATAAGAGTGCAATACACATGATGTTCAAAGAAAAAAGTTCTCTCTTTAGACAAAGATATTATCATAAAAGTATGCATAAGGCTGCCGTTATTGCAAAGGATTTTAAACAGCTGGTATTCCTTTTAAAAGGATAAGGACTCCAGACAAGTATTTTGTCAAGAAAGACCGACCTTTGTTTGAAGTCAATCTATTGGAATGCTTTTAAAAGAAGTTTTGATAACAAACATGAATAGGTTATACATTTTATAAATTTTCCAAGAATTTTCTTAAATAAGTTCTTTAATCAAAAAATATAAAAGCTTGTGTTGTTTTTCTTGTGTTTTATTTTGATTATTGTATATACTCCTTTATTCGCTATTAAATTTTTTTATTTGAGAAAGAGGCATAAATGGCCCGCGTAACGGTAGAAGATTGTATTGATAAAGTTGACAACCGCTTTGAATTGGTACTTTTAGCAGGTCATCGGGCGCGTCAGATTTCACAAGGAGCGCAGATTACGGTTGATCGTGATAATGATAAAAATCCAGTTGTTGCTTTGCGTGAAATAGCAGAAGAAACATTGTCGCCTGCTGATTTAAAGGAAGATCTTATTCATTCGCTGCAAAAGCATGTGGAAGTAGATGAGCCAGAAATGGCAAGTGAATTTATTACCCATTCAGGTGAAGCTGAAAGTGTTTTTAATACGTCATCGCAAGAAGAAGGTACTTCATTTGATCATATGTCAGAAGAAGAGCTTTTAGCTGGTATTGAAGGTTTGGTTGTTCCAGAAAAAAGTGACGATTATTAATTGCAGCAATTTATGTTACAGGAGTAAAAATACCTTGTCATGTAAGGAGCAATTATTTTTCTTGTCTTTTATTGATAGGACATGTTCAATGAAGATTAGAGGTGTGAAAAGATAAAGGATATGCTCGTATGATGCGTCAGTGTGAGCTTGTTGGACGTGTTCAACGTTACAAGTCTGACGTAGATGAGGCTCTTTTAAACAGGGCCTATGATTATGCAATGAGAAAGCATGCACATCAAAAGCGTGCGTCAGGTGATCTTTATTTTTCTCATCCTTTAGAAGTTGCTGCTATTTTAACAGATATGCGGTTGGACGAGGCAACGATTGCTGTTGCTCTTTTGCATGATACAATTGAAGATACAAGCGCTACACGAGCAGAAATTGATCAGCTTTTTGGTTCTGAAATTGGGAAGTTGGTTGAAGGGCTTACAAAGCTTAATAAGCTTGATCTTGTATCAAAGAAAGCTGTACAGGCAGAAAATCTTCGTAAACTTCTTATTGCTATTTCTGATGATGTTCGTGTTCTTTTAGTCAAACTCGCTGACCGTCTTCATAATATGCGTACCCTTGGTGTTATGCGTGATGATAAACGTCGGCGAATTGCTGAGGAGACGATGGATATCTATGCGCCACTTGCAGGCCGTATGGGTATGCAGGATATGCGTGAGGAATTAGAGGATCTCTCTTTCTTTTATTTAAATCCAGAAGGTTATCGTACGATTACCAATCGACTTTCTGAATTATTGAAACACAACCGTGATTTGCTTTCCACAATTGAAAATGAATTGACAAAACTTTTTTTCGAAAATGGCATTAAAGCAGATGTTAAAAGTCGTCAAAAAAAATCTTATTCAGTCTTTCGCAAAATGGAAAGTAAAGCACTCTCTTTTGAACAATTATCGGATATTTTTGGATTTCGTGTGATTGTTGAGTCCGTGAATGATTGTTATCGTGCTCTTGGTGTCATTCATACGACATGGCCAATGGTTCCTGGTCGTTTTAAAGATTATATCTCTATACCAAAGCAAAATGATTATCGTTCTATTCATACAACAATCGTGGGTCCTTCAAGACAACGTGTTGAGTTGCAAATTAGAACGGCTGCTATGGATGAAGTTGCTGAATATGGGGTTGCTGCTCATTCCATATATAAAGAGCACGGTTCCAATTATTCGACTTTGAAGTTATCAAGTGAAACGAATGCTTATGCATGGTTGCGTCAAACGATACAATCTTTGTCTGATGGAGATAATCCAGAAGAGTTTTTAGAACATACAAAACTTGAGCTTTTTCAGGACCAAGTTTTTTGTTTTACGCCGAAAGGTCGATTAATTGCTTTTCCTAAAGGAGCTACGCCTATTGATTTTGCTTATGCCGTCCATACAGACATTGGTGATTCTTGTGTGGGTGTAAAAATCAATGGTCGTATTATGCCTTTAATGACCAAATTAAAAAATGGTGATGAGGTTGATATTATTCGCTCACACGCTCAAATTCCGCCAGCAGCATGGGAATTTCTTGTTGTCACAGGTAAAGCACGTTCAGCTATTCGACGAGCAAGTCGTGCAGCGGTACGTAAACAATATTCGGGCTTAGGATATCGTATTCTCGAGCGTTCATTTGAATATATGGGAAAGCAATTTTCAAAAGACCTTTTGAAGAAAGTTTTGCCACGTTTAGCACGTAAAGATGTCGAGGATGTATTGGCTGCTGTTGGGCGTGGAGAGCTGTTTTCCGCTGATGTGATTAAAGCGGTTTATCCTGATTATCAAGATCACCGTGTAGTACAAAAGTCCTCTTTTAAGCCTGGGGAAGAAGGTTGGTTTAATATTGAAAATGCTCAAGGTATGATTTTTAAAGTTCCAGAAAATGAAAAGAATGCAATGGTCGAGAATCATCAATCTAAAGCCTTGCCTATTAGAGGAACCCGTGGAGATATACCCGTACGTTTTTCACCGGAAGGAGCAGTACCTGGAGATCGGATTGTTGGTATTATGCAGCCAGGAGCAGGGATCGTTATTTATCCAATACAGTCTTCAGCTTTGATGGCGTATGATGATCAGCCAGAACGATGGATTGATGTCCGCTGGGATATTGATGCCCAAATGAATGAACGTTTTCCTGCACGGATGAATATTTTGGTTGTAAATAGTCCTGGTTCTTTGGCTGAAATTACACAAATAATTTCTGCTAACGATGCCAATATCCAAAATTTATCTTTTATCCGTACAGCACCAGATTTTACAGAAATTATGATTGATTTGGAAGTGTGGGATTTAAAACATTTGAATCGTATTTTTTCTCAGTTAAAAGAGGCAGGTTCAGTCAGTACAGTACGGCGGGTTCATGGATAAAAAGAAAGATTTTGCAATGAATACACAAGATGTCATTGATATTTTTAAACAAGCAGATGCCATTCTAGAAGGGCATTTTATTTTAACATCGGGGCGCCATAGTGCGATTTATATGCAAAAAGCGAAAGTATTCATGCATGCTGACTTGACGGAAAAGTTATGTCGTGGATTGGCTGAAAAAATCAAAACATCTATCGATGGAAAAATTGATTATGTTGTTGGTCCCGCAATTGGCGGTCTTATTCCTTCCTATGAAACTTCACGTCACCTTGGTGTTCCTTCTCTTTGGGTAGAGCGTGTAAATGGCATCTTTGAATTGCGTCGTTTTGAAATCAAGAAGGGTGCACGGGTTGTTATTGTTGAAGATATTGTGACAACGGGTCTTTCCATTCGTGAGACTGTTGAAGCGCTTGTTACAGCAGGAGCAGAGGTATTGGCCAGTGCATGTATTCTTGATCGTTCTGGTGGTAAGGTCAATGTTGGAGTTCCATTGATTGCGCTTGCTGAATACGAGATAACCTCTTATGCTAGTGATGCTCTTCCTGCAGAGCTTTCTGTTCTTCCAGCGATTAAGCCAGGTAGTCGAAATATTTAATTGTTGTTCTATTTTTTTTTGTGCAAAAGCTTAAAAAGATTAATTTGGATGATATAGGTTATTTCATTATCAAAAGATGTATATTGAGAGTCATATGCTTTTTCGTCGTCGAGAACCAATAGATTTTGTAACGCGTATTCGACTTTGGTTATGGCCACGTCGTTCATTTTCTCGCTCATTTTGCTACATATATAAACGTATTTTGCGTATATCAGCAACACCGCATGAAGTAGCATTAGGGGTTGCTGTTGGCATTTTTTTAGCTTGTTCCCCTTTCTTTGGGCTGCATATTATTTTGGCAATATTTTTTTCTTGGCTTTTGCGTGCAAACTTTGCTGCCGCAATCATTGGGACGATTTTTTCTAATCCACTCACATTTTTATTGATTATCATGGCTGATTATAAAGTAGGGTATTTTTGTTTATCACTTTTTAGCGATGTCAAAGAGATTTCTCTTTCGCAAATTCGTGCTCTATTTAATGGTTTGACATTGTCAAATCTCTCTCTCCTCTTTAAAGGCGCATGGGACACAATTATGAGTCCTATGATTTTAGGTGGAACTCTTTTAGGTATTATTTTTGGTGGTTTATCTTATATAGGTGTTTACAGAGCAACGGTTCGTTTTAAACAAAAGCGATATCAAAAGATTATAAAAAAAAGGCGTTAAAAGAAGCATTCATCGCCTGTATTAAAACAGAAATAAATTTAAGAAAGATCGGGTAATATCTTATGATTGTTGGTCTTGGAAATGATCTGGTTGATATACGACGTATTGAGAAAATGTTGGTTCGTTATGGTGAGCGTTTTATCCAACGTATTTTTACGGATATTGAAAAAAATAGATCTGAAAATCTCAAAAAAAGCTCCTCTTCCTATGCAAAAAGATTTGCTGCTAAAGAAGCATGTGCTAAAGCCTTAGGAACAGGAATCGCTTGTGGTATCAATTGGAAAGACATGGGGGTAGTTAATTTGCCATCTGGTAAACCAACAATGCAATTAACAAATCGTGCGCAAGTGCAACTTCAAAAATTATTACCTCCTCATCATGAGGCAGTTATTCATCTTAGTATAACAGATGATTTTCCTTGGGCACAGGCATTTATTATTATTGAAGCACTTCCACGTGGATAGACGGTGTGAGAGATTGTGCTTTTGTTATTTGAATATTATGATGAAAAAAAGTTATATCTGGTGATGAGAAGGCAGTTGGTGATGATCGAAAAAGATAAAGTGCATAAAAAAGGTGGGATTCGTGAATTTATTTCTGTTTTAATACAGGCTCTGCTTTTAGCAGCGTTTATTCGGACACTTTTTTTCCAGCCGTTTAGTATTCCTTCCGGTTCAATGCGTCCGACTTTGCTTGTGGGGGATTATCTGTTTGTTTCTAAGTATGCATATGGGTATTCTCATTTTTCCCTTCCCTTTTCTCCTCCCCTTTTTTCTGGACGTATTTGGGCATCTCAACCTCAACGTGGAGATGTGGTCGTTTTTCGCTTACCAAGTAATCCGAAGATTGATTATATAAAACGCGTTGTTGGGTTACCAGGTGATCGTATACAAGTCCGTCAAAGTGTCCTTTATATTAATGATGAGGCTGTTTCACGTCACTTTATAGGGGAGATTGATAATTCTGATATAACAGAGGTTAACTATCCTGTTGAGGTTTATCGCGAGACAATGCCTAACGGTGTTAGTTATGATACACTTGATTTAGCTTTCATCCCAAAAGTTGATGATACAGAAGTCTTTGAAGTTCCTCAAGGACATTACTTTATGATGGGAGATAACCGCGACAATTCAGATGATAGTCGTTTAGATGTAGGCTATGTTCCAGAAGAAAATCTTATTGGTCGCGCGAGCGTGATTTTCTTTTCTATCAGTAATGGTTCAAGTGCTTGGCAGATTTGGCGCTGGCCATTTGATGTGCGTTGGAAGCGTTTGTTTTCTTTCATAAATACGGTTCATGATTTGCCGCTTATCAAGCAAGGAAACAACGATGAAACGTCTCATGATTGATCAGCTTTTCAAGCTGACAGGGCATCGTTTTAAAGATGAAGAGAGATTAAAAAGGGCATTAACACATTCAAGTGTACAAGATTCGGAACAGGGGAATTATGAACGATTAGAGTTTCTAGGTGATCGGGTTTTAGGGCTTTTGATTGCAGAGATGCTGTATCAACTTTTTCCTCAGGCAAGTGAAGGTGAATTATCAGTCCGTTTGAATCATCTGGTCAATGCGCAGACATGTGCTGATATTGCGCGCGAAATGAGGCTGCCTGATATGATCCATGTCGGGTTTGAGATGAAAAGTTTTGAGGGGCGTCGACTCATCAATATGCATGCAGATGTCGTGGAAGCTTTGATTGCCGTAATATATCTCGATGGAGGCTTGGAAAGCGTTCGCCCTTTTATTCAAAAATATTGGCAAAGTCGGGCAAAGAAAATGGATGCTGGTCGACGTGATGCCAAGACAGAATTACAGGAATGGGCACATATCCAAGGCAATGCACAACCACATTATCAGGTTATCAAACGTTCAGGTCCAGATCACGATCCTGTTTTTATGGTAGAGGTCAGTATTTCTGGGTTTGCTTCAGAGATTGGGCAGGGAAGCTCCAAAAGATATGCCGAAAGAATGGCAGCTGAAAAAATTTTGCGACGAGAGGGTGTATGGAAAACAGTGGGAAAAAATGATCATGAGTGACGTTATGAAAACGCGTTCTGGGTTTGTTGTGCTTATTGGGATGCCTAATGCCGGTAAATCGACACTGGTTAATCAATTGGTTGGAACAAAGGTTTCAATTGTAACGCATAAGGTACAAACAACCCGCACTTTAATCCGCGGTATTGTCATTCATGATGATGTGCAAATTGTGTTGGTCGATACACCGGGTGTTTTTCGTCCCCATAAGCGCTTAGAACGAGCCATGGTCTCTGCTGCTTGGGGAGGGGCTAAGAGCGCTGATGTTCTACTCGTTTTAATCGACGCTCAAAATGGTCTTTCGGATGAAGTTGATATGATGTTAGATATTGTAAACAATCTGAAACAAGAAAAAGTTCTTGTTCTTAATAAGGTTGATACAGTTGTTAAATCATCTCTTCTAGCGTTAACCACTAAAATAAATGAACGTGTAAAGTTTGCGCAAACATTTATGATTTCTGCTCTAAACGGTTCTGGTTGCAAGGATTTACTTCATGCGTTGAGTAATATGATGCAGGAGGGGCCATGGTATTATCCGGAAGATCAAATTTCTGATATGCCCATGCGTCATCTTGCTGCTGAAATTACGCGTGAAAAACTTTTTTTTCGTCTTCATGATGAACTTCCTTATTCCTCAACGGTTGAAACAGAAAACTGGGAAGAGCGTTCAGATGGTTCCGTTAAAATTAATCAAGTTATTTATGTCGAGCGTGAGAGTCAGAAAAAAATTGTTTTAGGAGCAAAAGGCGGTACAATTAAAGCGATTGGACAAGCAGCACGTAAAGAACTCATGGAAATTATGGATCAAAAGGTGCATCTTTTTCTCTTTGTGAAAGTGCGCGATAATTGGGATACCGATCCAGAACGTTATCGTGAAATGGGATTGGATTTTTTAAAATAAGATTTTTAAAAAATAATTAAAGTAAAATGAAGTGGAAAGAACAAGCCGTTATTCTTGGTACACGCCAATATGGTGAAACAAGTGTTATTCTTGAGATTATGACACGTGAACATGGTCGTTATATGGGAGTGGTAAAAGGGGGCCGCTCGCGTCGCATGGCAGCTCTTCTTCAACCTGGAAATTTTGTGGAGGCTGAATGGTGGGCGCGTTTAGATGAACATTTGGGACTTTTTCGGCTTGAAGCTCTTGATTTACATGCGGCACGATTAATCTGTCTACCAGAAGCACTTTATGCTTTGCAATTGATAGCTTTTCATTTACGGCTTCTTCCCGAGCGTGATCCCCACCCCATTTTATATGATATTTTACACCTTTTTATGCAGAACTTTGATGAACCATTTGTAAATGCGGAATTGCTGGTACGTTTTGAAATGCGGCTTCTTGAAGAACTTGGTTTTGGTCTTGATTTATCTTGTTGTGCTGCAACAGGTCGTCAGGAAAGGCTTCATTACGTATCACCAAAATCTGGTCGGGCTGTCTGTGAAGAAGCAGGAGAACCTTGGAAAAAAAAGCTTCTCATTCTACCACAGTTTCTTGTACAAAGAATGACTCGTCCTGCTGATTTTAGTGACATAATCAATGGTTTTATACTAACAGGTTTTTTTCTTATGCGTCATGTCTGGGAGCCACGAGATATAAAGCAGCCGTCAGTGCGCATGAATATGATACAATTGTTTGAGCGCCAATTTGGTGTACAGGCATTAATTGGTTGATCTGATAATAATTGAATAGAATGGAAAAATGAAAATTTTAAAGACAATTGCTGAAGTTCGCCGATATACTTCAGAGGCGCGACGTTTAGGTCTTTCGATTGGTTTTGTTCCAACAATGGGGGCGTTACATGACGGTCATCTTGCATTAGTACAGTGTGCAAGGGCAGAGTGTGATCGCGTAGTGGTTTCTATTTTTGTCAATCCAAAGCAATTTGGACCTCATGAAGATTTTTCTCAATATCCAAGAGATTTGAAGGGCGATTGTGCTTTGTTAAAAGAAGCAGGTGTTGAATGTATTTTTGCTCCTTCTGTAGATGAAATGTGGCCACTAGGAAATGATACAATTGTGCAAGTGAAAAAATTATCACGTATTTTGATGGGAAAATTACGTCCGGGGCATTTTTGTGGTGTAACAAGCGTTGTTGCTAAACTTTTTAACATTGTCCAACCAGATAAGGCTTTTTTTGGGGAAAAGGATTTTCAGCAAATTTTAATTATTCGGCGTATGGTTGAAGATTTGGCTTTTCCTATTGAAATCGTTGGAGTTCCTATTCTACGGGAGTCAGATGGTGTAGCTTGTTCTTCACGCAATCAGCTTTTAACATTAGAAGATCGTAAAGCTGCCAAAATTATTCCTGAAAGTGGAAAAGCTGCTGAAAAGCTTTATCATGAAGGTGAACGGTCGGTTGATAAATTATGCAAAACTGTTCGTGATATTTTACAACAAGAAACGCGTGCAATCATTGAAGCGATAGATTTACGGGATATGAAAACTTTATGCGTGGTTAAAGGAACATTGAATAAACCGGCGGTTTTACTTCTTACTGTCCGCTTTGGTGAAGTAAGGCTGATTGATCAATATATATTGCAAGAGAAGGGTGGAAAATGAGTGTACATAAAACTGTAAAGCGTATAACATCTTCCGAAATACGTGCAAGAAAGGGACAACAGCCAATTGTTTCTTTAACAGCTTATCAAGCTTATACTGCGCGGATTGCTGATCCATATTGCGATATCCTTTTGGTTGGTGATAGCGTTGGGATGGTTGTGTATGGGTTTGAGACAACGCTTCCTGTTAATTTAGATATGATGATTTCACACGGGAAAGCCGTGGTGCGTGGATCTCAAAAAGCTCTTGTTGTTATTGATATGCCTTTTGGTTCTTATGAGGAAAGCCCAGAGCAAGCTTTTTTAAATGCATCGCGCATTCTTGCACAAACGGGGTGTGGTGCAGTTAAGCTTGAAGGGGGCGTTTATATAGCGGAAACAATAGATTTTTTGTGTAAACGTGGCATTCCAGTGATGGGGCATATCGGTCTCACACCCCAAGCAATGAATCGTTTTGGTGGTTTCAAAACACAAGGACGCAAGGAGAGTGATTGGCAAAGAATTGAAGCAGATGGAGCAGCGATTGAAGAGGCAGGTGCTTTTGCTGTTGTTTTAGAAGCAATGGTTGAACCTTTAGCGGTGAAACTGACAGATAAGCTTTCTATCCCTACGATCGGTATAGGGGCGTCCAATCAATGTGATGGGCAAGTATTGGTTATGGAAGATATGTTAGGTTATGGTGCCCATGTACCAAAATTTGTACGCCGTTATGGAGACCTTGAACAAGCCATGGAAACTGCAATCAAGAATTATGCAGAGGATGTTACATCTCGTGCTTTCCCAGCAGATAATGAGGTTTATAAACTAAAATAAATTGCAGTTTAAGATGAAAAATTTGAAAAGAAAATATGAGTTGTTTTGATAATAAACGTGCATGATTTCATATATTTTTGTATGTAATTTGAATGCTGTTTTTTTCATTACTTTTATACGTTATGAGCGCATAAATACATATTTTTTGAGGTTTCCGCTGAGAGTATGTTGTAGTAAATCTTTGGGATCGATAATATTTTTGTAAGTTACAGGTTGTAAGAATAGTAATTGTAGAAGTGCAAATTTCATAGAATAATAATAAAAAAGGCGCTGGCTTTATTTTTGTATAAATATATTTGAGCCATGAATGGAGAAAAGCCGCTCTATATTCAATTGTAATGACAAGAAATAGATAATGCGAGGAATCTTAATATGATCTTTGGGTATCCAAGTCATTAAAGCGCATTAAAAATGCGCTTTCAATGTGTTGTGTGGAATAGGGGTATAAATTAAGATCATCGGGTAGAATATTATTGGGAGAGCCAAAATAGCGAAGGGCTTCTTCTGTATTAAATCCAGCAAGCGTAATCGCTTCATAATAGGCAGCAATACGGTCGGCTTGTTTGATTTTTTTTAAAAGTTTTTGAGAAAGATCAACAGGAAGAGAAAAACGCATGTGGATAGCATCTTGGATGCGTTTTTCAGTGTGCTCATATTGTTTTCCTATGACAGCTTTAAAGGGTGAAATCATATCGCCGATGACATATTCCGGTGCATCATGAAGAAGAGCATAAAGACATTCGTTGCACTGTGATTGCGGGAAAAGTTTTTGAAATATTTGTTCAACCACAATTGAATGTTGTGCAACAGAATAAGTGTGTTCTCCACGTGTTTGACCGTTCCAACGTGCCATGCGGGCAAGTCCATGGGCAATATCTTCAATTTCAACATCAAAAGGAGAAGGATTAAGAAGATCAAGTCGCCGTCCAGAAAGCATTCTCTGCCAAGCGCGTGCTTCTCCACTTTTTAATAATTCAGCTTTAGCCATGAGCGTTTTCTATGGTATTTTCAGGAAAGGTAAAATTCATATTTTCAGCAATGCTTATAGTGATAGGAATGTTTTTTACAGTAAAGGGGATGTTATGATCCATAGCATCTTTAACGTGGTCAATACGCATTAAAGCAAGAGCCTCATTTTCTACACATGTTCCCAAGTATCCAAGCACTTTTGTTCCTGCTACAATGCTAGATTGAGGAGTTAATTTACACTGACCTTTTACAATCAAAATACGGCGACGTGCTGCCCGGCGGTGGTGCATACGTGAAACAACTTCTTGTCCAATATAACACCCCTTGTTGAATGCAAGTCCATTGATTTGATCGTAATTAATATCATGAGGAAAGACTTTGCCGACTTCATAATCTTGACCACTTTCTGCAATTGCATAACGGATACGCAATTGATTCCATATGTTATGATATTCTGAAGCCAAAAAAGACATTTTACCATAGATTCGTATTATTTTTTCTTTTTCTGGGAAGCGTTTATCAACAAAACTTGAATCAAAATTTAAAGTATCTGATTCATTCTTCCAAGAAACTGTAACAAGCTCTTGTAATGGTTGTGTAATTTCTATTTTTTTACGCAGCTTATAGAGCAACAGGCGCTTGTGGAGCATATCAGCTAAAGGCATCATAATATCAATCAGATAACCATCTTCTTTTTTGCCGATAAGAAAATCAGCAAGAACTTTTCCTTGTGGCGATAAGAGGGCTCCAGGGAAAATTTCTTGTGGGCTGATTTTTTTTACATCTGTCGTTATCAGGGATTGCAGAAAATCTGTTGCTTCTTCGCCTGTAATTTGAATAATTCCGCGGTTTTTTAAGCAAATGGCATTTTGTTTTTCAATCATGGTTCTTGCCTTTCTGCTCAAAGTTACATAATCGATAAGTGAGGAATATGTAAGGAGCGTGGCTATGTTTAAAACATTTGATACAATTTTTAAAGGTGCAACACTTGTGAATCATGATGGAAAAAGCAAACGTGATATTGGTGTTACAAATGGACGTATTGCTGAAATAGGCGACCTTACATGCGCATCGGCTAGTGAGGTGATTGATTGTACCGGGCTTCATATTTTGCCGGGAATTATTGATAGTCAAGTGCATTTTCGCGAGCCAGGCAATGCATATAAGGAGGATTTGGAAAGTGGCTCGTATTCTGCTGTGTTAGGGGGGGTTACAGCAGTTTTTGAAATGCCTAATACCAATCCATTGACAACATCAGAAGCTACATTAAGCGATAAGGTTAAACGCGCATTTCATCGAATGCATTGTGATTTTGCATTTTGGGTTGGAGGAACACGTGAAAATGCTCATGAATTATCTGAGCTAGAAAGACTTCCTGGTGCGGCTGGAATTAAAGTCTTTATGGGGTCCTCTACCGGTGATCTTTTGGTCGATGATGATGAAAGTGTACGTCTTATTTTGGAAAATACACGCCGTCGTGCAGCTTTTCATTCTGAAGATGAGGCAAGGCTCAAAGAGCGTAAAATACTGCGTATTGAAGGGGATGCATCATCACATCCGATTTGGCGTGATGAAGTTGCGGCATTAAAATGTACGCAGCGTTTGGTAAAAATTGCGCATGAGACGAAGGCACGGATTCATGTTTTACATCTTTCGACAGAAGAAGAAATTGATTTTCTAAAAAAACATAAAGATGTCGCAACAATTGAAGTGACACACCATCATTTGACGCTCACAGCTGATGATTATAAGAAGTTTGGTACATTAATTCAGATGAATCCGCCTATTCGTGAGTCGCGCCACCGTGAAGCTCTTTGGTACGGTGTGCAGCAGGGAGTTATTGATGTTTTAGGCTCAGATCATGCGCCTCATACTTTGGAAGAAAAGCTTCAACCGTATCCCTCTTCACCTTCAGGAATGACAGGTGTGCAAACGACAGCAGCAATTATGTTGACACATGTGAATGCAGGAAAAATATCCCTTGAGCGTTTTGTTGATCTCACGTCACATGGACCTAGCCGTATTTTTGGTATAAGCTGTAAAGGACGCCTTGCTGTTGGATACGATGCTGATTTAACCATTGTTGATCTTAAACGGGAAGAAATTATTACGAATGGCTTAATTGGTTCGCGTGCCGGTTGGACACCTTATGATGGTCAAAAGGTTAAAGGTTGGCCTGTTGGAACGATTATCCGTGGTATGCGTGTGATGTGGGAAGGTGAAATTGTCACCCCTTCACAAGGAGAGCCTGTTAAATTTATAGAAACTTTGGTGTAAACAGATTAAGCTTTATAGGTTTTATTCTCTTATGCCATAAAACATCGTTTTTTAGAGTGGGGATATAGGGCATGTTAGCTTCCTTGGTACATAATTGTTTTTTTAAGTGCGTGGTGAATATTTTCAAGCTTGTCCGTCGAGCCTTTAGTTAAGTAGATCAAATGAGTGAGGAGCCAAGAAGAATCCGTTCAACAAGAACCCAAACGATTTGCAAATCAGCTTTGCGGAGGGGGAAAAGCCAAAGAACGATTTTGTATGAGGAAAAGACGCTATAAGAATAAAAGCGTATCGAGACATTATTCTTTAAACGTCCCTCTATTTTCAGAGTTAATTTATTGCTCCCCGCATTTGTGAAAGGAGTATCATTGATACCGTTAAAATTGAGAGAGATACTTTTTGTATAGATTAATTATTTATAATGCATGAGGAGGTTTTCAGATAAAATTCTTCCTTCCTCAATGTATCTTTGATTGGCTTCAATGGCTGCTTGTGTACAATGATGATAATTTTCTGAGAAAGCACGATACGCTTCATTAAACGCTTCATAAAAATAAGCACGTCTTTGTGGAATGGGGTGTTCTGCTTCAATCAGTGCATTCATATAGTCATACCATTGGTTTGTTGGAGGCTCGCAAAGATTTTGGAGAGAATGCAATGATCCCAAAATTTCTGCTAGTCGGAGTAATTTTTTTTCATAAGGTGGAGATTGTTGTGCAAAGGTTGGCATTGAAATGACAATAAATATTAAAATAATGATGTTCATCAATCTATATTGCATTATTTTTATTGCTTTCTTTGAATAAAACTCTGTAAAGATAAAATAATTTTGTCATGAGAACGCTGTAAAAATAGAGTTAATTGCTACATTATTCTCAATTATTGATTATAAAATATAGGGCGTAAGAGGCAGTAAGGAACCCATTGTAGAATATTGAAAATACTGACGAAGCTTTGTGTAGTTTAAAATTTAAGATTTTCTTTCTGCAAACTATCTATTTTTCACATAGATTTATATTGTATTACCTATAGATTTTTTTCTAAGCTCGTTTTCTTTAAGGAGGGAAAGCATTTCTAATGATAGAACGCTTTTGTCCAATCAAATAAAATAGATTATTTTTATGATAAATGATGGATACAGCCGTGAATCCAATGGGAAAATGGTAAGAAGAATTTACTATAAGATAAAAGTTTTTAGCCTAAACAGTGTAATACAATAATTTGAGATAAGATACATCTAAAAGGATCGGTGCATAATATCGTTCATGGAGTCAATGATGAAAGAGTTGCGATTTTATAATACGCTAACACGTAAAAAAGAAAAATTTACACCAATAGATGCGACAAGAGTACGTCTTTATGTTTGTGGTCCGACAGTTTATGATTATGCGCATATAGGAAATGCACGCCCTGTCATTGTTTTTGATATTTTATTTCGTTTATTGCGTCATGTTTATGGTAATGAGCATGTTCTATATGCACGTAATATTACAGATGTTGATGATAAAATTAATGCACGAGCAGCTTGCGAATATCCAAACTTGTCATTGAATGATGCTATTCGTCAATTAACAGAACGTACATATTCTCAGTTTCAACAAGATACCATAGCACTTGGTTGTCTGTTGCCAACCAGTCAGCCACGCGCTACTGAGCATTTAGAGGAGATGCGCTCTTTAATTGAAAGGTTGCTTGAAAAGGGGCACGCTTATGAAGCCGAAAATCATATATTATTTTCTGTAAGTAGCATAAAAAATCCTCCCCATTATGGGGCTTTTGCAAATCGTTCTTTAGATGAAATGAGGGCGGGGGCGCGTATCGATGTTGCTGCTTATAAAAGGGAGGAGATGGATTTTGTTTTGTGGAAGCCTTCTGTGGAAGGAGAACCAGGTTGGAAATCACCTGCCGGAATTCCTGTTTTAGGTCGTCCAGGTTGGCATATTGAATGTTCTGCAATGTCAATGGCAAAGTTATTAGCACCCTATGGCGGTGGTTTAACCTGTGATGATCCGACCGCCAATGTTTTTGATATCCATGGTGGTGGACTTGACTTAATTTTTCCTCATCATGAAAATGAGATTGCACAAAGTTGTTCAGCTTTGGGGACAGAGCGAATGGCTAATTTTTGGATGCATAACGGCTTTTTACAAGTTGAAGGCAAAAAGATGTCGAAAAGCTTTGGCAATTTCATAACCATTCGTTCTATTTTAGAGAATAATTTTTTGGAATTTAATGGTATTTTAACCGATGAAATGAAGCAAAATTGGGCTGGTTTGTCTGCGCGTTTTTCGATGTTGCAAACGCATTATCGTGAACCATTAAATTGGACAGCACAGCGTTTAATACAATCGAGCAGCGAACTATATCGTTGGTATGAATGGCTTCGCAGCAAAAAGAGTGAGATGAAAAACAATGAAGCAATTGATGATACTTTAATAGATGCACTTAGTGATGATCTTAATACTCCAAGAGCACTGACTCTTTTGCGAAAATTTTATAAAGAAGGAAATGCTTTGGCTCTTGTGAATGGGATGAATTTATTAGGACTGTTACGACAAGAATGGATTAAAGAAATAGACTGCCCGCTATTTATGAGAAAAACTTTCCTTGATACAAAATTTATTGATCAGCGTATTGCCGAAAGGCTACGGCTTATCCATAATAAAGAGTGGGAAGCTGCGGATATAATTCGTGATGAGCTTGCAGCTGAGGGGGTTCTTTTAAAAGATAGTAAGGATCCGCAGAGTGGTGAGCGCATAACCATGTGGGAAATAAAGCGACACTAATGTCTCTATTCCAGCAGCTCCATAAAAAAGGAGAATATGATGGAATTTTTATATCATTATGGATATATCGCGCTTAAGCTGGCTGTAGGTCTTGTTGCCTTCTTATTTATTTTAAGAACGACGGGGCGGGGGAGTCTTAGTCAAATGACACCAGTTGATTTGGTCAGTAATTTTGTCATGGGAGGTATTATTGGAGGCGTTATTTATAATCAGAATATTAGTAGCATTCAATTATTGCTTGTTTTACTCATCTGGCAAACCTTGATTACATCTTTTAATTTTATTGCACGTTATTCAGTTTTTTTTCGTCGTCTTATTGCAGGGCGGAATGTCACATTAGTTTTAGATGGAGTTTTCCAAATGGATAAGATTAAGAACTTAGGGATCAATATTAATGATCTCATTACGATGTTACGTCTTAAAGGGTGTCACTTACATGAAGCTGCTTTTGTTCGTTTGGAAACCAATGGTGATTGCACTGTCATTAAAAAGGAAGAGGGAAAGAAATCGACGATTTTAATAGAAAATGGTGAAGTTATTGATGATGGACTTAAAGAGATTGGTAAAACAAAAAAGTGGCTTCAGGCCGAATTGAAAAAAAAACATGTAAAAGTTGAAAGTTTATTCGCAGCAGAATGGTATGAAAATACAGATCAAAATAATAAATTGTATAGTGGATTATTTCTTGTTCCTTTTTCAAAAACAGTCTAACTTCAAAAAACGGGTAGGTATAGCTTATTGGAAGTATAATAAAGAGATAAATCTATAAATAACCACAGAGGGTATTTTGCCTGTTTGTGCGGATGATAGAGAAGTAAGGACTTTATGAAACGCAATGAAATGACAAAAACTGTATCATCAGATACAGGGAAGACTCTGCACACACTTTACAATTTATGGCCCTATATGTGGCCGGTAGGTCGGCGTGATCTAAAAATGCGTGTGCTATGGGCAATATTTTATCTTGTTTTGGCTAAGCTCGTTCTCATATCTGTACCGTATTTATTTAAATATTCTACGAATGTGCTTGATTCAAGCTTTCAGCTACCTGAATGGTTCCCATCCAGTTGGATTATTCCCATCATGCTCGTTTTGGCATACAATGTCGCGCGTATTATGCAGGCTGGATTAAATCAATTACGCGACTCCCTGTTTGCCACTGTTGGTCAATACGCTGTTCGTCAATTAGCCTATAAAACCTTTGTACATATGCATGAGTTATCCTTGCGATTTCATTTGGAACGCCGAACAGGTGGGCTTTCTCGTGTGATTGAGCGTGGAACAAAAGGAATTGAAGCGATTGTAAGATTTTCAATTCTTAGTACAGTACCGACAGTTTTAGAATTTATATTAACGGCACTGGTATTTTACATAAGTTATGGGTGGCATTATCTTCTCATCGTTGTTGCAACGGTTGGATTATATATCTTATTTACCATTAAGGCGAGTGATTGGCGTATTCGCATTCGACAAAAAATGAATACAGCGGATACTGAGGCGAATACTCGCGCTGTTGATTCTCTTTTGAATTTTGAAACGGTCAAATATTTTGGTAATGAAACTCTAGAAGCCGATCGATTTGATGCTTCTATGGTAGGTTATGAAAAAGCCGCAACGAAGATTTGGACATCGTTAAGCTGGCTTAATTTTGGTCAGACTCTTATCTTTGGTATTGGAATGACGATCATGATGCTGATGTCAGCTTATGAAGTTTTTTATAAGACACAAACTTTAGGAGATTTTGTTTTTATTAATGCGCTTTTAATGCAACTTTCCATTCCACTAAATTTTATTGGTTCAATGTATCGTGATATTCGACAAGGTTTAACGGATATTGAAGCAATGTTTGATCTTTTAGATGTTCAGAAGGAGATCGTTGATAAATCGGATGCTAAACCGTTAGAGATAAGCGATGGGACCATTTGTTTTCATCAGGTAAAGTTTTCCTACGATTCGAGACGTCAGATTCTCAAAGATATTGATTTTGAAGTTCCTGGAGGAAAAACAGTTGCCATTGTCGGTCCATCGGGTGCCGGTAAATCCACTATTTCTCGGTTGCTTTTTCGGTTTTATGATGTTGATGCGGGCTCTATCACAATTGACGGGCAGGATATTCGTGACGTAACACAAAAGAGTTTGCGTGAAGCGATTGGCATGGTCCCACAAGATACGGTGTTATTTAATGATACAATTGCCTATAATATTTGCTATGGGCGTCCAAGTGCTACAGATGAAGAGATGCGCAAAGCTGCTGAAATGGCACAAATATCAAAATTTATTGAAATTTTACCGGAAGGTTTTCAGTCTATGGTAGGAGAGCGAGGTCTCAAATTATCAGGTGGTGAAAAACAACGCGTGGCTATTGCACGGACACTTTTAAAAGCTCCCCCACTTCTTATTCTAGATGAAGCAACGGCGGCTCTTGATACGGCGACGGAACAGGAAATTCAACAAGCATTGGATATTGTAAGCCGTGGACGGACAACATTGATTATTGCTCACCGTCTTTCTACTGTTATCAATGCTGATGAAATTTTAGTTCTTAAAAGTGGTCGTATTATTGAAAATGGGACGCATACAGAGCTTTTACGCAAGAAAGGTCTCTATGCTTCAATGTGGAATAAGCAGCTTGAAGCAACGAAAGCTGAAGAAAAGTTACGTAAAATGCGTGAAGAAGATGAGATGAGTGTTGTTAATCGTAAAAAATAAATAGAGCAAAATGTAATCTATATCTTTATATGGAGTGATTGATTAAATACATAAAAAGACACAAGAGGAACAAAAAGATTTGTTGCTTGTTTAAGTTTACGATGAATAGGAAATTATATGAGTATTCTGCAATCTTTCCATAATAGCTTTGTATCGGTTCATAAAGAAGGCTATCCTTTTATTGTAGCGTTTTTTGTTATTTCGCTCATTCTTGGTTGGATATGGAGTCCGTTGTTTTGGTTTGGTCTCGTTCTCACGGTGTGGTGTGTATACTTTTTCCGTGATCCAGATCGTGTGATCCCTTTGAATTCAAATTGGGTTATGTCGCCTGCAGATGGGCGTATTTCCTTTGTGGAATCATGTGTTCCACCTGAAGAATTAGGATTAGGGAAAGATGAAATGATCCGTATTTCCATTTTTATGGATGTTTTTTCATGCCATATTAATCGTATTCCTATCAGTGGTACAGTAGAGTCTATCATTTATCATCCAGGTCGATTTACTAATGCTGACTTTGATAAAGCTAGTCAGTTTAATGAGCGTAATGGGGTGGTAATTGATAGCAAACATGGTAAAATCGGTATCGTACAAATAGCGGGAATGGTTGCACGCCGGATTGTTTGCTGGTCAAAAGAAAATGATGCCGTTATGACTGGTGAGCGATTTGGATTGATTCGTTTTGGTTCTCGCCTTGATATTTATATACCAACTGAAATGAAATTGCGTGTTGCAGTTGGACAGACAGCAATTGCTGGAGAAACAGTTTTGGGTTCTTTTGATGATAAGAGTGCCACAACGGACTTCAGATACGATTAGGACTCACAATGAAAAATTTTTCGCCATTTTCTTCATTCAATCCTGAGGGGCAGCATGATGAAGGTGCAAATCGGCGACGTTCACCTACATCAATGCGGTATGTCATTCCCAATATCATTACTATTTTAGCAATTTGTGCAGGGATGAGCAGTATTCGTTTGGCTTTTGAACATCGCTATGAAGCTGCTATTTTAATGGTGCTTTTGGCCGCAGTTTTAGATGGTGCTGATGGTCGCATTGCCCGTTTAATAGATGGTAGTTCATCTTTTGGGGCACAGATGGATTCTCTTGCTGATGTTGTAAATTTTGGTGTTACCCCTGCGCTCATTGTTTATTCCTTTATTTTGAATCAAGCGAATCATATTGGTTGGGTTGCTTCCCTTGTTTATTGTGTTGCTTGTTGTTTGCGATTAGCACGTTTTAATGTGATGTTGGATAACCCCAATATACCTAAGTGGCAGAAAAGTTATTTTGTTGGTGTTCCAGCACCAGCAGGAGCATTATTACTTTTATTGCCGACCTATTTAGGCGCTCTTGGTTTGGTCCCCAGTTGGGGGTGGGCATTATTTTTTAGTCTTTATACTGTAATTATTGCTTTTCTTTTGATCAGTCGCTTACCAGTATGGAATGCAAAAACAATTGATCAAAATTTAAGGCGCGATATCGTTATACCGTGCATGTTGATCATTGTTATTTATGTCGGTTTTCTTGCAACTTATACATGGAAAACTTTATTGATTACAGCTGTTAGCTATATGATTTTTCTCCCTTGTAGTTTTATCGCTTATAATAAACGTGCTGCTCTAGAAGAGAAAAAGACTGATGCTAAAGCTATCCAAGAATTATAAAGTGCTTCATTATTCTGTCGAAAAGCACAGAAAAAAGAGAGTCAAATGATTTACTTCTCAGATGATGATTAATCAGGTACATGATAATCTACAAACCGATTTTTATGGACATTAAAGAGTTTTCCAGTTTCCTGTAAATCAGGTGATAACAAATGGACTATTTTTTTTGCAACCTCTTGTGGTGAAGGCAGAGTTTGTGGATCTTCACCGGGCATAGCTTCAGCGCGCATGGCAGTGCGTGTAGCACCAGGGTTGACACAATTAATCTTAATAGGGGTTTGTTTGAGTTCTTCTGCCCAACAGCGGGCAATCATCTCTAAAGCCGCTTTAGAGGCGGCATAAGCTCCCCAGAAAGGACGTGCAACGTGTGCAACGCTTGAGGATAATAGGATGGCTCGTCCAGCATCAGATTCACGTAATAAAGGCTCAACGGCTTTCATTAAGCGCCATTGGCTGAAAAGATTTATTTGAAAAACATCTTCAAATACCGTGTTTTCTATATGTGCTATTGGTGAAAGTGTTCCAAGGATTCCTGCGTTTGCAACGATAATATCAAGTTTTTTCCAGCGTTTAGCAATTGAGATAGCAAGGGTATCGATGTTTTCCATATGATGCAAGTCAAGTGGAACAAGGGTTGCATGAGCCCCTTTTTCTCGGATTTGATTGTCCAATTCAGTAAGTCCACTGACTGTTCGTGCAAGGGCAATAATATCAGCACCATGTGCCGCGAGCTCGAGTGCTAAATAGTAGCCAATCCCTCTTGATGCACCTGTAACAAGTGCAACACGCCCATGGAGACTAAAGTCGTGTTTTCCCATTATTAATCTCTTGTTTTAAGAACAGATGATTGATAAATTTTGGAGAGATTTTCTTGATCAACTAGATGCGTAGGATAATATCCAGTAAAATAATGGTCAGTAAATTGTGGGTCGGCGTTATTCCGTTTTTCCCCTGCTACAGCAAGATATAATCCATCCGTTGAAAGAAATTCTAATGAATCCGCTCCAATAAAATCACACATAGATTTTAAATCTGGATATTGATTTGCTAAAAGGCTTTCAATTTTAGGTGTATCAATACCATAAAAGTCAGGATAAAAAATCATAGGGCTAGCAATGCGCATATGAACTTCTTTTGCTCCTGCATCGCGAAGCATTCGTACAATTTTAAGGGATGTTGTTCCACGTACAATAGAGTCATCAACCAGAATAACACGTTTTCCTTCAATCACAGGACGGTTTGCCGAATGTTTTAACTTGACGCCAAAAGCGCGAATTTGTTGTGTTGGTTCGATAAAAGTGCGGCCAACATAGTGATTACGAATAATACCAAGCTCGAAGGGAATTCCAATTTCTTGTGCATAGCCAATTGCGGCAGGTGTTCCTCCATCAGGAACCGGAACCACAACATCACCCTCACAAGGGGCTTCCTGTGCTAAACGGATTCCCATATTTTTACGTGTTGCATAGACACTACGCCCTCCAACGATTGAGTCCGGACGGGCAAAATAAACATATTCAAACAAGCAAAGTTTTTCTGGTTTTTCATTTTTTGGTTTTATAATTTTTTTAGTAATTTCCCCATTTTTTTGTATTTCACATATGATGATCTCTCCATTTTTAACATCACGGACATATTTTGCTCCAATAATATCAAGAGCACAAGTTTCAGAACAAAAAATAGGCTTACCATCAAGTTCCCCCATCACGAGAGGTCTAATTCCTGTTGGATCGCGTGCCGCAATAA
Organism: Bartonella sp. TT119HLJHH; assembly: GCF_042193385.1. Taxonomy (NCBI): domain Bacteria; kingdom Pseudomonadati; phylum Pseudomonadota; class Alphaproteobacteria; order Hyphomicrobiales; family Bartonellaceae; genus Bartonella; species Bartonella sp. TT119HLJHH. The sequence continues at coordinate 93,770 of NZ_JBHILS010000002.1, read as the reverse complement.
GCTTTGTACGTGTGAGCGCTAACATAGCATACCCACCTTCTACTTGCCGAATTGCATCAACAAAACGATCAGAGGACGCTTCATAACGTGAGCGGGCAATAAGATGAAGAAAAACTTCTGAATCTGATGTTGATTGACAGATAGCTCCAGAAGCGATGAGTTCACGGCGTAATGTGAGACCATTGGTAAGATTACCATTATGCGCAATAGCAATACCTCCAACTTTCAATTCAGCAAAAAGGGGTTGAACATTGCGTAATGCCACTTCTCCAGTTGTTGAATAACGGGTATGTCCGATAGCACGATTTCCTGGTAAGCGTGCAAGTGTTGCAGGGTTTGTATAGTGATCGCCAACAAGACCTAAATGCTTTTCTTGATGAAATACTTTATTATGGTAAGAAACAATCCCAGCTGCTTCTTGCCCACGATGCTGAAGTGCGTGGAGTCCAAGAGCTGTTAATGTTGCGGCATCTTCATGCCCAAGAATACCAAAAACTCCACATTCTTCATGAAGGGTATCATCATCTAATGAAAATTCTTGACAGAAAACATCGCTTTTTATCATCATATTCTTTCAGTTATGATATGGAGGAATCATTAATATCACATTTTACATCATTTAGTTCTCTTTCCTCATGAAAAACTATTCTCTATTTTTTAAAATTATCTTTTCATGAGAGTGTTGCTCATACGTATGTTTATTGCTGTCTTTAAACAAATTTTCCGCCTTTTCGAGAACAGATCCAATATCTTTTGGGAGTATTTCCCAAACTTTTTGTCCCAATGAATCTAAAATAGGCCTTGTTTTTGCATTTTTTAACCAATTGGCTTGAAGCTCGGGTTTAATCAGTGCATTAATCAGCAACATACCGATGACCATGATAAGTAAACCACGAAGTGCTCCAAAAATAAAACCAATAGCACGGTCAAGGATACCAATTCGACTATCAATAATAAAATCAGAGATCTTCATTGTAATAATTGAAGTAATAATGAGAACAATAATAAAAATTGTGACCAATGTTGTGATCAATGCAATCATTTTATTAGAGAGATATTGTTCAAAGAAAGGTAAGACAGGTTTGAATAAAAACAATGTCGTAACAGCTGCAACTGCCCAAGAAATCAACGATAACACTTCACGTGAAAATCCTCGAAGCATAGCAAGAAAAGCGGACAACAGGATGATTATTACGACAATTCCATCAAGGATTGTTATGATCATTTGTTTGTTCCTTATAAATAAAGTTGTGCTCTTTTAAGTCTGTATCAAATATATTTTTGTTTGCCATTTTTTATTCTTATAGCAAGGATCTTTTGTATTTTATAGAGTTTTTTCTATATTATCATAATCTATGGTGAAGATCATTTTTTACTTACGGTAAGAGTAGCAACGAGTTCGGGAAGGTCGGAGAAAGTTTTTTGTTGAAAGTTGAGCGACTTCATCATTTCGGTTGTTGTTGTGGGGTGAAAGGCTCCTTGAAAGCCGAGTTTTTTTGCTTCATTGATGCGCTGTGCTGAATGTGCAACAGCGCGGGTAGCTCCTGAAAGACTGACTTCACCAAAATAGACATAATCCGTTGGCAAAGGGATATTGGCAAGAGAGGATACCAAAGCAGCGGCTACAGCTAAATCAGCAGCGGGTTCTGATATACGATATCCACCAGCCACATTTAGATAGACATCATGCTGCCCAAAACGAATACCACAATGAGCTTCTAAAACGGCAAGAATCATTGAAAGACGATTTCCATCCCATCCAACAACAGCACGTCGTGGTGTTCCAAGGGAAGAAGGAGCAACAAGCGCTTGAATTTCTACGAGTATTGGGCGTGTTCCTTCCATTCCTGCAAAAACAGCAGCGCCTGGTGCTTTTTCATTACGTTCCCCTAAAAATAATTCGGATGGATTTATCACTTCGCGTAATCCTTTATCAGACATTTCAAAGACACCAATTTCATCTGTTGGTCCGAAGCGATTTTTTACAGTTCTAAGAATGCGATAATGATGTCCTCCTTCACCCTCAAAATAGAGAACGCCATCAACCATATGTTCAACGACCCGAGGACCAGCAATTTGTCCATCTTTTGTAACATGCCCAACAAGAACAACGGCGGCTCCTGTTTTCTTGGCAAAGCGGATCATTGCTTGAGCACCGATACGTACTTGTGTGACAGTGCCAGGTGCTGAATCTGCTGTATCTGACCATAGGGTTTGAATCGAATCGATAATCACCATATCAAGGTTTTTATGTTCGCTTAAGGTTGCCAGAATATCTTCAACATTGGTTTCAGCAGCAAGTTTTACCTCTGTATTATTAGCTTCAAGCCTTTGCGCGCGCAGACAAATTTGCGCAATAGCCTCTTCACCTGAAACATAGATGACATTATATCCTTTACGTGATAAAGCAGCGGCTGTTTGTGTCAGCAATGTTGATTTACCAATACCCGGATCACCACCAACAAGGAGTGCCGATCCACGGACAAAGCCCCCACCGGTAACACGATCAAGTTCAGCTATACCAGAATGAATACGTGGAGCATCTTCGATATTTCCAGAAAGAGATGTGAGTGTGACAATGCGTCCTTTACGAGCGTTCTGTTTAGGACCACTTCCTATGCCGCCATTTATATTTTCTTCAACAAGAGAATTCCATTCTTCACAGGCGCTACATTTCCCTGCCCAACGAGAATGGATGGTTCCGCAATTTTGACAGATAAATTGGATACGGTTGCGTGCCATGGTGGTTTAGCCAATTTGCTCTGGAAGATAATTGCTATCAGCCAAATCACTAAAGCGTGTGAAGTCAGATTGAAAGGCAAGAGATACGATTCCTGTTGGTCCATGACGTTGTTTCGCAACAATAACATCAGCTTTTCCCATAATTTTATCCATTTCATCTTGCCATTTTTGATGTTCCAAAGTGCCTAGTTTTGGTTCTTCATTTTTGAGATAATATTCTTCGCGATAGACAAACAGAACGATGTCTGCATCTTGCTCAATTGAACCAGATTCACGTAAATCAGAGAGTTGTGGACGTTTATCTGTTCTATTTTCTACTTGACGAGAAAGTTGAGAGAGAGCGATAATAGGAATATTCAATTCTTTTGCTAATGCTTTTAATCCTGTGGTAATTTCTGTGATCTCTTGAACACGATTTTCTGATGAACGCTTTGAACTGCTTGTCATGAGTTGGATATAGTCAATAAACAAGATATCTAAACCATGTTGCCGCTTGAGACGCCGCGCACGAGCAGCTAATTGCGTAATTGATATTCCCCCAGTTTGATCAATATAAAGTGGTGCCTTTTGTAGTTGGTTCACCGCACGAATAATTTTTGAAAATTGTTCATCTGAAATATTACCACGCCGAATATCAGAAGAAGAGACTTCTGTTTGTTCAGAAATAATACGGGTTGCAAGCTGTTCGGATGACATCTCAAGTGAGAAGAATCCCACAACGCCACCTTCATTTTCTTGGATATTGGCATTATGATTATAAGCATTAGCAATATTAAAGGCAATATTGGTAGCCAGTGAGGTTTTACCCATACCAGGGCGGCCCGCAAGGATAATTAAGTCAGATGCTTGTAATCCTCCCATTTTTTCATCAAGTGTTTTAATATGGGTGGCTATCCCTGATAATTGTGAAGAGCGTTTTTTCGCAGCACTTGCCATATCGATAGCTTTTTTGATAGCCTCATTAAAATTTTCAAATCCACCTCCATATTTTCCTTTTTCTGCTAGCTCAAATAACTGATTTTCAACAGTTTCAATTTGTTGGGCAGGCGTAAGCTCTACAGGAGCATCAAAGGCTGTATTGACAACTTGAGTCCCAAGGTTAATCAAAGACCTGCGGATAAAAAGATCATAAATGACGCGTCCATAATCTTCAGCGTTAATAATAGTGACTGCCTCTGTGGCTAAGCGAACAACATATTGGTATACAGTAATATCTCCAATTTTTTCTTCCATTTGGATATGGGGCTTGATTGTAACAGGATCTACACGTTTTCCTGTTTTAATGAGGTGAGATAAAACATGATAAATTTTTTGATGCAATGGTTCAAAAAAATGTTCTGGTTTTAGAAAATCTGAAACGCGATCAAGAGAATCATTATTGATAAAGATGGCACCAAGCAATGCTTGTTCAGCTTCAATATTATACGGAAGTTGCCGAAAAGAAGGAGAATCTTCTTTTTTTGAGGAGCTGACATTAACAATGTTAGTTTCTTCCATAATATTTTTCCACTAAAATTTCAAGTCTAGCTATTTTAGGCGATAAATTGAAAGCCGTATATTAAAAAGAATAGAGCTACAAATCTTCATTTTAAGTTAAAATCATATAATTTTTAAAACACCCTTTGAGTATCTCATTTATCATGAGTGCATGAGTGATATCTATTTCTTATGTTTTAATTTATAATATATGATCCTTTAAGTAGCGGTTTTAACACTCTAAATTTAAGTATTTTGAAGTTACTTAACCTTAAAATTCCAATATCTGTGTAAGTAGAATTATTTCAGATCATGTGAGGATATAATCAACTTATTGCTCATACAAATCTTAACCTTAAGGGTAGAACTTTAAATTATTTTTGCTTTATATGCTGGAAAACAAAAGATATTTCTTCTTAGTGATATTATCATTATCGGCATGTAATGCCTTTAAATAATATATTTCTAATTCTTTCATAAAAATTAGGTTTTTTATGTACGATAGCCATAAAATACTCACTTTTAAAGTGTGAGTATTTTATGAGCAATATTTAAAATAGAATAAAAAATATAAAACAGAAAGAAAAATAGCAATTAAGCTTCTTGATGAGAACTGTTTATATCGTTGTCATTAATTTCTTCTGCCAATAATTCTTCCTGACTTTCTTCTAATAATTCTTCTTGAATATTATATATTTCTCTAGCGGAAGTAAAAGTTTCACCTTCTGCTTGGCGTTGTGCTTCACTGCTAGAACGCGCAACGTTAATAATCACAGAAATTTGAACCTCTGGATGTAAGCTAAGAGTGATAGTGTGAAGACCGATCATTTTTATTGGATGGTTAAGTTCGATTTGATTTCTCCCAATAGAAAAGCCTTCATCTGTTATGATTTCAGCAATATCACGTGTTGACACAGAACCATAAAGTTGTCCCGTTTCACCAGCAGAACGAACAACAATGAATGATTGACCATCAAGTTTTTCAGCAATTTTTTGTGCTTCGCTTTTGCGTTCAAGATTACGTGCTTCAAGTTGAGCACGTTGTATCTCAAAATGTTTTTTATTAGCTTCATTTGCACGTAAAGCTTTACCTTGAGGCAAGAGAAAATTACGTGCATAACCATTTTTAACTGAGACAATATCACCCATCTGACCAAGACGAGGAATGCGCTCAAGCAGAATAATATCCATAGTTTTTCCTTTCGAACAAATAAATTTAGTGAAGTTTTTTGTGTGATTGAAAGTTATATTGAATAGCAGCCCAAATTCCCATCAAAAGCATCATAAAAACAATAGGTGGAGTAAAAACGATTGTTAAAATAGCAATATAAACAAGAGAAAGTATAATAATCCGCCCGTTTATCCCTTTTGTAATATTGTGAAGATATGCTAGACCACTAATTAATATGATGACAGTGTATGCAGTACTAAAGACACGGGTACTCAAGTTAAGAGAAGCGCTCAGCTCAACCATCGATGCTATGCAAACAATAATAAAAATAATAATTCCAGAAATTGGAAGGCGGAGAGTTTGGCTCCAATCATCACGGGGTCTTTTCAGCCATTTCATATGTTGTGCTGCTATCATGGAAAAGTAAAGGTTACCAATGAGAAAAACCAAACTATAAATAGTCAAAGAAATAGCAGTGAAAGTTGCTGTATGCGTCATTAAAAGCTCACTAAAAGCGCGTATATCGGCTTCTTTTATTGACTGTGATTGTTGCAGAGTTTGTGCTATGTTTTCGCTGATTTTTTTTGCAATGATGGGTGTGGAAGGACGGGTTTGAACATAGAGTCCAATGAAAGTTGCTATAAGAGCGATAAAATTAGTTAAATGAAAAATAACCGATGATAATGGGTACCATATCAGTTCGTTTTCTTTTTGCGCTGGTCGTGCAAGCCCAAGAAGCCAAGAAGCATAGACAGCAGGAAGGAAAAAAAAGAACATAAAGCCAAGAGCAATATAGGTATTAGTGGTTATGATAAGAACAACAGTGGCACTTATGAGGGCGATGAGACTGGCTAATGTTCCTTGACCGAACGCAACAATAAAAATTGGCAATGAAAGAAAGCAGCCAAGAAGAAGAGAAAAAAAGGGCGCGATATTTGCAACATTGATAATTGCCATTCCTATAACAACAGCAAATAATCCTGCCAAAATACCAGTTAATATCTCATAAGTACGATCTTTTTTCATTTATTGCTGTCCTGCTTTCTGCAGTTAGAGGCGTGTCAATACCCCAACTTTGATATTTAATAGCTTAACATAGGATACAACAAGCTATTTTTAAACCATATAAGAAAAGCAACTGGAGAAACTCTCCAGTTGCTAGAGCGTATTAGATTGTTTACTTTATAACGTACGGCAGTAAGCCTAAAAAGCGAGCACGTTTGATAGCATTAGCTAATTCACGCTGTTTTTTCTGACTAACAGCAGTAATCCGTGAAGGAACAATTTTCCCACGTTCGGAAATATAACGTTGTAACAACTTGATGTCTTTATAATCAATTTTGGGAGCATTGGTCCCTGAAAAAGGACATGTTTTACGACGACGATGAAAGGGGCGACGTGCAGAGTTTTGATTAGTATCAGTCATCATTCTACCTCTTCTATAGCATTTTCACGTTGACGACGTGGAAAACGAGGACGCTCTTCATCGTGTCCAATGTGACTATTGCGATCAAGGTGTGAGAGCATAGCAGATTTTTCTTTTTCGTGTTTTTCTACGCGAATGGTCATATAACGCAAAATATCCTCATTGATGCGCATCTGACGCTCCACTTCAGCAATTGCTGAAGCTGGTGCATCAATATTGACCAAGACATAATAAGCTTTACGGTTTTTACGAATACGGTAAGCAAGAGGACGAAGTCCCCAATTTTCTATACGCCCAACTTTTCCACCATGCGCTTCAATGACACCTTTGTAGAGACTCAAAAGTTCATCAACTTGCTGCGGTGCGATGTCTTGTCGGGCAAGGAACATATGTTCATAAAGAGCCATTGTTTTGCCTTTCTTCAATTAAATTTCACCGGTTTTAGCGCAAAGCCTCTGCGACTTGTCTTTTTTGGAAATCCAAAGAAGAAAGGACGCGTTTACAATTCGAGACATCTCAGAGCGGAGACACGGGAGGCCGGAAACATTGTATTTCCTACTGATTTTACAGCCCTCCGTTCAACCTCCGGCTAAAGTGCCGGCAACGAACACTTCATATCTACAAGTTATCTTTTAAAATAGCAAGTTTACGTACATAAAAAAATTGATTTATTAAATCTTGATATATTTTCAATATATTCTCTCTTCTACAAAGAGATGGTGCTGTACACTATAAGAATAAGGAGAGAAAAATGGGCTTTTTAAACCAGATTGATGTTACACTCTTTGAAATGTTTGTCGGCAATCATCAATCTTGGTCGATTTTAGTTTTGTTTAGTATTTTTTGTGCAAAGTTTTTAATTTATATTATTCCTCTCCATCTTTGTGCGTTGTGGTTTTGTGGTGGGGAGAGGGAGCGATGTGTCGTGCTAAGCATTTGCATGAGCATTTGTGCATCTCTTTTCATAGGTTATCTCATTTCTCTTTTTTATTTCCATCCTCGCCCATTTGTGGTAGGGTTGACGACACCGCTTATTCAACATCGTGCAACAGCTTCTTTTCCTAGTAATCATGCCTTGACCATTGCATCTTATGCAGCTAATTTTTATTTTTACCGATACAAAGTTGCTTTTAGATTTGCCGTAGTATTTTTATGCTTAATCTGTTGGGCGCGCATCTTTGTGGGTGTACATTATCCCTTTGATATTTTAGCAGGGGCAATTTTAGGAAGTCTCATAAGTTTGGGTGTTATTCAGTTTATAGCACCTTATTTTCCTAAGTTTTTATATCAAATTCCGCCTTTAAAATATAATTTTAAGTGTGGTATTCGTTTTAAATAAAGGGCTTTATCTTGATTTGTGCGGATGAATAAGGTCAAAAGAAAATAATTTAATTGTACAGTTTTAGGAGTTGATAAATGGGTGCAGCTTTTATTTTTCCAGGGCAGGGGAGTCAACTTGTTGGTATGGGAAAGGCGCTTACAGAGCAATTTATTGCCGCACGGATGGTTTTCGAGGAAGTTGATGATGCTTTGGGTGAGAAATTATCAAAGATTATTTTTGAAGGACCAGCAGATGTTTTAACGTTAACAGCAAATGCACAGCCGGCATTAATGGCTGTATCTATGGCTGTCATTCGTGTGATGAAACAATTAGGGCTTCGTATAGAAGACAAGGTAAGATTTGTTGCTGGTCATTCTTTAGGCGAATATTCGGCTCTTTGTGCTGCTGATACATTTACTCTCACAGATACGGCAAGGCTTTTGCGTACTCGTGGCAATGCTATGCAGGCTGCTGTCGCGGTTGGAGAAGGTTCTATGGCTGCATTAATTGGTTTAGAAGAGCACATTGTGGAAGAAATTTGCAAAACTGTTTCTGGAGAAGGACTATGTCAGATTGCTAATGATAATGGTGGTGGGCAAATTGTTATTTCAGGTAAAGCAAAAGCAGTTGAGACAGCGGTAGAGATTGCATCAACAAAAGGTGCAAAACGTGCACTTCTTCTTCCAGTTTCTGCACCTTTTCATTCGTCTTTAATGCAGCCTGCTGCTGATGCCATGAAGAAAGCGCTTTTGACTGTTAATAAAATGGAACCTATTGTTCCTTTAATTGCCAATGTTTCTGTTACACCAGAAAAGGATCCAGAACGTATTGCTACTCTTCTTGTCCAACAAGTGACGGGGAGGGTGAGGTGGCGTGAAACAATAGAATGGATCGGGGCTAATGGGGTTGATACGCTTTTTGAAGTTGGTTCTGGAAAAGTATTAACAGGTTTAACGCGTCGTATTAACAAGGATATAAAAGGGATAACTATTGGAACAGTTGATGAAATAGAATCAGCGCTAGGTATGCTTGGCGTTTAATCTATAAGGAGTTTAAAAATGTTTAAATTAACAGGGCGTAAAGCTCTTATAACGGGGGCATCAGGAGGAATTGGTGAGGCAATTGCACGCTGCTTTCATGCACAAGGAGCCATTGTTGGACTTCATGGAACACGTGAAGAAAAGCTTAGAGAAGTGGCAGCAGAATTAGGGCAGAATGTTTTTGTATTTCCCGCTAATCTTTCTGAACGCCAATCGATTAGACAATTGGTTGAAGTTTCAGAAAGAGAAATGGATGGCGTCGATATTTTGGTTAACAATGCTGGAATCACTAAGGATGGTCTTTTTGTGCGTATGCAAGATAAAGATTGGGATGATGTTTTAGAAGTTAACCTAACAGCTGCTTCTCTTTTGACGCGTGAATTAATACATTCTATGATGCGCCGCCGTTATGGAAGGATTATTAACATTACATCTGTTGTTGGTGTTGTGGGAAATCCTGGACAAACGAATTATTGTGCTGCAAAAGCAGGATTGATAGGTTTTTCTAAAGCATTGGCACAAGAAATTGCTTCGCGAAATATCACGGTCAATTGTATTGCTCCAGGATTTATTAAATCTGCAATGACAGACAAGCTTAATGAAAAGCAAAAAGAAGCCATTATGGCTGCGATTCCAATGAAGCGTATGGGAAGTGGGCAAGAAATAGCCGCTGCTGCTGTTTATTTAGCAAGCGATGAAGCCGCCTATATGACAGGTCAAACACTCCATATCAATGGTGGAATGGCAATGATATGAGTATTTATTTTATTCCACATTGATTTATGAGTTGTATTATTTTAGATAGTAACGATTGAAATGGATAGATGCATCTATTTCTTTAACATGGTCGTTGATCAATTGATGTCGGAATGTCAGATTGGTTCATTTTTTGATACGCTTTGTAGGGGATATCCACAGGATGTTTTAAATCATTACTAAAATCTTTTAAAGTAATGCATCTATTGCTTGATTAGATGAACCGATATAGTAAACCAAATTATAGGAAAATATAAATTCGAGGATTTCAACATGAGTGATACAGTAGAGCGCGTTAAGAAAATTATCGTGGAACATCTTGGGGTTAATGCTGATAAAGTTGTAGAAAATGCAAGCTTTATCGATGATCTAGGGGCTGATAGCCTTGATACGGTTGAACTCGTTATGGCTTTTGAAGAAGAGTTTGGGGTAGAAATTCCAGATGAAGCTGCTGAAACGATTTTCACAGTTGGCGATGCAGTCAAGTTCATTGATAAAGCTTCTGCGTGATTACTAAAGGGCAAAGGCATGAATTGCTTTTGCCTATATTCTTCGGAGCTCTTTTGAAAAAAGAGCTTTGAGAGGTGAAGTTTAGTTCAAGGTTAGAAGTTATGAGACGTGTTGTTGTTACTGGTTTAGGGTTGGTATCTCCATTAGCTGGTAATACTGAATATAGTTGGAAACGACTTCTTGAAGGGAGAAGTGGTGTCCGACGTATCACAGAGTTTGATGTGTCAGATTTGCCATGCCAGATTGCTGCGCGTATCCCCTTAGGGGATGGAACAGAGGGGACTTATAATGCTGATTTGTATATGGAACCTAAAGAGCAACGTAAAGTTGATGCATTTATTGTTTATGCAATGGCTGCTGCTAACCAAGCGCTTGCAGATGCCGAATGGTTTCCTAAGAGTGATGAAGATCAGATTTGTACAGGTGTGTTAATTGGTTCGGGAATTGGGGGAGTTGAGGGCATTGTTGAAGCTGGTTATACGCTTCGTGATAAGGGGCCACGTCGTGTTTCTCCTTTTTTTATTCCAGGTCGTTTGATTAATCTTGCTTCTGGTTATGTGTCTATTCAATATGGTTTACGGGGGCCTAATCATTCTGTTGTAACGGCTTGTTCAACAGGGGCGCATGCGATTGGTGATGCGGCACGTTTGATTATGTTTGGTGATGCAGATGTCATGGTGGCAGGGGGGACGGAATCTCCAATAAATCGGATATCTCTTGCAGGTTTTGCAGCTTGTAGAGCTCTTTCTACTTGTCGCAATGATGATCCTGAACGGGCGTCCCGTCCTTATGATACTGATCGTGATGGTTTTGTGATGGGGGAAGGAGCGGCCGTTGTTGTTTTAGAAGAGCTGGAACATGCCAAAAAACGAGGAGCGCGTATTTATGCTGAGGTTATTGGCTATGGTTTATCTGGTGATGCTTACCACATTACAGCGCCTTCAGAAAGTGGTGAAGGGGCTCAGCGTAGTATGATAGCTGCTCTTAAGCGTGCACAAGTGAATGTGAGTGAACTTGATTATATTAATGCTCATGGTACATCTACGATGGCTGATTCCATAGAGCTAGCAGCTGTTGAGCGTGTTTTAGGGAGTTATGCACCACAAGTTTCTATGTCATCAACGAAATCATCTATTGGGCATTTACTTGGGGCAGCCGGTGCTGCTGAGGCTATTTTTTCTATTTTAGCTATACGGGATAATATAGCCCCAGCGACACTTAATCTTGACAATCCATCGATTGAAACGAAAATCGATCTTGTACCACACAAACCGCGTGAACGAAAGATTGATACGATTCTTTCTAATTCTTTTGGGTTTGGTGGAACAAATGCATCGTTGGTGATGCGACGTTTTAGAGGATAATAAGTATTTTTATTTAATTTCTGCTTTTGAGTTTTCTACTTTATTATTAAGGTGAATGAGAAATTATAATATTATCCTTAATCGCTATTGAGGGGTTATGTCCGATGTGAAGAATGGAAAACCATTAAAGGACGTAAGTGATTCCTCTTCGAATCATTTAGCAGATAGTTATGACATGTTAATACATAAAAAACGAAAGAAATCATCTATCGTCCGTAATCCGTTGGTCATTCTCGGTCATTTTTTTCTTATGCTGATTGTGATTATTCTTTTTGCCATAAGTATTCCTCTTTATATTGGAAAAAGTATTTTTGAAGAAAAGGGAAAGATTGAGGAAGAACAAATTGTTCTTATCCATCCTGGTACCGGAATTCGTGAAATTGCTTCATTGCTAGAAAAACGTGGTTTCATTCGATCATCAGATATTTTTGTTTATGGGGTTGGTTATCACCAAAAAACAACGCATCTGAAGGCTGGTGAATATTTAATTCCAGCTCATGCTTCGATGCAGGATATTATGGATATTCTTGTGAAAGGAAAATCTATAGAGTATACATTTACAGTACCTGAAGGTTTAACGGTTCAGCAAGTTTTCGATCGATTAGCTGCGAATGAAATTTTGATTGGAGACCTTCCAAAAATTTTGCCTCCAGAAGGCTGTTTAATGACGGATACTGTTCGTTTTATTCGGGGGACAACGCGTAAAGAGATTGTAAACAGATTGCGTGAAGGACAGACAAAATTAATTCATGCTATATGGGCTACGCGTTCACCCAATTTACCTATTAAATCAATTGATGAATTTGTTATATTAGCCTCAATTGTTGAGAAAGAAACGGGAATTGCAGCAGAAAGACCAATGGTTGCTGCGGTATTTTATAACCGCCTTACAAAGCATATGCGTCTTCAATCGGATCCAACAGTAATTTATGGTCTCTTCGGAGGAAAAGGAAAACCATCCGGTCGTGCAATTTATCGTTCAGATCTTGAGAAGGAAACACCCTATAATACTTATAAAATTAATGGTTTGCCCCCAACGGCTATCGCAAATCCAGGGCGAGATTCTTTGAAAGCGGTGGCACATCCACCAAGCAGTGATGCACTTTATTTTGTTGCTGATGGTTCAGGAGGACATGTTTTTTCTCGAACTTTAGAAGAACATAATATGAATGTTCGCAAGTGGCGAGAATTAAAGGCAAGACATTGAATTTATAATGATAATGCATCTTTTCCATTGTAAATGAGAATCCAAAATATAGTAAAATTTTTCTATTTAAACTTTTTATGAGAATGATAAAAAATCATTTTCTTGTCTGTCACAAGTGGGATTAGCGTATGGATAAAAATATTTAAGAAAGAAGTGAATATACTTCTAATACCTTATCTCAAAAAGGAGCAGAATAACATTGAGAATTGCTAAGAAAACACATTGATTAGGGGAGAGGTTGAGATAATGTATAATTCAAATTTTGAAGAAACATTTATGAATAAAGTAGAGTGATGTAATGACAGTCTTTGAAAGTAAATTGAGTGCTATAAAAATAAATCAACGCCGCGGTTTTTTATTTATTCTCTCTTCACCTTCAGGTGCTGGTAAATCAACAATTTCTCGATTACTTCTAAAAGATGGACAATTAGAGCTTTCTGTAAGTATGACCACAAGGAAAAGGCGTCCTAGTGAAGTAGATGGGCTGCATTATCACTTTATTTCAAAGGAAGAGTTTGAATATAAGCGTGATAGAGATGAATTTATTGAATGGGCAGAAGTTCACGGGAATTATTATGGCACTTTACGTGAAACTGTTGAAAAGGCATTGAATACCGGCCGTGATATGCTATTTGATATCGATTATCAAGGTACCGAGCAGTTGCAAAAAAAGATGCTAGGAGACACTGTATCTGTGTTTATCCTTCCACCATCAATGAAAGAGCTTATTTCGCGTTTACATCGTCGAGCAGAAGATAGTCAAGATATCATCAATTTACGATTGGAAAATGCACGAACGGAGTTAAAGCATTGGCGTTCTTATGATTATGTTGTGATTAACGAAGATTTAGATCAGTCTTTATCTTTTATTAAATCAATTTATTTAGCTGAAACCGCAAAACGCGAGCGCTGTTCTTATCTTAGCTCTTTTGTTGATGGGCTTATTGCTGAAAAAATCAATACATGTTTTGATTAAAAAAGGTTGCATAACAAAAAATGCATTTTTTAGAGCACTAGATGCGCTAAAGTTACAAATTCGGAAACCGAGAGTGTTTCAGCACGGCGCGTTCCATCAATTCCAGCTTTTTCTAACAGCACTTCACCTCCAAGTGTTTTGAGATTTTGACGAAGCATTTTTCGTCTTTGCCCAAAGGCGGTTTTTGTGACGAGACTTAGTTTTTGTGCAGAGCAGGAAAGAGGTTGTGTTCGCGGAATAATATGAACAACGGAAGACGTTACTTTAGGTATTGGTATGAAGGCTTGAGGGGGCACATCAAAAGCAATTTTAGCAGCGGTACGCCAGCCAGTTAAGACACTAAGACGTCCATAGTGAGCAGATTGAGGTTTAGCTGTAATCCGTTTGGCAACTTCACGTTGAAACATCAATGTCATTGATTCATAAAAAGGAGGCCATGGTTCAGTCAAAAGCCAATTTAGTAAGAGTTGTGTCCCAATATTATAAGGAAGATTTGCAATAATGCGAGGCTTTTCTGGGCTTGTTTCAAAGAGTTTTGAGAAGTCTTGCTTCAGTGCATCATTACAAATAATTTTTAATTTTTGAGGATAATGTTTTTCTATTTCTAAAAGAGCCGGTATGCAGCGCTCATCGCGTTCTATTGCTGTTACAATGGCACCCTTTGCTAGCAAGGCACGTGTGAGACCTCCAGGACCAGGACCAATTTCAAGAACAGGTTTTCCTTCTATATTGCCTGCTTGATGAGCAATTTTAGATGTTAAATTAAGATCAAAAAGAAAATTCTGCCCCAAGGATTTATGCGCTTGTAATCCATATATATCAATGACCTCACGCAGAGGGGGGAGATTATCTATTGGCATGGGTTTAAACTATTTTTTGCAAGTTGATTTGCAAGTTTAAGAGCAGCAATAAAGCTTTCAGGAGAGGCTATCCCTTTATCAGCAATGTCAAAAGCAGTTCCGTGATCTGGAGATGTGCGAATAAAAGGTAGACCTAATGTGACATTAACAGTGCTATCAAAGTCTAATGTCTTAACAGGGATAAGGGCTTGATCATGATACATACAAATGGCAGCGTCATATGCCTTTCTTGCGCATTCATGGAACATTGTGTCGGCAGGCAGCGGGCCTGTAATATTGAGTCCTTTCTTTTTAAGATATTCAATAGCAGGAGTGATAACTTCAATATCTTCTTTTCCCATTGCACCTCCTTCTCCAGCATGAGGATTAAGACCAGCAACAGCTAGTCGGGGTGACGTTATTTTAAAACGTGTTTTTAAGTCACATTCAGTAATAAGTACCGTTTGAATAATTAAATCACGGGTAAGCTGCGAAGGAACATTTTTAAATGGAATATGAACAGTTATTGGTACTGTTTTTAATCGGGGTCCTGCTAACATCATAACGGGATGATAACATTTATGAAAAGCTTTATGGGCTAAATCGGCTAAAAATTCTGTATGACCTGGAAATTGAAAACCGGCATCATAAAGATTCTTTTTTGCAATAGGACAAGTGATAAGTGCACATGCATGGCCCCTTTGAATCAATTGAACACAGCGTTTAATTGCTTCAATAATTCCAGCAGCATTATTCGATGAAGGTATACCTAATTTATCACTTTGTTTGTTTTTTAACGGGATGATAGGAAGAGCATTTTGAAAATTTTTTGCAGGATTATTGATTAAAACAGATTGCACCTCAACATCAATCTGTAAAAAACGAGCGCGCGAACGAATAACATCTGGATCAGCAAGAAGTACAAAAGGTGGAATTTGGCGCGTAACACGCAAATTCCACGTTTTTAGTACTATTTCAGGACCAATTCCGGCAGGATCACCACCGCTAACAATAAGAGCAGCCATTATGAATTTTGAATGCGTGCCCCTCGCCGCAGTTCTCCTAAATATTTGTCGCTTAATTCTTCAAGTTTTTGCGGGCTTCTTTTTTTACTATCTTGAAGAGAAAATATCAGTCGAGCGACATAATCATCAGAAACTCTTTTTATTTTGCAGACAGCAATTGCTTCGATTCCATCAGATGTTTCTTGTAATTTTGTCATTTTTCCAGCAGGCGTTTCAAGAATAGCTTGTTCCCATGCATTAGGAAGTTGTGGCTCCAGAAACTTTCCTAAGTGGCGGATAGTAACGTCTAAAATACCTCTTGCTTGATTGTGAGCATTGGCACATCCACGGAAATGTGCGCGAAAATTACTTGCTTCTCTTTGACGTTTTTCGAAGATCTCTGAACGACGATGTGCAGGAATGACAAAAACAATTCGCTGTAATGTATATTCGTTTGTTGAAGGTTTGACACCACCATTTTTTAATATTCTGCGTACAGCTTCTTGTTCGCTAATCATACCTGTTTCAGCTTGATAGCGTGCGCTAACAAGACGCCCCCATCCTATTTGTCCACGGATGTAATCTTTGAAGTGTTGCACAGTGATCTCAGTTTGGATCAGAATCTGGTTGAGCTGATCAATCGTCATATTATTTTGTGTCGCAAAATTCTCAAAAGCTCTATCAACTTCATCATTGCTTACTTCAATATTAAGACGTTTTATTTCAATATTTTTTAGCTTTTCGTCAATCAGCTCTTTTTTAGCCTGTGCCACCAAATTGCCTTGCTTTTGTTGTAGCCTGAGAAAAGCAAGGCGTCTTTGTATATCATAATTTGTGATGGGGTTTCCATTAACTGTAACAACAATAGAAGTCTGCGCAAAGACTGCCGGAATCAAAAATCCATTTATGAGCAGGCTGCTTACGCTCAAAGACGCAATATAAAATAAAGCAAGAAAACGCTTTTTTAATTTATTCATGTAAATAGGCTTTCGCATTGTTTATTAATTCTCATCAACAACTTAAAATACACGCTTTCTTTCATAAAAACAATGATAAGTTAAATGACTGATACATTCCCTTTATAAATTAATCTATCTTTTTTCCTATATCTGCAATTGTACGCAATGAAAGAGAAAAATTAAAGTTTTGCAAGGGTGCTTTCCTACCTGGATTCGTTACCTGTTGATAACCGAATGTTAGCCCGAAACATTCATCTGTATAATTCAAGCTAATTCCTCGCTTTATAAATGTACCAGATACTAAATCATAACCGGCGTTGCTATTAATAGACCAATAATCTGCTAATTTAAGTCCTGTTTGAAAAGAAATTTCTTGGCGCTCTTGAGAATATTCATAATCTGGTTGCTTTGCGATATAGGCATATTGTAGAGCCGCCCAAAAATTTTGCCATTTTTGTGATGCTTCGATTTCACTACGGCGGATTTTTCCTGTTTTTTTGTCAAAGCGTCCACGCGTTTCTAAGGAAAAACCACTTTTATGGGTTGCACCAAACAGTGCAACATAGTCTGAACGTTTTTCCTCTAAGCCAGAATGGATACCTACATTAACAAAGTCTTTTTCTGCAAAAGAATTTTTTCCTGCCAGATGAAAGGATTGTCCAATGAGACCATAAAGAGACCAATTGTCATTAAAGCTTCCAGAATATCTTAAACCTATATTGGCTCTTGTGCCGCCTTCTACACGATCATAACCAGAAAATTTATCCCGTTGAAAGAGAGTGGTTGCATCAAATACAAAGCTTTGAGCATCTTCATTAGGAATTTGTCCGATATATTGTTCATTATTGCGTATGAAAATTTGTGCGGTTGGTTCTATGATATGTGTAGAATGATCAGCTGTAATGAGAAAGGGATAGCGTAGTTCCAGCCCTGCTGTTGCCATGCCACGAATTGCTGAACCACGAACTTCTGATAACACATTGTTTTCTATAGAATCTGTGTGATTTTCGCTTGCATTAGTTGTAATGATATCAGCTCGTAGAGAGAGAAGAGGGGTTAAGATGAGTCCGTTGTGCGTGTTGAAGCGCTTTTTCCACTGAAGCTCGTTTGTTAAACGCAAACTATTTCCAGCCATACCAGAAAGTCTTACTATGTTGAGAGGGTTTCCGTTCTGGTCGGGTGAACTGAAGTCAGCATGGCGACGATAAACTGATTGCATATTACTATGGAAGGTGAGCTCTCCATTATAAATGGGTTCATCTGGTGTGAAAAAATAATCGATGTGTGGTAAGACCCACGCTTGCCGAGAGTGACGTTCATAATGAGGATCATTCAATATTGAATCTTGAACTTTAAAATGATAAAAACGCATATCAAAATAATTTTTTCCTGCAAGACCATTCAGATAGACCTGAGAAAGTTGTGTAGGATTGTTATAGTTTTCAATTTTATAGGCACGACTAAAATGCCGATCTGATTGTGCAAGAATATCCCATCCATAAGTCCAGTGTGAATTAATACGAAAATCCCCCTTTGTTGCCAGCATATAGCGGTTTTTATGTTGGGCATCAATCGTATCATTATCAAATCTATGCGGTTTCATTTGATATATATGAGCAAAGCGAATGTTATAACGTCCTGTTTTTAAACGCTGACGCCATTCCCCTTCGGTTAAAAGCCCTTGTTGGGTATAAATGGTGGAAGAAAGGGTAAAATCATAATGGGGGGCGAGATTCCAGAAATAAGAATTCTTTATCCCCATACCGAGATAATCAGTATAAAAAAAATGAGGAGTAAGCAGACCGCTAGCACGCTTGACAGTTGGATCATAGATCTCAAAATTTGGAAATTTTATAATCGGTACACCAAAAACTTCAAAACTGCTATTTTCAAACCGAATTTTTTTGATGCTATTATTCCATATGATCTTTCTTGCTTTAATTTTCCATAGGACGTCTCGATCTGGTTTATAAGAGCAAGGTTCACAGGCTGTATAGGTTGCATTTTCAAAGACTGTTATGTGGTTGTGTTTGCGTGTAGCATTTTGGGCTGAAAAGTGAACATTGTTGGCTGTATCAATACGTAAGGCGTTTACAAAACCCTCGCCAAGATCTTTGGTCATATCAATTTGGTTGGAATAAATTTTATTACCATCCTTTTGAGTAATTTCAACGTTCCCTTGTGCTATAAGCCGTCCTGTTTTTTGATTGTAAATAATTTTTTGAGCGACAACTTTATTGCCATCATATTCGATTTGAACATTACCGTGTGCAGAAACAGTGTTTTCATCACGATTGTAGATGAGTTCATCCGCAGAGAGCAAAAGAGGAGGTTCCGGATTTTGAATGCGACTTTGAGAAGGAGATAGAAGGCTTTGAGCGTGCGCACAATAAGACAAAGCACCTCCTAACATAACCCCCATAACACTTTTAAAAGCGAGAGCACTTAATTTTGTTAAAATAGTTTTTTTAAGTGTTAATGCTTTCACTTAGCCATCCTCTTTATGAAGTAAAAAAGAGATTCCTAAGAATAACGCAATAACAACGGGTGTCCAAGCTGCAATAATTGGTGGAATATATCCAGCATTACCAAAAGCTTGAACAAGTACGGAAATAACATAAAGCATAAACCCAGCTATTACGCCACCAAGAATCAACATTCTAGATTGCCCAAAACGTGTAAAATTTAAAGATACAGTTGCTGCAATGAGGGTCATTGCCACAAGCAATGCCGGTAATGCAATCAAAGATTGGAAATACATATCAAAATTATGAGCAGAATAGCCAAATGAACGTGCAATCATAATTTTTTTTGGCAATTGGTAAAATGGAATAGTTGCGGGATTCACTAAACGTTCCGTTAAAAATTCAGGTTTTAGATTGGTTTTTATTTGCAACACGGTAAATTTTTCAGGAGGATGCCCTATTTTATAGATTGTTCCATTTGTTAATAGCCAAAATCCATTAGTCAAGGTTGCTTTTGGGGCGTTAATCCAATTTTTGACGGTTGCATTGTCATTGTATTGTACAAAGGTTGCATCGAGAAGAGAAAGTCCTTGATCGGTGATAGATTTGGCACCAATGGTTGTTCTGCCTAAATTTGTACGTTGTGTTAACCAGTGGATACTTGTATTGTGAAGAGGTGTTAGTACATTGTGATTGCGCCATTCAGTCATCTTTTTTTCTGCTTGAGAAAATCCCCATGCAGCAAGTGGATTAATGAGAAGAATTGAAAATAATCCCAAAAGAAAAGCTCCAAAACAAGCTGGCATAAGAAATTGCCATGCAGAAACACCGATTGAACGCGTCACCACAAGTTCAAGTTTTTTGTTGAGCGAGATAAGTGTAGCCATTGCAGAAAAGAGTGCAATGAAAGGGATAAGTTGTTGCATGATAAAAGGGATGCGTAAAACAGAGAGGAAAAATGCATCTTTTGCTGTATAATGCGGAAGGGAAGATAGCCTACCGGAATTCTCTGTGAAATCGATTAAAAGAGCAAGAATAAAAATGCTTCCCCAGAAATAACAAGTTATTTTAAGATAACGTGTAAAAAAATATCGTCCAAGTGTCCACCCAATCATGATATTTTATCCGAGGAATCTTGAGATTTTCGATGTTCAAATTTGTTTATTATTTTTTGAAAAGCGATTTGAAGTATCTCATTAACTTTTGTGGGAAGCCCAATTTTATGATTCGTTAAAAGCATAAAAAAGACAAATGCACTTGTTCCTATGGGTATAATATAAAGGAGAGGAACGTATGCAAGATCGCTTTTTGCTTTTTCTGCGAAAAAATATCCTATCCAATACACTAGAAAAGAAAGGGCAATTGCCGAGACATTTGCGGAATGACGAGCTTGTCGATGGGAGCGTACATCCCCTGCCGCTGCTAATGCAATAAGTGAAAAAACAATAGGGTAGAGCCATTGTGTTAATCTGCGGTGAAATTCAGCTTTATATTGGAGTGGTTTTCGTTGATAGTAGGGATCTTGTGGATCAGGGTTTTGTAAATAAGAAAGAGACCGATCTTTTGGATAAAGAGTAGGTGTTTTATCACTGGGGATAAACTCCCCTAGGCTAAAGGTGTATGAGCTAAATTGAACGATTGAAACGCTGTTATTTTGATGGTTAACTCTTTCTATTTCACCGTTATTGAGAACCAGAAAACTGCCATTTTTATTGCTCACAATGGATGCGTCTGTTGCATAATAAAAAAGATCAGTCGTAGGATCACGTTGGTCGGCAATGAAAAGGCGTTCAAGTGTTCCATTTGGATTTCGTTCTCCAATTTCTATGTAAAGGTTATTGGCAAGTTTTTGAAAGCTCCCTTCACTAATGAATAGATTAATAAGATCAAAATGAGCACTTGCTAGCATTTGTCGCATATGAAGACGCGCTTGAGGAACAACAAAATTAGCTATAGAAAAGGAGATACAGGATGCAACAATAGCAAGAAGAAGGATAGGTTTCCAAACAGTACTTTTAGGAAAACCAGAGGCATTGATGACAGCAAGTTCTGAGTCTTGATGCATTGCTGAGAGGATAGTTGTAACTGCGATCACTAATGCAAATGGAATGACAAGAAAAATAACAGAAGGGACCAATGAGAGTGAAAATTGTAAGACTGTGAGGAGTGTTTGTTTACTTGTTGTGAGAAAGTTTATCCGTGCAAGAATTTGTATAGTCCAACTAACGCCCACTGCTGCAATCATGACAGAACTAAACAAAACAAGGACACGTTTCAGGATGTAGAACTCAATAATACGCATAAATTGGGAAAAATCCTCAGTCTTTAATTCGATAGCAAATATTTACTGCTTTCGGTTAAAATGTAATAAAGTTCGAAAAAATATCCTTTCATGAATTGGATATTTTTACCAAATAAATAATATAAAATTTTCTATGAGGTCCTCTTTAAATTTTCCGTACATTATATTTTATTTTCAACTATAGTCTACAAAGAATCTAGAAGAATTTAGAAAATAACTTAAAAAACTTTTTTATTAACGTTGAAAATAAAAATTTTTGTCTTTTAAAGACATGTGCGAAAAAAGAATGCAGCTTAACCAAAAGAGATTTATATCTTGAACCGTTTCCTTTGTATTAGGGATATAGAAGGTTTTTAAAAAAAGATGTTAGCTTTTTTATAAAAAGTGATGAGGGCTTAAGAGGTTGGATATTTTATTCTATCATTTGACGCAGTCAACGCTGAAAGATATTTTGCCGACGCTTGTGGAGCGTGCAGTGGCTCATTTTGGTAAAGTAACAATACAATGTGTGAGTAAAGAGCAACGCGATTCTATAGATATACATTTATGGGTTTATGCTGATGAATCATTTATTGGACATGGAACTGAGTGTGATCAATATTCAAACTTTCAGCCTGTATTTCTTACGACAGGACAAGAAAATCCAAATAATTCAAAGATTCGTTTTCTCATAGAGGGAGCTGTTTGTTCGGACATTGATGCTTATCAACGGCTTGTCGTGATATTTGATGGTAGAAGTGAAGAGCAGTTGAATCTCGTTCGTGCACAGTGGAAGAAATATAAAATGGAAAATCATAATTTAACGTATTGGCAACAGACTGAAGATCGTCGCTGGGAAAAACAGGTTTAATGCGTCTCGTATCTGTTATTCTGATTTTTATAGGATTGGTGGGAATAGTAAATCCAGCACTTTTTATTGCGGAAGGATCAGGGGGAGGGCGTTGGGTTTTTATTGTGATTTTTCTTTTAGGCATGCTAAAGATATGGACTATAATTAAAAAAATGAAACGCCATGATGATGATTATTGATCGAATTTTGCTTGTTTTATGGGCTGTGAT
Organism: Bartonella sp. TT119HLJHH; assembly: GCF_042193385.1. Classification (NCBI taxonomy): domain Bacteria; kingdom Pseudomonadati; phylum Pseudomonadota; class Alphaproteobacteria; order Hyphomicrobiales; family Bartonellaceae; genus Bartonella; species Bartonella sp. TT119HLJHH. Next base: position 71,153 of record NZ_JBHILS010000002.1, on the reverse strand, counting down.
GTTGGCCTTCTTTTGCGTTTCGTGGTTGGGGACAACGCATATCTTATCAAAAATGTTTGCTGTTGCTTATATCAGTAATATTGCAGATTTTTTATTTTTCTTTTTGAGTGCATTGTTTGCGGGAATATTGTGGTGGAAAATACCTCAACCCCTATCTTTAAAAACAAAACTGGCAGCATTCTTGCCGCCAGTCCTTATTTTATTCTTCGTTATTATATTTTAGTTGGATATTTCATCATCTGTAAATCCGACGAAGCAAATCAGTGAAATAAAAGAAGCAAGAAGCAAATAATAACCGATATAAGATGTATCGAAATGTTGCACCAGATATTCTGCAATATAAGGCGCGAGAGAAGCTCCTATGATAGCAGATAAATTGAAAGTGATAGAAGAACCGGTATATCGAATTGCTGTTGGGTATGGTGAAGCCAAAACAGCACCAAGAGGACTGTATATCATTCCCATGAGAGACAAACCGATGACAGACATTGCAAGAACTCCTATAACTCCAGAATTTAAGAAATAAGGAATTGCGAAAGAATAAATACCGGTGATGATCGTAATCCAAATCATCAAAGTTCTACGTCTAATACGGTCAGCGAGTTTTCCAGTGATGACAGTAAAAATCCCACAAAAAATAGCACCGACAATTTCGATTTGAAGAGCTTGATGAAATGGCAATTGCAGATGGTTTGTTGAATAGCTTAACAAATATGTAGTAACCAAGTAAAACAAAACAAAAGTTGCCATACCAGAGAATATTCCAAGAAATAGGATTCGTGGACATTTTAAAAAGACATCTATGATAGGAACTTTGACATGTTCTTTACTTTCAAGAGTTTTTTTGAATTGAACAGTTTCATTAATTGAAAGACGGACCCATAACCCTATAATCATAAAAACAACTGAAGCAATAAAAGGAATACGCCATCCCCAAGCTAAAAGTTCCGCACGATCAAGGAAATGCAACAGAGCTAAATAAACAGCAATAGATAAAAACAAACCTATTGAAACGCCTAATTGGGGGAACATCGCATACCAGCCGCGCTTTTCTGGAGGGGCATTTTCTGTTGCGAGCAAAACAGCGCCTCCCCATTCTCCTCCTAATCCCATTCCCTGTCCAATACGGCACAAGGTTAAGAGGAAAGGGGCAAACCACCCTGCTATTTCATAAGTAGGAAGAAAACCAATAATGACTGTTGAAAGACCCATTGTGAGAAGAGAAGCAATAAGTGTTGCTTTTCTTCCAATTTTATCCCCAAAATGTCCAAAAACAACTGATCCAAAAGGGCGGGCAAAAAAGGCTGCTCCAAATATTAGGAAAGATTGTAAAATGGCAGTCTGATCATTTTGTGTTGGAAAAAACACATGAGGAAATATAAGAGCTGCGGCAGTGCCAAAGACATAGAAATCGAAGAATTCAATTGTTGGTCCAATAAGGCTTGCAAATAAAATTCGACGAGGGGAGTTTCTGTTGCTTGTAGCTTTCATTTCTGAGTTTATAGACATGAATAGAATGTCCCTTTCAGTATATGACAAATCAAATAACGAGTTAACTGACTATAACTATAGAAATTTCAAATCAGTGTCGAGTCAATATTATGACACTTCGTTATATATTAGAACAATGATTATGGACTGATGAGTATGAATAAGTGTTCTATATATTATCCAAAATGAATAAAATAAAGACGCTGCTTTAAATGCTGTAGAAGATGGCAATAGGTGGCTATAAACGCAGCTCTCATTCACATTGCTGTTTCCTTTAAAGTTTAATGCCATTTTTATCTATTAAGGGATCAATCTTATTCGTAGATCAGTGTTTAGTGTTTCAAAATATTAAAAAATTTTTCATGCATGTAATTATAACACTTTTAAAGCGTATCTAAAGAAAATTAAATCTTTTAGTTGTGCATACATTTTAAAACACAAGGTGTATATTTCGTCTATCAGAGCTTAATCCATCGAATGATTTGCTATCTTAAAAGACATGAGGTTGAGCAATTACGTTGTGTTGTTTTGGTCTATGCACTTTTTTTCTAAATGGGGGGAATTTAAATTTGAAATTATGGAGTGTGAATAATGCACCGCAAAATGAAATTAAGTTTTTATGCATTAATGACCAGTGGTTTTTTTGTTAAGATTGCGAGTGCAGATGAAGTAGCTACACCAAGAGAAAAGTTATTAACACCAGTAAGTATCAGTGAACATCTAGAAGAGACAAGAAAGTTGTTATTGGAAGTGAGAGGATTAAAAGAAAAAAAGGGGGGATCAAAAAGGATAGAGAATAAACAGAGAGCAGAAGGAAGTAATCCTTCAGAAGAGGAAAGGAAGAGATTAGAAAACCTATTCTTTGAAGTACTCACAAATTCAATAATTTATGATGATATTGCCGTTTATATTACTGACCGTGATTCTGAGGGCTCTGGTAAAAAAGTAAATAGCTTTAATTATGAAGACGCTGGATATTCTATCAATAATACGGTTCAGGAGGGTGGAAAACTTTACATTGATGCAGCAAGTGTTAGCAGGGATACGACAATTGAGCATGGTGGGATTGAGTTTGTCCAAAACTTGAGCATTTCAGAATATGCTACTGTTAAAAAAGGGGGGAAACAAATTGTTGAGAGTGGTGCAAATGCAGAAGGTGCTAAAATTTATGGTGGCGAGCAGATTATTTTTGGTAAGGGAAGTCTTGGATCTGGTTTGTTGCGTAAAGATAAGGCAAGTAGTGCTTATAACACCGAAATTTATGCTGAAAATGGAATGCTAGGACTACAAAGTGTCTATAGTGGGGGGATGGCTGTTGACACAAAGATTATGAGAGGCGGTGTCCAGAATCTTGATGGTAAAGAGAATTTTCATAACGGCTTCTCAGAAGATGCTGATACAGCCGATACAGAAGATGAAGATTTTACAATAAATGAAGGAGCTTTTGCACTTAGTACAGAACTTTTTAAAAATGGTGCGCAGAATATCTTTGCAGGAGGTAATGCGAGCGAAGTTACTTTATACGATAGAGCTATTCAGAATATATATGATTCTGGATATGCGGATAATCTAACAATTAATCATCAAGCAAGGTCATGGGTTTTTGCTGGTGCAATATTAGATAAGGATACAAATGTTAATGATTTTGGCAACCTCTATCTCTATGCTGGAAATGGTGAAGCTGTTACGGAAGTAGAAAATCTTAATTTAAATGGAGAAGATACCAAACTATACATTATTGCTGTTGAAGATAATGGTAAAAAATCTCAGGTTAATGTCCAGAATTTAACGGGAAGTGGTAGAGTTATTTTTACATCTTCTGGGGCTGATAAGCATTATTCTCAACTTAATATAGATGATCTTTCAGGTTCTTTACATTTTGATTTTAATGTCAACTTTGCCAAGCATCTTAGTGATTATCTTGTGATTAAAAAAAGGGGCTCTGGTTCTCACACAATAAGTGTGGCTGATTCTGGGCGTGAAATTACAAATTCTTCTTACAAAAAGCTTAAATTAATTTCTGATCATAGTGGAAACGCTCATTTTACTCTAACAAGCACTTTTGGTGAAAAAATCAGAGCTATTGATGCCGGAACCTATCGGTACAGTTTGAAACATAGAAACAATAAGGGTACTGGTAAAATTTGGTACTTAGATGCAAACCACACCATTGATGAGACAACTTCTCAAGTTTTTGATAGTGTATTGAAACCATATACTGGTTCATCAAGTGATTTACTTACAGAACTCACAATTGATCAAGGAACAACTGTTTCTATTGCAGATCCTAGCTTTGACACGAGTAGCAAGGAAGTTGATAGCAATGGAGAAACTTCAATTAGTAATACAGTTAAAGATGGTGGAAAGCTTTCCGTTTATAGCGGTGGTTTTAGCTTGTATACGACAATTCAAAGAGGTGGCTCTGAGCTTATTAAAACACAGGGTCTTTCACAGGATACTATTGTTCATAAAGGTGGGCAACAAAAGGTTAAAGAGGGGGGAAAAGCTGAAGGGGCTAAAATTTACGGTGGTGAGCAGTTTGTTTCAGGAAAGTCTGATATCAAAGGTGAGATGGTAAGAAGCAGCGCTTATGACACTATCGTTTCTGGTGAGAATGGAGTGCTAGGATACCAGAATGTGTACGATGATGGAGAGGTTTTTAACACAAAGATCATGGAAGGAGGGATACAAAATCTTTATGTAGAAGAGGATCTAAACGATTATAGCAGTTTTGCATTTGATACGAAGGTCTTTTCTGGTGGAGAGCAACACATTTTAGCGGGGGGAATCGCGATTGGCGTTCTTTTACAAGGGAATGCTTTCCAAGCAATAGATTTAGGAGGCTATGTAAAGGATTTAATAATTAGAGATCAAGCACAATCGTGGTTACATCATGGTGCAACATTAGAAGGAAGCACTATGATTCATGATTCTGGACGGATTTATCTTTATGCTGGTGCAGAGCAGTCTCGTACTGAAGTAGAAAAAATTGTCTTAAATGGCAGAGATACAAAATTGTACGCGATTGCCTCTAATATAGATGGTGAAAGTTCTTTGATTGAGAATCTGAGTGGGAATGGAAGCGTTATTTTTACTTCTACCGTGTTTAATCCACATTACTCCAAACTTGAGATCAATGATCTTTCAGGGAGTTTACATTTTAGGTTGCATACTAATTTTGCAGAACAGCGCGGTGATTATCTTCTGATAAAACAAGGAGCAGGTCATCACACCATCAGCGTTATCGATTCTGGTGTTGAAATGACCAATTCTCTTCTACAAAATCAGAACTTAATTTTGGAGCTTGATTTAATTCATGTTCAAAGCGGAAATGCGCATTTTACTCTGACAGATTTTTCTGGTGAAGAGACGAGTACGATTGATGGTGGAGCCTACATGTATGGCTTAAAGACAAAAGATGATAATGGGGGAAAGACTTGGTCTTTGGCTACATCACAAATAACTTCTGCTCCTGTAATTCCTTCACCTCATGTGGAGTCGCCTATAGATAAGCTTCCTGAAAAAGAAGAAAATATGACATCGTCAAAAGATTTTAGTATCTCTGATGTAATTCATTACAGCATTGGGGAAGGAGGAGGAATTCTACAAAGCTCTTTGCTCGGTGATGATAACGTAGTTTATGTCTCTGATGATGGAGAGCAAGGTGTTCTTAAGAAGTCTATTAATAATACAATTCAGGGATCAGGAAGACTTTATGTTGAAGCTGGTGGTTTCAGTAAAAATACAACCATTGAAAATGGTGGTACTGAGATTGTAGGGGAACAGGGGATCTCAGAATCTACGATTATTTACGAGGGTGGAAAACAAAAAGTGGAGGGAGGAGGAACCGCATTGAGAGCTGAAATTTATGGTGGGGAGCAGCTTGTTTTTGGAGATGGGTATGTGGACGGTGGAATTGTGGGGAGCAGTGCTTATGATACGACAATTTATGGTCAAGGTGACACACTGGGACAGCAGAATGTATACGATGATGGAATGGTTGTCAGAACAAAAGTGATGAGTGGAGGAATACAAACTCTTGCTAAGTGGTTTCCTAATGATGATAATTTTGCGGAAAAAGCCGGCGGTTTAGCTGTAAATGCTGAAATCTTTTCAGAGGGTGTGCAGCGTGTTTTAGCAGGAGGTGAAGCAAATACAGTCATTTTACGCACTGGTGGTGTTCAAGAAGTCTATGCAGGTGGAATTGTAAAGAATCTAACGATTGAAGGTAATGCTAATTCATGGATTTCTCTTGGTGCAATATTAGGAGGAGAAATAAAAGTTCAGGATTTTGGTGGGCTCTATCTTGATGCTGGAGACGATGGTCAACAAACTATAGTAGAAAACATTGAATTAAACGGAGAAGACGCTCAATTATACTCCGTTGCTCGTGGGTTTGACGACAAAAGTACACGCATTCAGCAGTTAAGCGGTGTAGGAAAAGTCATTTTTACCTCTTTTGAAGATGATTTATATTACTCTCAGCTTTACATTGATAATCTAGCAGGGAGTCTACATTTTAACTTTAATGTCAGCCTTGCAGAAGAAAAAGGTGATTACCTCTTTATTGAGAATGGGAGTGGTTTTCATACAATAAGTATTTTAGATTCCGGTATTGAAATTGTTGATCCTTCTTCAACAGAACTTGATTTAATTTTTGATCAAAGTGGTGGCGCACATTTTACCCTGAGAAGCTTTTCTGGTGCAAATGTTAAAACTATTGATGGCGGAACCTATACGTATGGTTTAAAACAGAGAATTGATGAGGATGGGGGTGAAAAAGTTTGGTATTTATCTGCAGTATTTATTGATAATGTTTCATTTCTCAACAGTTTACCACGTAGTAGAAGCAGATCTGTGCGGCATTTAAATCAAAATCAATCAGTTTCTTCTTTTTCAACGATTGCAGCACCACAAGCGCATGTTATTAAATTGCTACGTCGAAGAAAAAACCGCCAAAACTTGAGTCAAAGATCTCCAGCTTTTGTATCTCCAACTGTTTCCTCTCTTGGAAGTCACGTTATTGAAGTCTCAGGTCCAGCGAGTTCTCATCCTCTTTCTGCTGAAGAGCAACAAACTGCTGTTTCAGAATCTTCTCACTCTTTAGCCGATCAGATGATTTTGCGTCTAGTTCATAAAGAACAACCTTCTCCACAATTGAGTGAGACGCTTTCAGTTTCTCACTTTTTGACCACGCCCTCTACAGATGCGGTATTGTCTATGTCTGTAGCTCCAGCGATGGTGTTTCACAACGAAATGCAAACAGTGCGTACGGGAAGAGGAATTCTAGATAAAAGTAAAAAGAATACGGCTTTATGGACCTATGCGATTAAATCTAAAGAGAGTATTGCGACAGAGCATATAGATTTTAAGTTAGATCAGACAGGTATTGTTTTAGGGATCAGTGGTTTAAGCGAGTGGGAAAATGGAGAGTTTTATATAGGTGGTTTTGGCAGTTATGATCGTGCCCGTGTTGCGCATGCACGGGGTGGTACCAGTGGTATCAATACTTATGGTATTGGCGCTTATGTCACTTATTTGGATCATAGTGGATGGTATCTCGATGGTATTTTAAAATACAATCATTATCAAAATACTCTAAAAGCCGTTTCAACGAATGGTTTAGGGATTGAAGGAAGTTATACACAATGGGCGGTGGGCGCCTCCTTTGAAGCAGGTTATCGACTTCAGACGTCAAAGAACAGTTGGTTGCAGCCTTATGGACAATTTACATGGTTGCAAGTTGAGGGTAAAGAAATCAAGTTATCGAATGACATGACAGGTGACATGCGTCCATTCACTTCATTACGCAGTGAGGTTGGCTTATCTTTAGGATATGAATTTGGTTCTCGCATGGATTCTTCATCATTTGCGTATATTACAGCAGCATGGTTGCGTGAGAATAAAGATGACAATCAAACGTTAATTAATCAACGGCATTCATTTACCACGGACTTATCAGGGAATGCAGGTAAGTTAGGAATAGGTTTAAGCAGTTTAGTGAGTGAGAAGTTAAAGTTATATGGTGAGGCCTATTATATTAAAGGGCGTAAAACAAAACAGTCCCTTCAGGGAATTATAGGTGTACGCTATAGTTTCTAAGTCTATGGTTATTTTTTAGTTATCTTTACATATATGATTGTTTTAAAGGTCTTTAATTAAAGGTTCAGAGAACAATTTTTCAGAGCACGCAGCTTCGTTGTTCATGATAAACTGTATACCCTTATATACTTGATTATCCATTACTTTTTATCTTTGATAAGAAAACTCCGAGAAAATGCTAAAGAAGCACTATAAAAGCGCTCTTATATTCTTGATCAAAAAAATATTTAAAAACTATAAAGAACGGTTTTTTATGAGATAAGGGGGATTTTTAAGAAGGATTATTGCAATCTAAGGTTGAAAATATGTTTTGTAGAGCTAATTACGTTTAGTGTCTATGCAGGCGTGAAGGGGGAGGATATGGCTCTACAATATAAATGGAAACGAAATTTTTGGATACTCATGTTGAGCAGCTGTTTTGTGCAAGCTGCTGCTGCAAATGAGGGGGGGGCACCGCTTTTTTGTCAATCTTCAAGTTATGAAAATGATAAAGTATTTCACGATCAATACAATGAGGATATGAAATCAGCAAGATGCATACTTGGAGCCTCTAATGATGTCATGGTAAGAACGCGCAATGAATTAGGCTTTTTAAAAAAGCCTAGCGATTTTATTATGGATAAGGGTGCTAGAGTGTTTATGAGTCAACAGGAGTTTGACAGCAGTCATCGTGACAATATTGGATATAATACACAAAAACAAAATACTGCGTTTCTTAAAAAACCTGAGCTTATCTCCATTAAAAATGGGGCATTGCTAGAAAATTATATCCTTGATAATGAAGGTAAAGCATACATTTCAAATGATGGCGAGATTGATAGTCCAGGGCGATCCATTAATAACACTGTAAGGAATGGTGCAGAGCTTTATGTGTATGCAGGAGGACTCAGTGAGAATAGTAAAATTGAACATGGTGGAATTGAAAATGTTCAGGCTTTGAAGGGAAAACAAGGTTTTTCGAAAAATGCTGTTGTTGAAGAAGGCGGACACCAAAGTGTTGGAAATGGAGGAAAAGTAGAAGGGACTAAAATTTATGGTGGTGAGCAGCTTGTTTTCGGTGAGGGGGATATTGGAGGAGAGATTAAAGGCAGTAGTGCTTCTCATACTGTCATTTATGGTCAAGATGAAACACTAGGCCAACAAAAAGTATATGATGGCGGAAAAGTTTGGAATACGAAAGTTATGCGAGGGGGTGTCCAAGAGGTTGGAAAAAAGTCTCAAAGTGCAAAAAATGGTGGTTTTGCATTTGACACAGAAGTTTTTGGTGGTGGTAAACAACGTATCTTAAAAGGCGGTCAGGCTATTGGAGTCACTTTAAATGAGAGTGCTATTCAGGAAATAGATACTGATGGATCTGTAAAAAATCTCACAATGAATGATCAAACAAAATCATGGGTGCATGCTGGAGCAACATTAGAAGGCAAGACACAGGTAAACCATTCTGGGCAGATCCATCTTTATGCTGGGAATGATCAACAACGCACCACAGTAGAAGATATTATTTTAAATGGAAAAGATACAAAACTGTACTCTGTTACTGATGGGTTTGATGGAAAAAGTTCTTTGATACAAAAATTAAGTGGTGAAGGGAGTGTTATTTTTTCATTTACAGGTTCTGATCCATATTATTCTCAGCTTCATGTGAATAATCTTTCAGGAAATTTACATTTCGCGTTCAATACTACGATTGCCCATAACCGTGGTGATTATCTCTTGGTTGAGAAAGGCGCTGGGAAACATACAATAAGTGTTGCTGATTCTGGAGTTGAAATCACGGATCCTTTTTCAAATAAGCGTGATTTAATTACGGATCAAAGTGGTGGAGCGCATTTTACGCTGATAGATCTTAAGGGTGAAAAAATTAACGCCATTGATGGTGGAACTTATATGTATGGATTGAAAGAAAGAAAGGATGAAAATGGAAAAGTGTGGTTTTTATCGGCAGACCGCCTCAGTGGGCCAGAAACCTCTGTTCCAGATCCAACAAATCCTTTTTTTCCTGGTGAAACATCAACGACCCCCTCTACAGATGCAGTGTTAACGTTGTCCGTAGTCCCTGGACTTATTTTTAATAATGAGTTGCAAGTTGTACGGAATGGTAGAAAAATTTGGGACAGAAATAAGAAAGATATCGAACTATGGACTTATGGGATTAAGAGCAGAGAACGTGTTGCGACAGGCCATACACACTTTAAGCTTGGGCAGACAGGTTTAGTCTTTGGTGCTGATCAGTTGAGTGAATTAAGGCATGGAGAGTTGTATGTTGGTGGGTTTGGGAGTTATGATCAAGCACGTGTTTCTCATGCACGAGGTGGTGATAGTGATCTGAGCTCTTATAGCATTGGAACTTACGCAACTTATTTTGATCATCGTGGATGGTATATGGATGGTGTTTTGAAATATAATTATTACCGAGATAATTTGAAAGCCATCTCAACGAATAGATTAGCTATTCAAAGTCATTACAATCAGTGGGCGATAGGTGGATCATTTGAGATTGGCTGTTATTTTGAACCGGCACAGAATACTTGGATGCAGCCTTATATCAAGCTAACAGGTTTGCAGGTTGAAGGTAAAAGAATAAAACTTTCCAATGAAATGATAGGTGATCTAAGCCCATTAACTTCATTCCGCAGTGAAGTTGGATTGACTGCAGGACATGAATTTTTTGTGAATTCAGAAACTTCATTAACAGCTTACATTATGGCAGCTTGGTTGCGTGAGAATATAAATAATAATTATACGACAATTAATAACCAGTATAAATTTATTACAGATTTATCAGGCAGTGCGGGTAAATTGGGAATTGGTTTAAACGGTTCGGTCAATGATAAACTAACACTTTATGCGGAAGCACATTATCTAAAAGGACATAAGATTAAGAATGCTCTTCAAGGTATTTTAGGATTACGCTATAGTTTCTAAATATGTGTGTACACGGCTGATTGACTTTACAAATGTAATTGTTTTGCAAGCTTAAACAGATAACGCTCGGCTATGTCTTTTCGAGAGTATAGGGACTTTCTCAAATAGTAGGAATGTCTTTATACTCTCTTTTTTAAAGGCAACATACTGAATTTATAATAATAATTCATTTCTATGCATGTTGAATGAGAGTCCCGAGTATCATAGGATTCTCTCATTCCCAATCTGTTTATGTTGAATCAATCAAAATTATTCGCTTGGCACATCACAAGTGGGATGAACGTGTGGATAAAAACTATACAAGAAAAGAGTAAAAATGTCTCTTATGAATCTTCTCTAGTGTCAAGGGCTGTCACAACATTAGGATGGCAAAGTGTATGATGATATCGGCTCGCTTCTTCATAAGCGTAAAGATTGGGGACGCAATGGTTTTACCGGTATACCATTCATGGATGACGTCGCGAAATGGGTTCGGGTGCGTTGAGAGATGTCTCTTTAAAACAAGCGCGTGAATGTACAATCCAAAGGCGTTTTGTATTCCGTGAAGGACGTGACCTCGTTAGGCACGAGCATTTCTTTCATCTAACTTCAAATATTGAAAATTGTTCCTTGAATTCAATTAAACAATTTGAATTTTATTAAGATTTTCAGCCGTAAGTTAGAACTTTCTAGTAGCTCATAGATATACAACTAAAAGTTGCCTATATTAAAAAATACACTTAAAAAGTGTTTTTAAACATAAATAAAACACATTACGATACAATCTAAGACAAGTTACCTACGTAGCCGTAGAATATTTTTCTAAATAATTGAGAGTGGAGTGTCGATAATGCAGTATAAACATAAGTTGAGTTTTTCAGTATTGATGATCAGTAGTTGTCTTGTACAAGTTGCAAGTGCAGTTGAAAACAGGAATGAAGAGTTAAAAAGATTAGAAAATGTGGGAAGTGGAGAGAAGGTACCAAAAGGTTCAGCACTGATTACAACCCTTTTCAACAATAATGTTAAGATCGAAAGTGGTGGTGTTGAAATTGTTGAAAATGGAGCAACTTCTGTAGGTGCCACTATTGAAAAAGGAGGGATGCAAATAGTTACACGTGGAGGAAATGCAATAGATGCTAAAATCCTTGGTGGTAAGCAATTTATTCATGAAGAAAAAGGTCTTTATCTTACAAGCGAGGAGAGAAAAAGTAGTGCATATAATTCCACAGTTTCGGGGGATAGTGGAGCCGTGGGACAGCAGAATGTATATGATGAAGCGTGGGTTTGGAATACGAAAGTAGAAAATAACGGAGAACAAAATCTTTATGCAGGAGAAAGAAAAGAGGGAGGGAAATCAATGTATGCTGAGGTTTCTGGGAATGGGAGGCAGCATGTCTTAGCGTTAGGAGAATCTTATGCTACTAATTTGAAAGATCATGCTATTCAAGTTGTATATCCTGAAGGGTTTGTGGATGGTCTGACTGTTAACAACTCTGCTAAGTCGTGGTTCCATGTTGGTATAAAAGATGTCGTTGGAGAAGTAAGGATCAATGATGGCGGAGAACTTTATTTATTCGCTGGTGATAGGACAAATCATACGACTAAGAAAAAAATTCCTATACAGGACAGATCTGAAGAAACAATATTTGAGGTTGGTGAACGGAATATGGGAGAAAAACCTCAGATTGAAATTGAAGATTTAGGGGGGCAGAATGGGACTGTTATTTTTACTTCTATACCGTATGATCCACGACATATTTCACTTCATGTTGAGAAACTTTCAGGAAGTTTGCATTTTCGATTTAATATTAGTGCTACGGGGGATGCAAGTGATTACTTGTCGATTGATGAAGGTTCAGGTAATCACAAAATAAGCGTTGCAGATTCTGGTCGTGAAATTACAGGTCCTATCTCTCAGAAAAATGGTTGGGCCACAGAGATTAATTTAGTTACTAATAAATTTGGAGGCGCTAATTTTACTCTGGAAGATCTTTCGGGTAAGGACATTACAGCTGTTGATGGTGGAGCCTATCAGTATGTTTTACGAAAGAGAGAAAGATGTGCTGATTCTAGTGGTTATTCTACAATTTGGTATTTAAGTTCTGCCTCTGAAGGTACGACACGTTCGAGTACTGAAACACAGTGTGTAAACAAAAAAACGAAGATTCCTCTTGCATTATCTGAGCAAGGTGCTTCTTCTAGAGGAAAAACTACCGGTTCTCGTAAACCTACTAAAAAACAACCAGCTAAACCACGGCCTCCACGTCATTTAAGAGAAGCACAAAATGTCACTAGTCTCTCGGTATCTCCCTCTCAAGAAAATCAGAATCGTCTGGTGTTTCCTCTAGCCAGTCCTCATTCTCTTTCTGATGAAGGGCAACAAACTTCTGTTTCAGAATCTTCTCAATCTTTAGCCGATCAAATGATTTTGCGTCTAGTTCATAAAGAACAACCTTCTCCACAATTGAGTGAGACGCTTTCAGTTTCTCACTTTTTGACCACGCCCTCTACAGATGCGGTATTGTCTATGTCTGTAGCTCCAGCGATGGTGTTTCACAACGAAATGCAAACAGTGCGTACGGGAAGAGGAATTCTAGATAAAAGTAAAAAGAATACGGCTTTATGGACCTATGCGATTAAATCTAAAGAGAGTATTGCGACAGAGCATATAGATTTTAAGTTAGATCAGACAGGTATTGTTTTAGGGATCAGTGGTTTAAGCGAGTGGGAAAATGGAGAGTTTTATATAGGTGGTTTTGGCAGTTATGATCGTGCCCGTGTTGCGCATGCACGGGGTGGTACCAGTGGTATCAATACTTATGGTATTGGCGCTTATGTCACTTATTTGGATCATAGTGGATGGTATCTCGATGGTATTTTAAAATACAATCATTATCAAAATACTCTAAAAGCCGTTTCAACGAATGGTTTAGGGATTGAAGGAAGTTATACACAATGGGCGGTGGGCGCCTCCTTTGAAGCAGGTTATCGACTTCAGACGTCAAAGAACAGTTGGTTGCAGCCTTATGGACAATTTACATGGTTGCAAGTTGAGGGTAAAGAAATCAAGTTATCGAATGACATGACAGGTGACATGCGTCCATTCACTTCATTACGCAGTGAGGTTGGCTTATCTTTAGGATATGAATTTGGTTCTCGCATGGATTCTTCATCATTTGCGTATATTACAGCAGCATGGTTGCGTGAGAATAAAGATGACAATCAAACGTTAATTAATCAACGGCATTCATTTACCACGGACTTATCAGGGAATGCAGGTAAGTTAGGAATAGGTTTAAGCAGTTTAGTGAGTGAGAAGTTGAAGTTATATGGTGAGGCCCATTATATTAAAGGGCGTAAAACAAAACAGTCCCTTCAGGGAATTATAGGTGTACGCTATAGTTTCTAAGTATATGGTTATTTTTTGATTGATCTCAATGATAATTTTGATGGAAAGCGTTGAGGAATATAAAAGAAGTTCAGCATTTGCTGAGGGTCGGTAGCGCATTTTTATGATGGGAGGAGCAATTATAGGTATTTTTATTTCTATTGAAGTCTTCTTTATAATTCATTCTATATTTTTGAGAATTTGTATAGATTTTTGCAGAGTCACTTGGCAAAGGGCTCCTTGCTCGCTATAGAAACAGTCAGAGAATATTATAAATGAAATAAAGGTGAGTAAATGGCTTTAGAGCGTACTTTTTCGATGATTAAACCAGACGCAACCCGTCGTAATTTGACTGGCGCAATTACTAAAATGCTTGAGGATGCGGAGCTACGTGTTATTGCGTCTAAACGTGTTTGGATGAGCAAACGTGAGGCTGAAAAATTTTATGCTGTTCATAAAGAACGCCCTTTTTTTAGTGAATTGGTTGAATTCATGTCTTCTGGTCCAACCGTTGTACAAGTTTTGGAAGGCGAAAATGCAATAGCTAAAAACCGTGAAGTAATGGGAGCTACGAATCCTAGTGATGCAGAAGAAGGGACAATTCGTAAGGTTCATGCTTTATCGATTGGCGAAAATTCTGTCCATGGATCAGATAGTGCTGAAACGGCAAAAACAGAAATCGCCTTTTGGTTTTCTGAGGTAGAAATTGTTGGTTAATAAAGCGTATATAAGAAGCAAAAATCCGAAATATTATGTTTCGGTTTTTTGCTTATAAGATTATAGATTTTTTTTGAAAGGATATGGAGTATTCATCGTTTTTTTCAGCTTTTAATGCTGTAACTGCTTTTGCGAGGAGACATAAAAAGCAGTTGAATCTTTTCATAAAGAGCTTTTATCTATACGCCAGCTTCGTTTGTGAAGTGCAAAAGAAGTGTTTTGATTGATTGATCGTGAATAGATTAAAAATAAGTGAGCTTCACGTGTTTTCTTCTTTCGTTTAAGGGCAAAAAGGTAAATTATCTTTATAAATCTTACATATTCTTTCACAAAATAACATGCTTTAAACCTGCACGAAAATAATCCCAACCAGTCCACAATGTAAGGAGGGCAGAAATCCACAGCATAGTAATGCCAAACTCTACTGTGTAAGGGAAAATTTTATTACCGGCTGGTCCAGCTAAAAGAAAGATAATAGCGATCATCTGTACAAAAGTTTTCCATTTTGCAAGACGAGAAACTGGAACGCTCACTTTTAATTCAGCCAAATATTCACGTAATCCTGATACAAGAATTTCTCGGCAAAGAATGATAATAGCTGCCCATAGTGTCCACCCAGCGATAGTACTGTCTGCGGCAAGCAAGAGCAAACAAGCAGAGACGAGAAGTTTATCGGCAATTGGATCTAACATGCGACCAATATTGGATGTTTGTTCCCAAATACGAGCAAGGTAACCGTCAAGAAAGTCAGTAATGGATGCAACGATAAAAATGGAAACAGCAATCCAGCGAGTGATATCACTTGATTGTAGTCGCCCTTCTAAAAAAAAGCATGCAACAACCATTGGGACTGCAACAATTCGTGCATAAGTTAAAATATTTGGAAAAGAAAAAGTATGATTTTTCATGGAGCCATTTTTAATTCTTGTGAAAGAGAATATATTTCCTAAACGTAACAAGGTGAAGGTTATGAAACAAGCCTATTTTTCATGAAAATGGTTATGAATTTTTTGTGCAATTGTCATAGAGATTCCCGTAACTTTTTTTAAATCTTCAAATGAGGCACTAGCAACAGCTTTGGCACTTCCAAAATGATGAAGCAATGCACGCTTTCTTGTCGGACCGATATTTTCGATTTCATCAAGTGGGTTTTTGAATGTTGCTTTTTTTCGTTTTATCCTATGAGTTCCAATCGCAAAACGGTGTGCTTCATCACGCAGACGTTGCAAAAAATAGAGGATAGGATCACGTGGAGGAAGTGTAAAGGGGGGAATATCTTTTATAAAAAATCTTTCACGTCCTGCATGACGGTCAACACCTTTGGCGATTCCAACAACTGTGAAGAGATCATTTAATTGTAACTCAGCAAGTATTGCATGTACGCTGTTGATTTGTCCTTCACCACCATCGATTAAGATAAGGTCAGGCCAAATGGGAAAAAGATCATCATCTTTTATGTTATGACTTCTACTTGGCAGATCATACTCTTTGATAAGGCGTGAAAATCTTCGTTTAATCACTTCTTTCATCATGCCAAAATCATCGCCAGGCGTGATATCTGTTGAGCGAATGTTGAATTTTCGATATTGATTTTTAATAAATCCCATTTGACCAGCAACAATCATAGCCCCTACAGCATTTGTTCCCATGATATGAGAATTGTCATAGACTTCTATCCGGCGTGGAGGAAAAGGTAGTTGGAATGTTTTAGCAAGACCTTGAAGCAATTTTGTATGGGTGGCTGTTTCAGAAAGCTTATGTTCAAGTGCTTCATGAGCATTGAGATAGGCATGATTAACAAGAGTTTTCCGTTCACCTTGTTTGGGTAAAGAGAGGGATACTTTGTGGTTTGCTTTGAGGCTAAATGCTTCTGTAAGAAGTGTCTTTTCTTCAATTTCTTCAGATAAAAGGATACTTTTGGGAAGTGGTTTATCATCGTAAAATTGGGCAAGAAAACTCGCTAAAATTTCAGTGCGGGAAAAAGAGGGATCTGCTTTAGGAAAATAGGCACGGTTTCCCCAATTTTGCCCCATGCGAAAAAAGAACACTTGAATACAGGTCATTCCTTCTTTTTGCGCAATTGCAAATACATCCGCTTCTTTTATCGTTTGAGGATTAATACCTTGATGGCTTTGTATGTGAGAAAGGGCTGATAAGCGGTCACGATAGGAAGCTGCTTGTTCAAAATCAAGATTTTCTGCGGCTTTATGCATAGCTTGAACCATATCGCTTTTAATAGATTGATCTTTTCCCGAAAGGAACGCTTTTGCTCCTTTCACCAGTTCTTTATAATCACTGTCACTAATTTCATGAGTACAAGGTGCAGAACATCGCTTAATTTGATAAAGCAAACAGGGGCGTGTACGGTTTTCAAAAACTGAATCAGTACAGGTTCGTAATAAAAAGGCGCGTTGTAAAACATGAACTGTTTGTGTCACTGCACCAGCAGAAGCAAAAGGACCAAAATAGTGAGCTTTTCGTATTCGAGCACCACGATGTTTGTAAAGTGCAGGCACTCGATGATCATCTGTAATCATAATATAAGGGAAACTTTTATCATCACGCAGGAGTACATTAAAATGCGGATGCAATCTTTTGATGAGATTGGCTTCTAAAAGGAGTGCTTCTGTTTCTGTATGGGTGACGATAAATTCCATATGATATGTTGCACGAATCATACGGGTAATACGATTATTGTGTCCTTGTTCACGTGTATAGTTTGAAACACGTTTTTTGAGATTACGGGCTTTGCCAACATAGAGAATATCACCATTTTCACCAATCATCCGGTAAACCCCTGGTTTATGCGGAAGGTGTCTAACAAACTCTTGTATGAATTTGATGCCTTGGAATTGATTTTTCTCATTGCTTTGATTAGCATTATGCCATGTAATATTAGAGAGAAAAGAAAGCTTTTCCCGTTCATTTTTCGGACAATTTGTATTATTTTTCAGGACCATTCCGTTTATTACGAATATGTTGTTTGTTTAATATATGAAATATTCTTTTTTATTAAATAATGATTATTTATGTCTTTATAATTTTTTTCTATAAATAACATCTTATAGCATAAGAGTATGATTTTAGAGAGCCGATCTTTCATAAAAAATATGAGAGTTGTTATTCTAAAGCAGCTTTATGAATTTGCCTAATTTATCCATTAAAATGATTGGAATAGGAAATCCATGATAATTAAGAGGATAGACTTTCTAAAAAGAAAAAAATTAATTCACGCTGATCGTTATTAGCTTACCATTATAATATGTTGGTATTATCCATAGAATCAAAGAATTTTACCACTCAAAGTCTTTATATCTTACAACATGATATTTGATTTAGAAAAAATATAGAGAAAAGTTTAACATAATAGATGTTCTTTTTGAAGCCACTTATGCGTTATTTGGGCATTTTCATCTTGTCCCAGACGGTTGATAAGAAAGGGGCTTAGTTTTTTCATTTCTTCTTCCAAAAAGTAGGGAGGGTTAATAATAATCATACCACTTCCATTCATTGTCGGTGGACTTGAACTTTTTCGGATACGCATTTCAAGTTGTAGAATCTTAGGAATTCCGGTTTGATAAAGCGCGTGAAGAAAACTTTCAATTTCTTTGTCATATTTAACAGGATACCATAAAGCGTAGATTCCTCCAGAAAAGCGACGATAGGCTTTTGTTAATCCCTCAATAAGGCGGGAAAACTCTCCAGCTTTTTCAAAGGGAGGGTCAACAAGGATAAAGCCACGTTTTTCTTTTGGTGGTACATGAGCATTTAAGGAAAGCCAACCATCTAAATGCAGAACTTTTGTCTGATAATCTCCTGCAAAGTTTTTTGCTAAAATATGATAATCTTCATTGTGCAATTCTATTGCGGTGAGGCGATCTTGTTTCCGTAATAATTGACGAATAAGAACAGGAGATCCAGGATAAAACATAATTTCTTTTTCTCCTTTATTGAGGGCATCAATGATGTCACACCATGGACAAAGGAGTGTTCTTAAATCTTCTGGGATAGGAGTAGAAAAAAGTCGTTGGACACCTTCGCGCCACTCTCCTGTTTTATGTGCTTCTAAAGAAGAAAGGTCATAAATACCGATTCCAGCATGCGTATCTATAACGCGAAAAGCTTTTTCTTTGCGTTTGAGATATTCTACAATGCGAGTGACAATAATGTGTTTAAAAACATCAGCAAAATTGCCAGCATGATAAATATGCCGATAATTCATGGAGTAAACTCTATCATATGTATAACTGTACCGGATTATTAGCATAGAATAATAGAATTGATATCCATAAAAATACTCTTGTAGAAATCAAACAATACCCTCACTAGCAAATTATACACTACAGAAAAAATATTAATGTCATCGGAGCATTTATTCACAGGGCTATTTTTATATTTATGTTGTAAGAGAAGTTTTTTATGATCGCGGACTCTTTCAGGAAAACTATAAAAAACAATCAATTAACGAGAATATTAGTAAAGTTTGTTGAAAAATTGAATGGTATCTTTCAAATTCATTCATAAATTTGCTTGTTTAAAGATTAAAGAATTTCAAATTCTTGATAAAAACATTGTTACATTGATCAGTTTTTTTACGAGCGTAAAATTATGAATAGAGCAATAAAGTACTGGTATTATAGTGGTATATTTTTGTAAAAGTGTGAATGAATCTCATTGCTTTAAGCGGAGCCAAAGCTTTACATTATACACGCTAAAAGGCCTAGTTATTGTGTATGATGCTAAAATAAAACTTTTGAAAATTGATATGTGCTCTGTAAGCTATCTCAATAAAATGAGTTTTTAAAACTAAAGTAAATAGGTTTATTTATCTCTAACACTGTATTATTGAGCGGCTTTATAAGGTAATCTTATAAAAAAGGCTAGGATAAGAAATTCTTTTTACATGGATTATGCTTCGATGCCATGCTTTTGATTGAATGTAATTTTCTATTCATGCTCATTTTGTTTTCAATACTGGGATAGGTTAAGCACATGATATTATGAGAACGCATGCCCAGAATCCGGAGACTTGTAATAGTTATGGCATTCAGCGGCTCAGAGAGACGGTTATATGGAGGTATTTTACTGAATAAGGCGCAAAGCTGGTACCATTTTTATTTTTTAGCAGTATTGCCATATCTCTTGGCACTTGAGCTGGTTCATAAAGTGCATTTTTACTCTTTCTGCTAATAGTTTTTATTTACACGCCAGATATTTAATTGAATGCGATGATGGCTCATATTTCGTATTGTACATAGAATAATGAATGATAAAATTCCTACCCCAACGCAAAGAATAAATGTTGTGCGTAAGATGATAGTTTTTGAAGAGACTGATGATGTGTTAAGAAAGTTTTTTAGAGATTTTTCTTTCTGAATTTTTTAATTGAATACGTAAAGTGTTTTACAACATGTTATGATCTTTATCAGTAAAGGATAATTTGACGGAAATGTTTGTAATGATACGTAAAACATTGTGTAAAAGGAAAGACATTGGCTATAGTATTTACAGGAAGATGAGTAACCTAAGAGATCAGATGAAGTTATTTTAGAAAAGTTTTTAAGTGTTTTGAACTTTGTATGAAGTGGTTTATCATTTTTGAATGGTTTGTGTTATAATACGCTAAAAAAGGATGAGAGGATAAAAAGTTCTTTTTGCAATAAAAGCGTGTAATTGCTTTTAAGTTAAGAAGAAAATATATAAGTAAGATATTATATTTGATACATTCTTCAGAGGAAGCATGAATAAATGAAATCAAATTTAAAAGCATAAAGTTAGAGAGAGTAATGGGTAATATTTTTTCACCAACGCATTTAATCATAATTTTATTGATTATCTTTGTGCTTTTCGGTCGCGGTAAAATTTCTGAATTAATGGGCGATGTTGCTAAAGGAATTAAAGCCTTCAAAAAAAATATGAAAGAAGAAGATGATAGCATTGAGGATAAAGTTGAAATGGCTCCTACTTCCCAAATGATTGATGTAGAATCTCAACAATCTCAGCCGTTATCGGTAAAACATGCAACAGCGCGCAGAAAGGTTTCTTCTGCTTCTAAAAAAAGCAAAACATCTGTTGCTAAAAAACAGTAACAAAAACGCAATCATCATTGTGCAATATTTTTTGATGAGAAAGTCGAATTAAGAGATGTTTGGGATTGACGGACCAGAGTTTATCGTAATCTTACTTGTTCTCATCATTGTCGTTGGACCAAAAGATTTACCTAAAATATTAAAGACAATAGCAAAGATAAGAGCATATGTGTATTCAACAGCAAATGAATTTCGTCACCAGTTTGATGATGTAATAAAACAAATTGAGCGCGATGATTTGCAAAAAATATGTTCGGATATTAACGATTCAAGCAAGAAGTTGGCAGAAACTTTTGATCCCACTCAAAATATATTAGAGGATATCCACGATAATTGGGATGTTAAGGAAACACACCATAAATCAAAAAAAGATAAAGAAATTTTGGAATGTGATCAAAAGGTAATCAAGAAAGATATGACAGTTTCTATAGCTGCTCATCATTCTGAAAACATTTTTGTTTCTCCTAAAGATAAAGAAAAAGAAGATGTGTCATGAATGTAAAAAAAGATGAAGTTGATGCTAATATGGCGCCACTTTTAGAACATTTAATTGAACTTCGTCAGCGAATTATTTCTGTCTTGGTTGCATTTATGATCGCTTTTATGATGTGTTTTCTTGTTAAAGATTATATTTTAAATTTTTTACTATGGCCATATCAGTGGGCAATGAAAATAGCAGAGGGTAATCCTGAGGGGATTCGTTTGCAATCAACGCAAGTATGGGAAACTTTTTTAACGAAGATGAAGCTTTCTGTTTTTGGGGGAATTATTTTATCTTTTCCCTATACGGCTTTTCAGTTTTATAGTTTTATTGCACCAGGGCTTTATAAAAAAGAGCGTATGGCTTTTTTACCATTTCTCATTGGGGGGCCTATTTTATTTTGTATTGGGGGAGCGTTTGTTTATGGTCTATTAGCGCCAATAATACTATGGTTTAGCCTTTCTCAACAATTTCTTCCAGATGTTCATTTAAAAATAGAGTTTATAGTGCGTATTTCTGATTATTTGGGCTTTATGACATCGTTTATCCTAATTTTTGGTTTGATTTTTCAATTACCTCTTGTCATCAGTCTTTTAACAAAAATTGGATTTGTAACGTCTCATGATTTGGCGTCTAAACGAAAATGGGCTATTTTGCTCTCTTTTATTATTGCGGCAATCATAACGCCGTCGGATTTTTTTACGATGTTTGCAGTGGCTTTACCAACGATAGCACTTTACGAGATTTCAATTTTAATTGCTTACAGTATAGAAAAGAGAAGAAAATCCGCTTAAGAAAAGTGTATAATCTTATGCGATAAGGAATGAATAAAAACAATATAAATGAGGAATTTTTATGCTTGATATTAAGTGGATTCGTGACAATCCTGAGAAATTAGATAAAGCACTCGTAAGTAGAGGTCTTGAGCCACAAGCTGAAAAGTTAATACAACTTGATCTTGCACGTCGGTCGCATATTGCTAAGGTGCAATTGGCGCAGGAACGTCGCAATGCTGTTTCAAAGGAAATAGGACAGGCTTTAGCGGTATCGGATCAGCAAATGGCTGAACGTCTTAGAGCTGAAGTTGAAGAGATTAAAGCTTTTCTTTCCTCTGCAACAGTGGAAGAAAAACAGCTGACGGAGAGTCTTGAGAAAATTCTTTCAGCACTTCCAAATATTCCATTAGATGATGTTCCAGAAGGTAAAGATGAAAGTGATAATGTCGTCATTCGACATTTTGGTACACCTCCAACATTTAATTTTACACCAAAGGAACATTTTGATCTTGGTCAAGATCTCAAACAGATGAATTTTGAACGAGCTAGTCGTTTGTCTGGAACACGTTTTACAGTACTTTCAGGGGCATTAGCACGGCTAGAACGAGCATTAGGCCAGTTTATGCTTGATGTGCATGTCAATGAGAATGGTTACACAGAAGTCTCAGTACCTCTTCTTGTTCGTGATGAGATTGTTTACGGAGCAGCACAATTACCGAAATTTGCTGAAGACCTTTTTCGTACAACAGATGGTCGATGGCTTATTTCCACAGCAGAAGTGCCATTAACCAATTTGGTCAACGATGAAATTCTTGAAATATCAGATTTACCACTGCGATTTTCTTCTTTATCTCCCTGTTTTCGTTCAGAGGCGGGAGCAGCCGGTCGTGATACGCGCGGTATGTTGCGTCAGCATCAATTTTGGAAAGTTGAAATGGTCTCGATTACCAGTGAAGAGCAGTCTTTAATTGAATTGGAACGTATGACGGAATGTGCAGAAGATATATTAAAACGGCTTGGTTTGCCTTTTCGCACAGTGGTTCTTTCTACGGGAGATATGGGGTTTGCAGCGCGTAAAACCTATGACATCGAGGTTTGGCTTCCTGGTCAAGAATGTTATCGTGAAATTTCTAGCTGTTCAGTTTGTGGAGATTTTCAAGGTCGTCGTATGAATGCGCGCTATCGTAAAGACGGCGATAAAAAATTGCATTTTGTTCATAGCCTTAATGGTTCTGGTACGGCTGTTGGACGTTGTCTTATTGCCGTACTTGAAAATTATCAACAGGCTGATGGATCAATTATTATTCCAGATGTTTTACAACCTTATATGGGAGGCATGCGCTGTATTACTGCTTAATTTTACGAAAGGAGAGACAATATGCGTTTATTGCCAAGAGGTGATGATACACAGACGCAAGTTTTTGCCTTTTTAAAAGAAGCAGTTTGTCAGTATGATAAAAGTGCACCTCCATTGGAGATTGAATGATACTATGGGGCAAAAGGGTATTTTACAATTTCGTGAGGAGTTAGCCGCTCTTGTACTGAAAATGCGTAGCAAAGGCATTGATGACGTGCGATTTTTTTCGGCATTAGAGAAAATTCCGCGTCAACAGTTTGTTGCTGCTCCTTGGTTCAATAGTGCTTATGATAATAAAGTTATTCCCCTTGAGTGTGGTGAATATATGGAACGTTTGGAAGAACAACTCTTAATTCTTTCGGCATTATCGTTGAAAAAAAGGCATCGTGTCTTAGAAATTGGTACAGGATCTGGTTTTTGTACTGCTCTTATGGCATGTCTGAGTGACCGTGTGACAACGATTGATCGTTATAAAACGCTTGTTGATTTAGCACGCCAAAAATTTCAAACTTTAGGAATTGAAAATATTGTTATACGGCAGATTGATGGAAGTCATAATGTGACAGGCTTAGGATCATTTGATCGCATTCTTATTTGGCCATCACGTTTTGATGAACCAAAGGAATTTTTAGAACTTTTAGCTGAAAATGGAATTCTCATTCAGGCGATAGGACCTGACGAAGGGGTACAAACGGTGACGCGCTATACAAAAATTGGTAGTCGATTTGAGTGTTTAGAACTGTTCCAAGTGCGTTACCAACCTTTTATTAAAGGCATTGCAGAGATACTTTAATTTTTAAAAGCTAAGACGTTTCTGCAAATTGTCTACGTTAAATTCATTTTGATCTTATATAAAGATATTTATGAATAAAACATCTCATTTTAACTCTTCGGTAATTTAAAAAAGCTTTAATGGAATGAGTTGATTATTGATGAGTGAGCAAAACGATGTGTCTAAAAGCTTTGGATAATATTTTCCAGCATAATTTTCAGAGAATAACTTTGTTAGCGGTGGTAACTATTGTTGCTGGTTGTAGTTCTGGTACACAGCGTTTTTCCAATACGTTCTCTCATCGTACGGTATCATCTCAATCAAATATATCAAGCACTATGTATACAGACCCGCGAATGCTATCATACGGTAGTGGTATGATACAAAGCACTGAATTGCCACCTGTGGAATCAAGCGATGATTCATGGGGAGATGATAATTCCCCCTATAATTTTCCACATCAAGGTAGGATAACTTCTTCTGATGGTCGCGTTATGGGCGCCCCTCCACGTAATCTTGGAACACTTTCTCGTTCACAAATGGATAAATCTCCTATTTTTCGGCGGAATTCTTATATTGTCCAGAGTGGAGATACACTGCTCAGTATTGCACGACAAGTAGGGGTTAGTGTTGAGGCATTAAAATTAGCAAATGGTATAAACAGCAATTCCATTTATATCGGTCAGGTCCTTGTTGTTCCAAGCAGGCGTACATTAGCAGCTTCAAATGCACACAATAATAACGATTGGGCAGTGTCAACAACAGAATCTGCATCCCAATCTGTGATGTCCTCTATAAAAAACAAGAAGTCCTCTCCTATATATAAAGCTCCTGTAACAACGCCACCCTCTGCAAAGATGAACAAATCAAGTTCTGAGAAAAATTTTTCTAAACAGATGACGCAATTGAAACATGAGACTGGTTTGTCAAGTACTGTTACGAATACAGATAATATGACGACTCCGCAAGCCACAGGAATTTCTAAGATGCGTTGGCCAGTACGAGGGCGTTTATTAAGCCAGTTCGGTCAAAAAAAGGGAACAGTAATGAATCGAGGAATAGATATTGCAGTGCCTGAAGGGTCTTCGGTAAAGGCGGCAGAAAATGGTGTGGTTATTTATGCGGGAGATGGACTAAAAGAGCTTGGTAATGTTGTGATGATTCGACATGAAAATGATATTATCACTATTTATGGATGTAATAGTAAGCTTGTTGTTAACAAAGGACAGAGGATAAGGCGCGGTGATGAGATTGCTAAATCTGGTGTTTCAGGAAATGTTAAAACGCCACGTGTCTATTTTGAGATGCGTAAGAATTCATTACCTGTTGATCCCCTTAAATATTTAGAAAACTAATTTATTGATAACTTTGACATTTGAATAGTCTTACAGTTTATAGAAAATTCATGAAAAACAATTGATTTTCTTAAATCAATAACATAGCAGCAAAAAATCATTGGTTTCAGGAGAGTAGTTCGTGGGGGGCGTTAGATATTACCATCTTTGTATTTATGAAAGTGTAAGACAATAGTATCATACTGTTTGTCAGCTTTGAGTATTCCAATTGCTCTTGCATTTGAGAGAAGCATGAAAAAAGATATTTCACGCCTTTCTTAAAAAGTTTTTATCGACAGGCTCATTTCATATGTGTGACGTCAAGAAAATCGTTTTGATTAATTCAGAAGATTTGAAATGAGAGCATTTTATTGTATTTAGATCTGTCGTTCGATATCAAAAACGATAAATTATCTATATAAATTAAAGTTTGTTCATTAGAAAAATTATCTTGTATAATTTATTGAGTTAGTGAAAAGATTTATATTGTAGGATATACAATAGGGGAAAGTGAATCTATTTTTTAAGATTTTTCTCATTGTATTTTGGTATTCTGCCTCTTAAGGATTTATTGTATTTTTGTAAAGCTGTGATTAGATTATGTAGTTATTGCTTTTTATGATAAATTCTTTAGGAATTTTTTCTGTATCGGAATTTCATTTTAATAGAGTGGGAAATACCTGAGGTTTAACTATAGGAGATAAAAATGTTTATGACGAACGCTTATGCTCAAGTTGCAGGCGATGTTTCCGGTGGAATTTCATTTGCTAACGCTGTCCCATTCATTTTAATTTTTGCAATTATGTATTTTTTTATGATTCGTCCACAGCGTGCCCAAATGAAAAAACGCCAAGAAATGCTTAATGCAGTACGTCGTGGTGATACAGTTATAACGGGTGGTGGTATTATCGGCAAGGTTACGAAGGTTCACGACGAGAGTGGTGAATTAGAGGTTGAAATTGGTGAGAGTATAAATATTCGTGTTATTCGCTCAACATTAGCTGATGTGCGCGTTAAAGGTGAGCCGATTGCAGAAAAAAAGTCAAAACTTAATGCTAAAGCAAAAACACCACAAAAGTCTAAATCTAAAACGACAACGAAAGAAGATATGAGTATCTCTGAAGAGAAAAAAGCTGTATCAAAGGAAAATGCATCTTAAGGTGTAATGGCAGTTTATTACATTTTTTAAGCATTTTTATAAAAAGCTTGGCAAGATCAAGACAATTTCATTGGAAAAGGGGCTTTTATAGTGGCTACAGAAAATGGAGTTTTTGTTTTCTTTAGATTATTAAAATAGTTGCTTTATTTATAGAATATTACGCAATTTTTTTCTGTTTTTTAAAGAAGATCATTGTTTTTATAAAAAGAAATTTGTGAGTAAATAAGCTGAAGAAACTTTTCAAAAAATAGATTTATTTAAGTAGGTATAGCATTTTACTGCGGTTTATGACCAAATTTTCATATATTTGTTGTATGAGAAGATTAGGGCATTATATAAAAACTTTCACTTCAATACTAGGCTATCTATGTTTAACATATCAATGTTTATATCAGCCTTACTTTAATTTTTATGGTGAGAAGTAGCAAAGACAATTGGATTATTCAAAAATAAAAGGTGCATATTCATGTTCGATGCAATTCAAATTCGTGAAGCACATTTTCCAAGTCGCGCACCTATTGATGCTTATGGAAATGGTGGGTTTCGTTTTGCTGATATGTCTCATAGAGGTTCTATTATTTGTGTCCCATCAGGTATTTATGGCATTGACATGGCAGGGCCTATTCCCACTCAAGGGGATATATCTCGTATTTTAGAAGAAGCTTCTGAAATCGAGGTTTTATTAATAGGTACTGGAATTGAATTATTACGATTACCTGAAGAGTTACGGGTGCTTTTATGGGAAAAACGTATTTCATCAGATACAATGAGTACGGGAGCGGCGGTGCGTACATTTAATGTTTTATTGGCTGAAGATCGCGCTGTTGCGGCGTTATTATTTGCGGTAGAATAGAGTATTGTTTCATAAAACAAAGGCTCTGGTCTAGCATGAAAGACTTGTGTAATTATTTTCTGCTCTGTAAAATACTGTCGTTTAAGGCGGTGATATAAGGGTGTAGAATATACATAACATAACACATTAAGTTTTTTAAATACAGCAGCAAGTATTCAGAACAAAGCTTGCTCGTCGTTCCTAATGAATCACATGAGTGATCAACTCTTGGCACTTGAGACAGTTCATAAGAGGCATTTTTAGTTCTTTCTCATACAGTTGTTACCTACAAGCCAGTTACGCTTGGGACGTGCAAGGGAATAGTTTTTATTGATGTAACATGGAGTTGGTTTAAAATGAAAGCATATCTACGATATTTGGAATTCTAATTTAACATACAAAATAACAGATTATGATTATAAATCAATGTATTGATAGTAACAGAAAATCACCGAGAGCAATTGGATTTTTTACAAATTGGTGTTGGTAAGAACCTTTGTCTTTTAGGATGGGGAGGAGGTCAATGATTTGATGAAGTTTTTGTGATCAGTGTATTTTTTATAAAATAACATTGTCATCTATCCACTGAAAAAGTGTTTTTCGTTGTTTGTTGTTCAAGTTTTACTATGCATGTTACGATTGTTTTTTAGCTTTTTTACTGCAAATGAAAACTTGAAGTCCTATAAGATAAGTTTTATCAGAAAAATTATTTATTTAATTTTTTCTTTCTAAAACGAAAAGTGACTAGAAAAGAAACTTTAATTCACAATACAGTTAAGAGACACATTTAAAAATCTTATTTTCTGAACTGTATTTGCTTATCCTTCATTTTTTAATATGAATAAAAAGAGGATATTAATTTAATTGCTAAAAAAGGGACGTTAATAGGTTCATAGAATGATAGGCTCTCTTCCTTATTGTCTTGATATTTTACGTACCATAGATCGTGATCGCTATATATCGGTTTTATTTGCGCCTAAAAAAAAGCGCCAAGCATTGGCTGCTCTTTATGTATTTAATGCTGAAGTTTCTCGTATTCGCGAAAGTGTACATGATCCATTCATAGGAGAAATACGGTTACGTTGGTGGTATGATGCTATTGCTCATGGTGAAATGCAAACGAGTGGAAACAATCCGATTTTGAATGATTTATTAAAAGCAATCACTCTTTTTAATTTACCTAAGACAGCTTTTTTACGTTATTGTGATGCACAAATTTTAGATCTTTATCACAATCCAATAGAAACACTTCATGATCTAGAGCATTATTGTGGTGAGACAGCAGGCATAATTTTACAGCTTTCTTGTCAGATATTAGATCCTGATACTGCACAAGAGTTTACAGATATCTATGAGCATGGAGGGATTTCTCAAGGATTAAGCGGTGTATTACGTCTTTTATCATTCATGCAATCACGATATCAATATTATTTACCTACTGATATATTAAAGGCTGTAGGAGTGAATAGGGAAGATTTGGAATCCCATCGTCTCAGTGATCAACAAAAGGGTCGTATTGTTGAAGCTATGGTAGCATTATCGCGCGATCATTATACCCAATTTTACGAGTATTCTTGTATTTTACCGAGAGTTCTTAAGCCAGCTTTTCTTCCATTGGTCATTGTACCGGCTTCTCTTCAAAAAGCTATACAGCTGGGGGCAGCAATTTTTCAAGAGAGTGCAACTTTGCCATTGATGTATCGCTATTGGTTGATAACAAGGGCAGCAATAAGCGGCAATTTTCCAAAGATATTGTAAAAGAATATTACTACGTTAGAATGCGTAACATGTAGACTGATTTTTTCATAGGAAGATAAAGGAGCTATTGTGATTCCAAACCATTTTTTTGTTATAAAAAATGTTGATGTTTTGGTTGTTATGAACGCAAAAGAATAAGAAATTTTGTGATCTTGAAAATACGGTATATTTCTTCATCAGTAGTATGTTTTATTCAGTATATTGGATGGGTGAGATGCAGAGAAAGAAAAACATGAAATAAAATTTCTATTTTATGAGAGAAGTTATCTTAGCAGTCTATAAGTCTATAAAAAACTCTTATTTTTGAGAAATTATAACATCATAATTGATGACTGTTATGATTTATGAATATATTGATTTATAATGATAATTTGTTTTTTCTCATATTGAATGAGAGTCTTGAATAGAAAAAGATTTCTCCATTTTTATAATGAATTTTAAAAATAGTTTTTTTATCTATTATAAGTTGGGTGTGTAAATGAAATCATTTAAGGAAGAAGCAATACGCTTCCTATGAATGAATATTAAGAGTAGCAATATGCTGAGCTATGAATGACGATAGGGATGACATTTATAGCTTAATAGGCGACAACCTTTACAACCTTTGGATGAATAATGTTTTTTAATGCGTTGCAAAAACAACTCTACATTCCATTGACTATTTTCTCGCAAATCCATACATGCACTGATTTGCGAGAGAATGAATCATTATACAAACGCTGATCCTAAGATATGCAAACAAGAGATCTATCTTACCTCTTCAACTATAGACGAAGAGCTGATGGAAAATTTATCAAATAAGTTCTTTAAATTATATAAAATCTTTTTATTGGAGAGAGTTAAAGATCTGATTATAATTTGTGCTATTAATTTCCAAAGGATGTTCTTTATTGGCAACTTGTAGCATTTCTAACTTGAGATCTTCTCTTATCATCATATCTATATTGGTGCGGACTTCAGTTGAAAGAGTATGAGACGTGATATCTTTAGGCATGGTTACAGTCTTTATTTGATAAATGATACGGTTTGTTGCAACCGGACCTTTTATGATGCCATAATGACCTTTGGGACCGGAAAATAATGCTTTAATGCCTTCAACGCCAAGGGTTTCAGATGAGTCTTGACGCCGGAGGGTTGGTGTTGTTTGTTTTGTAACACCAAGGGTATGAGCAAGAGCAACAAGACTTTTTCCTTCCGTGAGCTGTTTGAGAGCATTTTGGGCTTTTTCATCAAGAAGACGTTGGATTTCCTCATTTTTCCATTGAGCAAGAACATCTAGCTTAGCCTCTTCAAGTGTCTTATCACGGGCAGGAATAATTTTATCGACCTTGTACCAGAGATATCCACCATTTTGAAAAGAGAGAGGATCAAGATCGACTCCTTCGTTTGATTGATAGATGGCATTCAGTAAAATATCTTTTTGAGGTAAATCCGTGAGTATTGTACCTTCAAGCGTTTTTCCCGTTTTATCAATGGTAATTGTGCGCAAAGATAACTTGTATTGGTCAGCTAACTCTTTGAGAGAAGCACCCTCAAAACGAGCATTTTCAATGGCTACATAATTGTTACGGATATCATCAGTAGCACGATTTTTGGCAAGTGTTTGGCGAATATTTTCTTCTACACTTTCAAAAGGAAGAGAGCTTGAAGGTTCAATATGCGTAACGCGAATGATAACAGGTCCCTGTAAGTCATTTATTACAGGACTGACTTGTCCTTGTTGGAGTTCAAAAATTTCAGATGTCAGATGATTAGGAAGTTCATTTTCTGCGAGAGGCCCTTTTTTTATGTCATTAAGAGTCTTTTTTTCAGCTTTTACCAGTTCATCAAAACTCAATCCATCAGCTATTTTTTTTGCTGCATTATCGGCTTCTTCGCGTGAGGGGAATCGCAGTTCTTCGAATGTACGCTTTTCAGGTATTACAAAACGTGAAGCATTTTGTGTATAATAGGCTTTCGCCTCATCTGTTGAGATATCTTTAGGTTTTACAAAATCATTAAGTTCCATAGATAGCAAAGAGACAGTGCGGTATTCGGGAGCACGAAATTGACTTTGATGTGTTTCAAACCATTTTTGTAATGTTTCGTAATCAGGATCAGCAATTGTTTCCTTTTCTTTTAGATCAATAACGAGATAATCAGCAATACGCATTTCTTCTTGATAAAGAGCAAGTGCTTTATAAAAGAGATTTGGTGCCTTCATATCAGAAAGTAAAGCAGCAATAAGCTGATTACGCTTTTCTTGTTTGGTGTAATAATTAAGAAAAGCGCTTTCACTAATGTGTAAATGCTGAAGATAGTTATAAAACAAGTTTTTATCAAAAGTGCCATTTACTTGGAACATCTTATCAGAACCAATCGCATGAGCTATTGTATCTTTTGAAAGACTTATTTTCATTTTACGTGCTTGTTCATCAAGCAGTACATTTTGTTGTAATTGATTAAATACAAAAGCAGGAATTTGGTATTGCTGCATTTCATTTGCTGTAAACATTCGTCCAAGATGAGCAGCATATGCTAAACGTGCGCTTTGATCGGCGAGTGCAAGACGATAATCATCGACAGTTACTGTGGACTTTCCAGAAGTAATAAGATCTCTTTCACTTTTTTTGTGTAACTGCGGTACCCCCCATAAAAGAATGAAGCATAAGAGTAATATAGCAAGGAAAATTCTAAAAATCCAAGAATTTGTAGCATTTCTTATGATGTCAAGCATTGTTCAAGTCCATTTTTAATATGAGTTATTATCAAAGCTGGAATGGAATTTGCAATAAAGAGATGAAAGATGCAAGCTTTAAAGACTTGCTTTCATTTTATAATTTGGTAACTACAGATAAACAATGTATTGTAAGAGCTCTTGAGGTAAAAATATGTCTCAAAATATTCGGCCTTTTCTTGCTGGAAATTGGAAAATGAATGGAACGAGTGAATCGCTTGGAGAGTTGCGTGCTATTGCTACAGGCGTTAGCTCTGATCTAGGTCATCTATTTGAAGCCCTAATTTGTGTTCCAGCAACGCTTTTATCGCGTGCTTCTAATACGCTGAATGGTGAAAATCTCCTTTTGGGAGGACAAAATTGTCATTTTGATGATCATGGTCCTTATACTGGAGATATTTCAGCTTTTATGCTTAAAGAAGCGGGAGCAAGTCATGTTATTATTGGGCATTCAGAACGTCGTACAGTGTATCAAGAAAATGATGCGATTGTCTGTGCCAAAGTGCAAGCTGCGTGGCGAGCAGGTCTTGTGGCTCTTGTATGTATTGGTGAAACATTGGAGGAGCGTAATAATAATAAAGTGCTGGATATTCTCACGCAGCAGCTCGAAGAATCTTTACCAGATGATGCAACAGCAGAGAATACCATTATCGCTTATGAACCAGTTTGGGCGATAGGCACCGGCAATACAGCGACTCCAGAAGATATTGCAAAAGTACATCATTTCATTCGAGATAAGGTGCGCTCTCGTTTTGGTAATGAAGGCAATAAGATACGTTTGCTTTATGGTGGATCCGTAAAGCCATCCAATGCATTTGAGCTTTTAAGCATTGCTCATGTTAATGGTGCTTTGATAGGTGGAGCAAGCTTAAAAGCGATTGATTTTTTAACTATTTGCGATGTTTGTCGTAAACTATAGCAGAGAAATTTGAGTTTCCCCTTGGATTGTGCGTTATTTATGTGTAAATAGCTATTAAAGAGTTATTTGAAGAGCAGGGTTTATGCAAACAGTACTTATAGTTATTCATTTTTTGATTGTGATTACTTTGGTTGGTGTTATATTAATTCAACCTTCAGAAGGTGGTGGGTTAGGTGTGAGTAATAGCTCAGGGTTGATGAAAACTCGTGGATCTCGAAACCCTTTAACACGTTTAACTGCTATTTTAGCCTGTTGTTTTTTTGTTGTGTCTATTGGACTTACCGTGGTGAGTAATATATCAAATTCTAGTTCTGATATTTTAAAGCGTATACCGGTTAATTCAGAGCAGAATTCTACCAATAAAGGCTCAGGATCAGTCCCATCATCAGATGGTGAGTCTTCCCCTTCTATTCTTGAACAGCTAGGAGGCACTTCGCATTCCCCGCAGGAACAGAAACAGTCCACAAATCCTGAAGCAGAAAGTCCAGTTCCTCAGGTTCTTGAAAATACAGTTCCAGATAACAGTACAAAATAGTTTTTTAAGAAAACATAGACTTTTTAAAAAAGGTGATTTTTTTCGCCTTTTTTATTTTAGAAGAAAAATTGTTTCTTTTTGCATTTTTTGCTGGAAAAATAATTATAAATTGCTTATCACCATAAGCCCATGGCACGTTATGTTTTTATTACTGGTGGTGTGGTTTCTTCCCTTGGAAAAGGCATCGCAGCGGCGGCGTTAGCAGCGTTATTACAGGCTCGTGGCTATCGCGTACGTCTTCGCAAACTTGATCCTTATTTAAATGTTGATCCAGGTACGATGTCACCTTATCAACATGGTGAAGTATTTGTGACCGATGATGGTGCAGAAACAGATCTTGATCTTGGTCATTATGAGCGTTTTACTGGGCGTTCTGCAAATAGCCAAGATAGTATTACAACAGGGCGTATTTATCGCAATATCATTGAACGAGAGCGGCGTGGTGATTATTTGGGGGCAACAGTCCAAGTTATTCCTCATGTTACGGATGAAATTAAGAGATTCATTACGATGGGAAATGAAGAATTTGATTTTGTTTTGTGTGAGATAGGTGGAACGGTTGGTGATATTGAAGCAATGCCTTTTCTAGAAGCGATTCGTCAGCTTCGCAATGAGCTACCGAGACAAAATGTCGTTTATGTCCATCTCACATTAATGCCTTATATTCCTTCGGCAGGTGAATTAAAAACGAAACCAACACAACATTCTGTCAAAGAATTGCAAGCAGTTGGTATTTCTCCTGATATTTTGCTTGTACGTGCAGATCGATCTATTCCAGAAACAGAACGGTGCAAATTATCACTTTTTTGCAATGTTCGCTCCAATGCAGTCATTCAGGCATTAGATATGCCAACAATTTATGATGTTCCTATGGCATACCATAAGGAAGGTTTGGACTCTGAAGTTCTTTGCGCTTTTGGAATCGATTCGGCACCTTCCCCCAAGATGGGTCGTTGGGAAGATATTACGCATCGTATTCACCATCCTGAAGGAGAAGTTACGATTGCTGTTGTGGGAAAATATACGGGCTTAAAGGATGCTTATAAATCTCTGATTGAAGCGATTGCGCATGGTGGTTTAGCGAATAGAGTGAAGGTTAATATTGAGTGGATTGATTCGGAGCTTTTTGAAAAAGAAGATTCTGTTTCAGCTTTACAAAAAGCCCATGGAATTTTGGTTCCAGGTGCTTTTGGGGCACGAGGGGCAGAAGGGAAGATTCGAGCAATTCAATTTGCGCGAGAGCGTAAAGTTCCATTTTTAGGGATTTGTTTTGGGATGCAATTAGCTTGTATAGAAGCTGCGCGCAATATTGCACAGATTGAGAATGCTTCATCAAGCGAGTTTTGCGAAACAGACAATCCAATTGTAGGTTTAATGACAGAATGGCTTAAAGGGGACGTTCTTGAAAAACGTACAAGAAATGGTGATCTCGGCGGTTCAATGCGCCTTGGTGCTTTTGCTGCTGAATTAAAAGAAGAGAGTCATATTGCTCAAATTTATGGGATGACCAAGATTGTCGAGCGACATCGTCATCGTTATGAGGTCAATATTGATTATAAGGATAAGTTAGAACAGTGTGGTTTGATTTTTTCTGGGATGTCTCCTGATGGTATTTTACCAGAAACGATAGAATATGTAGATCATCCATGGTTTATTGGTGTTCAATATCATCCAGAATTAAAATCTCGTCCTTTTGATCCACATCCGCTTTTTTCTTCTTTTATTGAAGCCGCTGTAGAACAAAGTCGATTGGTTTAATGCATAAATTGGATTACTTTGCTTTTGAGGGATAAAATGACTAAACCAAATGCCCGTGTGAAAGTTGGAAATATGATTTTTTCAAATGAAATGCCTCTTTCATTAATTGCAGGGCCGTGTCAGATGGAAAGTCGTGATCATGCTTTTGAAATGGCTGGTCGTATTAAAACCATTACCGATCAGGTTGGTATGGGGTTTGTTTATAAATCAAGTTACGATAAAGCCAACAGAACCTCTTTGAGTGCAGCACGTGGTATTGGTCTTGAAAAAGCAATGGCTATTTTTTCTGATTTAAAAAAAGAGTTTGATTGTCCCATATTAACGGATGTGCATACAGAAGATCAATGTGCAATTGTTTCTTCTACGGTCGATATTTTACAAATACCGGCTTTTTTATGTCGTCAAACAGATCTTTTGGTAGCAGCTGCTAAAACAGGGTGTGTTATTAACATTAAAAAAGGTCAGTTTTTAGCGCCGTGGGACATGGAGAATGTTTTAAAAAAGGTTGTTTTCAGTGGTAATCCGAATGTTATGCTTTGTGAGCGAGGCACGTCATTTGGTTATAACCGGCTTGTTTCTGATATGCGTTCGTTGCCTATTTTACGTTCATTTGGAGCTCCTGTTATTTTTGACGCAACACATTCTGTTCAAGAACCTGGGGGGCAGGGGGCTTCATCTGGTGGACAGCGTCAATTTGTTGAAATTTTAGCGCGTGCGGCTGTTTCTGTTGGGGTCGCAGGTATTTTTTTAGAAACACATCAAGATCCAGATAATGCACCTTCTGATGGACCCAATATGATTAAAATTGATGATTTACAAAGATTGCTTGAGACTTTAATGGAATTTGATTATCTGTCAAAAAAGTTGAGTTGAGAAGAGAAAAAATATTTCATTAATAGGGCATTATAAATGAATCGCGACTTTTGTTGGATAAGGAAACATATATGACTATAATTGTCGATATCATTGGGCGTGAAGTTCTTGATAGCCGTGGTAATCCAACGGTAGAAGTTGATGTTCATTTGGAAAATGGGGCTTTTGGTCGTGCTCTGGTTCCATCGGGAGCCTCAACGGGAGCCCATGAGGCTATAGAACTTCGTGATGGTGGTTTGCGTTATCAAGGGAAAGGTGTTGAAAAAGCGGTTTCTGCAGTCAATGGCGAAATTCTTGAAGAACTTGGTGGGCGAGATGCAACAAATCAAATCGCTATTGATCAAGCAATGATTGCTTTGGATGGAACGCCAAATAAAGCCCGTCTTGGTGCCAATGCACTTCTTGGTGTTTCATTAGCGGTTGCAAAAGCAGCGGCGGATTCATTAAATTTACCTTTGTATCGTTATATTGGTGGTACACAAGCACATATTCTTCCAACACCTATGATGAATGTTATTAATGGTGGCGTTCATGCTGATAACTTGATTGATTTTCAAGAGTTTATGATTATTCCTATAGGAGCTCCTACTGTAAAAGAAGCTATCCGTTATGGCGCTGAGGTTTTCCATACATTGAAAAAGCTTTTAAAAGATGCGGGTTATAATACCAATGTTGGTGATGAAGGTGGTTTTGCACCTCAATTTAAAAGTGCTGATCAAGCAATTGATTTTATTATGGAATCTATCATGGCATGTGGCTATAAACCAGGTGAACAAATTGCCATTGGTTTAGACTGTGCTTCAACAGAATTTTATAAAAATGGTTCGTATTTTTATAAAGGTGAGGGGAAATGCCGTGACACCCAAGAGCAGGTAGATTATTTAGCGCAGCTTGTGAAAAATTATCCTATTATTACAATTGAAGATGGAATGGCAGAGGATGATTGGGAAGGTTGGAAGCTACTTACTGACACAATTGGAGAAAAATGTCAGCTTGTTGGCGATGATTTGTTTGTAACGAATTCAGCACGTTTGCGTGATGGTATCAAAATGGGGGTAGGCAATTCTATTCTCATAAAAGTTAATCAAATTGGTACATTGAGTGAAACACTTGATGCTGTAGAAGTAGCACATAAAGCAGGTTATCATGCCATTATATCTCATCGTTCAGGCGAAACAGAGGATTCTTTCATTGCAGATCTTGCAGTTGCAACGAATTGTGGACAAATTAAAACAGGTTCTCTTGCACGTTCGGATAGATTAGCCAAATACAATCAACTTATTCGTATTGAAGAAATACTGGGAGCCCAAGCGCGTTATGCTGGTGATGTATATCGTTGATAGTTGTGAGCACAAAGTGTGAGAGTATGATATTATTTAGATTATGAAATTGAGATTTCTTATCAAAGACATGTACTCAGTAATTTTATAGGTATTTAAGTTTATAGGGATTAAGATGAGAGGTATAATTATTACTCAAGATCAAGGAATGTATCTCGTTTCGGGTGATGACGGTAAGCGTTATCAGTTTGCGACTTGGGATTGGTTGGGAAAGAAACCACCAAGGATTGGTGATACTGTTGATTTTGTCTATGAAGGGGGTGTTGTCAGTTCTGTTTTTCCATTGTTGAGATCAGGTACAGAGAACTCAAAGATAATGTTTGCACTTCTTTGTTGGGTTGCAGGTATCTTTGGTGTTCATCGCTTTATGGTTGGGAGAGTTCGGACGGGTACTTTAATGCTCGTTTTATCTTTATCATTGTTTGGATTGATGATTACCGGTATTTGGGCGATTGTTGATTTTATACTCATTATTGCTGGAAAATTTACGGATAAAGATGGGAATCAGATTACAGATTTGTGAAAAATTTACAATAAAAAGAAAATAATAAAGTTTACTTTTTATTTCGATCAATATATTAAGTTGCAATAATGCAAGATTATTGTACTCTATTTCTTTAATGTGAGATATTAAGAGAAATATGCACAGTTGAATAAAAGTATTGAAAAAGACTGTGCTATTTTATGTGGGTAAATCAACTAAGGTTGTTTTGTATTGCTGCTTATAGCAGCAGAAAGCGTTAGATCATTGGGGGGCAAAACTATTTTAATTTCATGTTTATCACGGCTGCTACAAATTTTATTTACGCCGTGAGGTTAATCAGCATATTATAAAAAGAAATAGTCTCTTTATGAATAACACATAAGGAGCAGCTTTATAGGTGGGCAAGGATGAAGGGTAAAATTATTGGTCAAGATCAAGGAGTTTATCTCGTTTCGGGAGGTGATGATAAGCGTTATCAATTTGAGGATTGGAATTGGTTAGGAAAAAAACCGCCGAGTATAGGGGATATTGTTGATTTTGTATATGAAGATAATGTTGTTAAATCTGTTCTCCCTCTCTTAAGTCAAAAAGAATCAGAGCAATCAAGATTAGGTCTGGCAGTTATTTGTTTTTTTTTGGGATGGTTGGGTATTCACCGCTTTATGGCTGGTAAAATTGGAACGGGTATCGTAATGCTTCTCATAAATGTAACAGGTATAGGAATTCTTATCAATATACTGTGGTCATTTATTGATTTTATAGTTATTTTATCTGGATATTTTAGAGATGCAGATGGCAATAAAATTACCAAGTTATAGCAACTCGACAAAATTTTAATATAAACAAATAATTTTATTTATATTTATCAATATATTAATTTAATAATGTAAGTTATTTTATTCTATGTCTTTAATGTTAAATATTAAATAAAATTATGAATATTTAAATAAAAATATTGAAAAAGAATGTACTATTTCATATAAAAAGCAAAAGTACAAATCGAACAGCGTGCTTTGTATTGCCACTTATAAATGCGGGAATTTTAAGTTGTTGGGGGATTTTAAGCTTTTTAAAATGTCGTATATCACGGTGAGTACAGATCGTATTCATGCCGTGAGGTTTATCCAACATATTATCATATTAGAAGAAAAGCTTCTTTATGCATAACAATTTTATAGGTGGTGAAGATGAAAGGTAAAATTATTAGTCAGGATCAAGGAAATTATTTCGTTTCAGGTGGTGATGGTAAGCGTTATCAGTTCTTGAGTAGGAATTGGTCAGGAAAAAAGCCACCAAAGGTTGGTGATATGGTTGATTTTGTCTGTGAAGGGGATACCATTAAGTCTGTTTTTCCTATCTTGTCAGCAGGGCAGCCACAACAATCAAAAATGTTGTTAGCGATCGTTTGCATGTGTTTTGGTGCATTGGGGATTCATCGTTTTATGGTTGGTAAAATTATAACAGGCATTGTAATGCTTCTTATAACTATACTAAGTACAATAGGTCTACTATTTATGGGGATAGGGCTTATAGGGATTATTTTTATAATTATACCTTGGGTATTGATTGATTTTATCCTTATTTTAACAGGAAATTTGGGGAAAAAATCTACAAATTAGAGGATATCCAATATTTGTAATAGAAAAAGTGGGGCATTCAACTTACTTTGATTGTCTTAAGGGGGGGGAATTGAACATAATAAGATTATTTAGTGTAGATTTGGTAATGAGGTATTAATCAAAATCGTGCATAGTTGGGCTGATTATTAAGAAATTTGTGCTGTAAAGACTGTGCTATTTTATGTGGACAAAGCAGAAACGTCGATCAATCAAAGTACGCTTTGTACTACCTCTTATGACGGTGGGAGTCTTAAGCTATTTCAGTTACCACATTTATCATGGTGAGTATGGATTGTATTCACGCAGTGAAGTTAATCAGCATATTAGCGAATTAGAAAAGGAGCTTCATAAAATAGAAGCTGAGCGGATATTCATGGAAAAGCGTATTTCTCTTTTACGCAATGGGCATATAGAAAAAGATATGTTGGATGAGTATGTCCGAAAGAATTTGAACTTTTCTAAGCCAAATGAATTGACAATCTTAATACCTTGAAATGATACCAAAGGTAAATGAAAAATCGCTTAATTTAAACAACAATCAGCAATGATATTGTTTAAGCCGATTGATAAGGCTTGTAACTTTTGTTCGTAAAGGTTATTCCTAAATAATCATAAAAGGGAGTTTAATATGGCAGAACGACTTAAAAAAAATTCTGCGTCGGCGGCGCGCACTGCATTATCAAGCACCACAAAGAAAGCACCAATAGCAGATTTTACAAAAGAAGAAGAAATTGATGCTTATCGTGAAATGCTTTTAATTCGCCGTTTTGAAGAAAAAGCAGGACAACTTTATGGTATGGGGCTTATTGGGGGATTTTGTCACCTTTATATTGGTCAGGAAGCCGTTGTTATAGGAACATTGAAAGCGGCAAAAGAAGGTGATCAGGTTATTACGTCTTACCGTGATCATGGACATATGTTAGCGGTTGGGATGAGTCCGCGTGGTGTCATGGCAGAATTAACGGGGCGCCAAGGTGGCTTTTCCAAAGGGAAAGGTGGCTCGATGCATATGTTCTCTAAAGAAAAGAACTTTTATGGAGGACATGGTATTGTTGGTGCGCAGGTTCCCATTGGTTCAGGTTTGGCATTTTCGAATCAATATCTTGGTAAAGATAATGTGACATTGGTTTATTTTGGTGATGGTGCTGCAAATCAGGGGCAGGTTTACGAGAGTTTTAATATGGCTTCACTTTGGAAGCTTCCCGTTGTTTATATTATTGAAAACAATCAGTATGCTATGGGAACATCAGTTTCACGTGCATCTGCAGAAACTGATTTTTCCCGACGTGGTC
Organism: Bartonella sp. TT119HLJHH; assembly: GCF_042193385.1. NCBI lineage: Bacteria > Pseudomonadati > Pseudomonadota > Alphaproteobacteria > Hyphomicrobiales > Bartonellaceae > Bartonella > Bartonella sp. TT119HLJHH. Next base: position 30,454 of record NZ_JBHILS010000002.1, on the reverse strand, counting down.
TTTCTTTTGAAATTCCAGGTATTGTTGTTGACGGTATGGATGTTCGATCAGTAAAAGGAGCTGCTGATGAAGCAATTTCTTGGGCACGCTCAGGTAAAGGACCGATCATTCTTGATATGCAGACCTATCGCTATCGTGGTCATTCCATGTCTGATCCAGCAAAATATCGTTCCAAGGAAGAAGTCCAAAAAATAAAAGAGGAGCACGATCCGATTGATCAAGTAAAAAGTCGGATTCTTAAAAAAAATTGGGCGAGCGAAGACGATTTAAAATCTGTTGAGAAAGAGGTCCGTGCAATTGTTGCTGATGCGGTAGATTTTGCACAAAGTGATCAAGAGCCAGATGCTTCTGAGCTCTATACTGATATTTTAGTTTGATGCGAGGGAAGCAAGTATGTCTATTGATATTTTGATGCCGGCGCTTTCGCCAACCATGGAAGAAGGTAAACTGTCTAAATGGCTTAAGAGAGAAGGTGATAAGGTTAGCTCTGGCGATGTTATTGCTGAAATTGAAACGGATAAGGCGACAATGGAAGTAGAGGCCGTTGATGAAGGTACTCTTGGTAAAATTTTTATTCCTGAAGGTTCAGAAGGCGTAAAGGTTAACACTGTTATTGCGACTTTGTTAGAAGAAGGTGAGCGTGCTGAGGATATTTCGCAACCTATTGATACAGCACAAAAAACTAAAGAAACTCCTTTTTCTCTTCCTTCGTCAGTTCCGCAGTCTCCATCTTTTGATACGCCTCCTGATTTTGATATTCCAGCTGGAACACAAATGGTTACAATGACAGTTCGTGAAGCGCTTAATCAGGCTTTGGCTGAAGAAATGCGACGTGATGAAACAGTTTTTCTTATGGGGGAAGAAGTCGCGCAATATCAAGGCGCCTATAAGGTTAGTCAAGGTTTGTTGGAAGAATTCGGAGAACGCCGAGTTATTGATACCCCCATTACAGAGCACGGCTTTGCTGGGTTGGCTGTCGGGGCTGCTTTTGGTGGGTTACGTCCCATTGTTGAGTTTATGACATTTAATTTTGCGATGCAGGCGATGGATCAAATTATTAACTCTGCAGCCAAAACACGTTATATGTCTGGTGGACAAATGACCGCTCCTATGGTTTTCCGTGGTCCCAATGGCGCGGCTGCCCGTGTTGGTGCTCAACATTCTCAATGTTATGCTGCATGGTATAGTCATATACCAGGTCTGAAAGTTGTTATGCCTTATAGCGCTGCAGATGCAAAAGGTTTGCTGAAAGCGGCTATTCGTGATGATAATCCTGTTATTTTTCTTGAAAATGAGATTTTGTACGGGCATCAATTTGATGTTCCTCAACTGGATGATTTTCTTTTGCCTATTGGTAAGGCACGTATTCATAAGTCTGGACAAGATGTGACAATTGTTGCATGTGGAATTGGGATGCATTATGCTGTTCAAGCGTTACCAGAAATTGAAAAACTTGGTATTGATGTTGAATTGATTGATTTACGAACCATTCGCCCGATGGATCTTCCAACAATTCTTTCTTCAGTTAAAAAAACAGGTCGTTTGGTCACAATTGAAGAGGGATTTCCTCAGTCATCCGTAGGAACTGAAATAGCAACGCGTGTTATGCAGCAGGCTTTTGACTATCTTGATGCGCCAATTGCTACGATTTCTGGTAAAGATGTTCCGATGCCTTATGCCGCTAATCTTGAAAAGTTGGCTTTGCCTAATACTGCTGAAATTATTGAGGCCGTTAAGGCTGTGACATACAGAGCATAACGGAGGAAAGCATAATGCCCATTAAAATTACAATGCCAGCGCTTTCCCCTACGATGGAAGAGGGAAATTTAACAAAATGGAATATTAAGGAGGGAGATAAGGTTTCCTCTGGTGATGTTATTGCTGAAATTGAGACGGATAAAGCGACAATGGAAGTCGAAGCCGTTGATGAAGGTAGGGTTGCTAAAATTGTTGTTCCTGCTGGAACACAAGGCGTTAAAGTAAATGCTTTAATTGTTGTTTTAGCAGAAGAAGGTGAAGATTTAGCTGAAGCTGCAAAAGTTACAGAAGAAATCTCTTCTTCTACAAGACAAGAACCAGAGAGCATCAAACAGACAGATTCTTTGAAACAGACGGACTCAAAGGGAATAAAAATGTCTCATGAATCATCAACTGGGCAATTAATACAGCAAGATAAAAAGAAAGCTCGTCTTTTTGCTTCTCCCTTAGCGCGGCGATTAGCATCTCAGGCAGGTCTTGATTTATCCCTTATTTCTGGAAGTGGTCCGCATGGGCGTATTATTAAGCGCGATGTAGAAAAAGCTGTGAGCAGCGATATTTCTAAAGTGTCTTATTCATTACAGATAGGGGAGCTAACAGCTACAGGTGCTTCGGACAAACAGATATTGAAACTCTTCAAAGAGGATGAATATAGCTTCGCTCCCCATAATAATATGCGTAAAACAATCGCGACACGTTTGGTGGAATCAAAACAGAAAGTCCCACATTTCTATGTAACGGTAGATTGTGAACTTGATGCGCTATTAGCACTGCGTACACAACTGAATACTGCTGCACCAATGGTTAAAAGTCAGGAAGAAACTCAGCCTGCTTATAAGCTTTCTGTTAATGATATGGTGATCAAAGCTGTCGCACTTGCTTTGAAAGCGGTTCCTGAAGCGAATGTCTCTTGGCTTGAAGGCGGAATGCTTCATCATAAACATTGTGATGTTGGGGTTGCTGTTTCTATTCCCAATGGATTGATTACGCCGATTATTCGCCATGCAGAGGAAAAGCCGTTATCGCTTATTTCCAAAGAAATGAAGGATTTTGCAACGCGTGCGCGTGAGGGCAAGTTAAAAATGGAAGAATATCAGGGCGGAACAACAGCTGTATCCAATATGGGGATGTATGGTGTGAAAAGTTTTTCTGCTATCCTTAATCCACCGCATGCGACGATTTTTGCGATTGGTACAGGAGAGCAGCGCGCCGTTGTTAAAAATGGTGCATTGGCGGTTGCGACAGTTATGTCAGTTACACTTTCTGCTGATCATCGTGCTGTCGATGGTGCTTTAGCAGCAGAGCTTGCACAGACTTTTAAGAAGATGATTGAAAATCCATTAGCAATGTTGGTTTGAACTGTTTATACAGTTCTTCACGTAAATTGTGAGAGAGTGTGTTAAGAGAGTAAAAACAAATTCAAAGAGTTCGGAGAGCAATGTTATTGCTATTTCTGGTTTGGGTAAAGCATTTACCTGAAGCTTTAGGCAAAAGACATAAGATAATTCTGTCATGTTGTTTTGCAGTCTTAAGTTCAAAAAATGCATATCCGTTTTATATATATCCATGGAGGAATTACTGTGGCAAATCTTTATGATGTAATTGTGATTGGATCAGGTCCAGGAGGATATGTGACCGCAATTCGTGCAGCACAATGTGGCTTTAAGACTGCGATTGTTGAACGTGAACATTTGGGAGGGATTTGTTTAAATTGGGGATGTATTCCAACAAAGGCTCTTTTACGTTCAGCGGAAATGAAACATTTTGCTGAACATGCAAAAGATTATGGATTAAAAATTAATGGTTCAATTGAGGCAAATATCAAAGATGTTGTGGCACGTTCACGTGGCGTTTCAGCACGTTTAAATGCTGGTGTTGGTTTTTTAATGAAAAAAAATAAAATTGATATTATCTGGGGTGAAGCAAAGCTTACTAAAGAAGCGAAAGGAAGCCAGCCGGCAGAAATTATGGTTTCTTCATCCTCCAAACCGGCTATGCAACCGCAAAATCCAATCCCTAAGGGGACATTAGGGGAGGGAACTTATCAAGCAAAGCATATTATTATTGCAACGGGTGCACGTCCTCGTGTCCTTCCTGGTATTGAGCCAGATGGAAAACTTATTTGGACTTATTTTGAAGCTATGATACCGCCCGCAATGCCAAAATCGCTTTTGGTCATAGGATCAGGGGCTATAGGCATTGAATTTGCTTCTTTTTATCATGATATGGGGGCGACAGTAACTGTTGTTGAGATGATGCCCCATATCATGCCTGCTGAAGATATTGAAATTTCAACATTTGCTTGTAAACAATTAGAGAAAAAAGGTTTACGTATTCTTCGCCAAGCAAAAGTAACAAAGGTTGAAAAATCTTCCGATTCTGTAAGTGTACATATTGATGTCCAAGGTAAAATAGAGACAATGACTGTTGAGCGGTTGATTTCCGCTGTTGGGGTGCAGGGTAATATTGAGAATCTTGGGTTAGAATCTTTGGGAATAAAGACCGATCGTGGGTGTATTGTAACCGATGAGTGGAGTTGGACAGGTGTTGCGGGTATTTATGCTATCGGTGATGTAGCAGGTCCTCCTATGTTGGCCCATAAAGCAGAAGAAGAAGGTGTGATATGTATTGAGCATCTTGCAGGTTTGAAGAGTGCTCATCCGCTTGATAAAAGAAAAATTCCAGGGTGTACATATTGTACACCACAGGTTGCCTCTGTAGGGCTTTCAGAAGCGGCTGCAAAAGAAGCAGGTTATGATATACGTATTGGTCGTTATTCTTTTGCTGCGAATGGTAAGGCGATTGCTTTGGGTGAAGATCAGGGGTTAGTAAAAACGATTTTTGATAAAAAAACAGGACAGCTTCTCGGGGCCCATATGGTAGGGGTTGAGGTAACAGAATTGATACAGGGTTTTGTTATTGCTATGAATCTTGAAACAACAGAAGAAGAATTAATGCATACTGTCTTTCCACATCCGACCTTATCGGAAATGATGAAAGAAAGTGTATTGGATGCTTATGGTCAAGTTTTAAACGCTTGATGATTGGATTGTATGAAAAATTTTATATTTTTGATTGTTACTTCGTATTTATAAGGCAAAGGCTTAAATGGTTACGGTTGTTGATAGAGTTACAAATAGACGTTTGCGTCATCCTGAAAAGGCACATCGTCCTGATACAAGCGTTCAAAAAAAGCCAGATTGGATTCGTGTAAAAGCGCCAACATCACCAATTTATAAGGAAACACATGGTATTGTACGTACGCATAAGTTAGTGACTGTATGTGAAGAAGCTGGTTGTCCTAATATTGGCGAATGTTGGAGCCAGAGGCATGCTAGCTTTATGATTTTAGGTGAAATATGTACGCGTGCTTGTGCTTTTTGTAACGTTGCAACAGGTATTCCGCTTGCTGTTGATGATAATGAGCCAGAACGTGTAGCTGATGCTGTTGCACGGATGGAATTAAAACATGTTGTCATTACATCTGTTGATCGTGATGATCTTGTTGATGGTGGTGCTGAGCATTTTGCAAAAGTTATTTATGCGATTCGTCAAAAAACTCCTAAAACAACAATTGAAGTTCTTACACCTGATTTTCGTCATAAGGATGGCGCTTTAGAAGTTGTTGTTGCTGCTAAGCCTGATGTTTTTAATCATAACTTAGAAACAGTTCCTTCTAAATATTTGAAGGTCCGTCCAGGGGCGCGTTATTTTCATTCAATTCGTTTATTACAACGCGTTAAAGAACTTGATCCAACAATTTTTACAAAATCGGGAATTATGGTTGGCCTTGGGGAGGAGCGAAATGAGATTTTGCAATTGATGGATGATTTGCGCGCTGCTGATGTTGACTTTATGACAATTGGACAATATTTGCAGCCTACACGAAAACATCATCCAGTTGTTCGTTTTGTGCCTCCTGAAGAATTTGAGTCTTTTGCCAAGATTGGTAAAGTAAAAGGATTTTTACATATGGCTTCCAATCCTCTGACGCGTTCATCTCATCATGCTGGAGATGATTTTGCCATTTTGCAAAAAGCGCGTGATGAAAAATTTTCCTTACAGAGATAATTATGCCGATTTTTACAATACATCGGCAGATCACCCATAGTGCCAGTGAAATGTTTGATCTGGTTTCAGATATTGAGCGTTATCCTGAATTTTTACCAATGTGTGAGTCTTTAATAATACGTTCTCGAAAAGAATATGGAAAAAAAATATTGCTTCTTGCGGATATGACCGTTGGTTATAAAATTATTCGTGAAACTTTTACGACTCAAGTATTTCTTCAGCGGGAAAAAAGTCTGATAGAAGTTAAATATATTGATGGTCCATTCAAATATCTTGAAAATCGTTGGGCCTTTCATGATATTGAAAATACCAATGCATGTAATGTAGAGTTTTTTATTGATTATGAATTTAAAAGTAAAACGCTTGGATTAGTGATGGGCTCAATGTTTGATATTGCGTTTCGTAAATTTACCGAGGCTTTTGAGAAGCGTGCGCATCAGATTTACGGCTCGGAAGCAACATAATCTATTCTGTTGTTTTTTAACAATACGTATTGCTTATAACAGCGTGAAGGTGAAAACTGGTTTCCATCTTTACTATTTGTTTTTAATTCAGCTTTCAAAATCGTATTGAAGGAATATCATTTTTAATGATGAAGATGATGCACAGCTTCACGCTTTTGTTTCTCTCTTTTTTAATGGATGCACATTCGTTAAACAAAACGCCCAAATAGAACATGCTTGCGTCATACCCATTTCATAATAGTGCTCATAATAAATAGTATAGATCCTTCGTAAAAGTATATAAAATCCACATCTGTACACTTATGAAGAAGTCAGCCTGCACCATTTATTTGCCATCTCTCAAGATATTGCGCCAGCTCATAGCACTTGAGAGAGGTACGAGTGTCCCTTTCTTTAATTATTTTATTTATACAGTTTTTTCTCTTGTGGCGTGCAAGTGAATAAATTTGATTAATTCAATATATCCAAGTTATGATACAATAAGATATTTTTTTCAAAAGATTGACGATTATAGACTCAATTTGGAATAGAGAGTTTTGAAATTGGTGTAGGGAATTCAGTGAAGCACTTCCAGAATCATTTTAAAAGCATTTTCAACAGTTGCATAGCGGATAGCATTGCGCTCAAGATGAGCAAAGTGCATTTCTTTGTGCTGGGGAGAGTGATTTTTGTAAGCAACTGCGCAATGCACAAGTCCTATAGGTTTATTGAGACTTGCGCCTCCTGGACCAGCAATTCCTGTTACAGAAACTGCAATGTCAGCTTGTGAATGTTTTAATCCACCTTCAGCCATTGCAAGAGCAACTTCTTTTGAAACGGCACCATAGGTTTTTATAAGTTCAGCACAAACGCCAACAAGGCGTGTTTTGGATTCATTTGAATAAACAACAAATCCACAATCGAGAACATCTGACGATCCTGCAATATTTGTGAGGCTTGCAGCAATGAGCCCTCCTGTACAAGACTCTACAGTTGTTAACAGCAAACCTTTTTGACGAAAGGTATTAAGGACTTCATGTGCTTGTTTTTCACAAAAATATGTCATTGGGGAATTTCTCCTGGATAAAGAACGCTTACTGTTGCAAGAGCAGCAATTCCTTCACCACGACCAATAAATCCGAGCTTTTCATTTGTTGTTGCTTTAATAGAGATTCGATCAGGTGTCATTGCAAGTATTGTCATAAGATTTTCTGTCATGGCATGACGATAGGGACCAATTTTAGGATTTTCAGCGATAATTGTGATATCAACATTGGCGATACGACCACCTGCTTTTTTTAGAATACCAAGAGCATGACGAAGAAAAATTTCTGATGATACATTTTTCCATCGAGGATCAGAAGGAGGAAAATGTGTACCGATATCTCCAGCACCTTGAGTTGCAAGAAGGGCATCTGTTAATGCATGAAGAGCAACATCCGCATCGGAGTGTCCATTTAATTTTTTATGAAAAGGGATTTTTATACCACATAATATAAGAAAATCTCCATCCTCAAAAGAATGAACATCATAACCATTGCCGGTGCGAATATCAGGAAATATTTGCATTTTCTTTTGGAGATATAAATGTGCAGTATTAAAATCTTCATGCCATGTAATTTTTATATTATGAGGGTCACCTAGAACAGTAAGCATAGGAATTCCAAACCATTCGGCAATTGCAGAATCGTCAGTGAATTCTTGTTTGCAAGATTTCTTTGCTTGTTGATGGGCCGCTAAGATATGTTCAAAGGGAAAACACTGTGGAGTTTGTGCACTATAAAGATGGGTACGGGGAATTGTTTCTAAAACATGCTGATTATTTATACGTTTAAGGGTATCAGAGATGGGCAGAACAGGAAGAACACCTTCTTGAGGAGTAACGGTAGTATGAATGTTATCCAAGAGTTTGTTATCGATAAAGGGGCGTGCACCATCATGAATATGCACATATTTTGGATGAAATTTTCTGAGAGCTTGAAGTCCATGTAAAGTAGAAATTTGACGAGTATTACCTCCTTCAACGATAATAAGGCGCTCTTTAAAATCGCCAATAGCTTGTTCACAGATTTGACGATCTTCTGGATGAATAACGAGGATGATCGTTGTGATGGCTGGATGCTGCAAAAAACAATGCACGGTATGATAAATGATCGGCTTTTGTCCTAGAAGCCGATATTGTTTTGGAATTTTTTGTGGAGATTCTGCTCTTTCTCCGCGTCCAGCGGCTAATATTATTGCTGCAATAGAAATACTTAATCTCCTTATATTATAATCCTAGTTTACTCTTTTATCATTAATTTTAAAATGATTTTGAAAGGGGGGGCGTTGTAGATCAGCCAAAGATATCACTGATAACACCTCAAAAAAAGCATTTAATGCTTTTTGAAGTGCGGTATTTAAACCACAAAAATCTATCAATGGGCAAGTCGGTTCTGCTGTATCGAAACATTCTGCTAGGGAAAAGTTATCCTCTGTTACTTTTACAACATCAGCGACTGAAATCTCTGCTGCAGGTTTAGCCAATTTAACTCCACCATTGCGTCCACGCACTGTTTGTATGAAACCTGCTTGAACAAGCAGCTGAAGTATTTTAAATAAAAAAAGTTCTGAAACGGCATATGCTTTAGCAATTTCTGGAACACGACAGAGAGTTCCCTGATTATCTGCACAATACATGAGCATTCGAAGAGCATAATTTGTTTGTTTTGTTAATCGCATCTCATTTCCTTCGTAAAGTATCGTCGAACGCAGTTTATTTTAAAGATATTTTGCAAAATGTAGAAGTTCTTTCTCATTGACTGTATTTGCCCTATTTTAAATGTAGTATTAGTATTGTCAATTTTTGCTACAAAAGGTTATATGAGAATAATGGGATAAGGGTATGTAAGCTCATGACGAATATAACATCTGTGACGAATCTTCAAGACATAGATAAAAATACTTATAACGATGAGTTGTATCGTTTAAGTAAGGTATATATTTTTTTAGGGATTACAATTATTGTATTGGCTTTACTTACGGCCTCTGTTTCGTTTATTATTCTTATTGGATTAACTCCTGTTGTTCCCAGTAGAACAGTAACCCTTATTCTTATAGGGATTAATAGTTTTTGGGTTTTAGGGCTTATTGTCATCGTTTTTTATGAGATGATTCCGATCATTCGTGCTTGGCGTTCAAGGCGTGCAGGATCGCGTCTTCATGTGCGCCTTATTTCATTGTTTGCACTTGTTGCGACAATGCCAGCTGTTGCTGTAGCTCTTGTATCGGGTCCAGCACTAAATTTGGGACTTGATCGATGGTTTGATACAACAACGCGCCAAATTGTGGGCTCTTCTATTGATTTAGCAAATGCTTATGCAGATGAAATGCTTCAAAATTTAAAAAATTTATCCTACGCGATGGCACTTGCACTTGATAACAAAAAACTCTTAGAACGTAATCCAGCTGAATATAAGATGCAATTGACACGTCATGCTATAGGACGCAATTTGCGTGGTGCATTTTTGTTAAGTTCTAGCGGCGCTATTTTTGTCTCGAGTGCTCTTGGTGATGAAGATAAACTGCCAATTCCTCCTTCTCATCTTATTGAACGTGCAACCAGTGCGAGACCTTTTTCTTTTCAACCAGGCGTTCATGATTATTTTGGTATTATTTTAAAATTTACCAACATTCCAAACACATTTTTATATTTGGTGCGTGACGTTGATAAAGGTGTTTTATCTGCTTTGCGTTTGACAGAAGTTAATACAGATCGTTATCGTGATTTAAATGAAAATCGCCTGCTGACACAGATTGCATTTGGTATGCTTTATTTGTGTCTTTTTTTTAGTTTATTCTTATCAGCTATTTGGGCTGCTATTGCTGTTGCTGATCGCTTAGTTCGTCCTATTCGTCTTCTTATTAGTGCTGCCGATGATGTTGCTTCTGGAAATATGGAAATTTTCGTGCCAGTACGAGCAAAAGATGGAGATATTGGGCAATTATCCAAAACTTTTAATTATATGGTCAATGAATTGAAAAGTCGGCGTAATGAGTTGATTGCAGTGCGTGATCAAATTGATGAAAGACGGCGTTTTTCTGAAGCAGTGTTATCGGGTGTAACAGCGGGAGTAGCGGGGATAGATGATAATGGTGATATCACCATTATCAATCGGTCTATTGAAGCGATGTTTGATATTCGCTCTGAGCACGTTGTTGGACAAAGTCTTTTATCTTTAAGCGCTGAAATTTGGCAGGTTTTTCAGTTTGTGCGTTCATTAGATCGTAAAAATCATCGTGAACAGGTCACTTTAAACGTTGCAGGAAAAGAGCGTGTCTGTAATGTCCAAGTTACGATGGAGGAGGATGATGGACAGGGGCAATCTTGGGTTCTAACAATTGATGATATTACAGACCTTGTTGCCGCGCAACGTACAGCGGCGTGGGCGGATATTGCGCGGCGTATTGCGCACGAAATTAAAAATCCTCTTACACCTATTCAGTTATCCGCTGAACGCATTCGTAAACGTTATAACAAAGCTATTACACAAGATAGAGAGGTTTTTGAGCGGTGTATTGACACAATTATTCGGCAGGTTGGAGATATTGGACGTATGGTTGATGAGTTTTCTTCTTTTGCACGTATGCCCAAACCGAAAATGCATATTTTAGATATACGAGAATTGTTGCGAGAAGCATGTTTCTTGATAGAAGTGACGCGACATGATATTCATTTTGAGCAAGATTTAGGAACTCTACCACTTATGGGGGCATTTGATAACCGTCTCATTGTACAGGCTTTTTGCAATGTTATCAAAAACGCGAGCGAATCCATAGATTCAGTTATGCGAGAGGAAAATATTCACGGTCATATTCTTGTCCGTTCTTATCGTCAGGAAGAATGGGTAGTTGTGGATGTTGTTGATAACGGGAAAGGACTTCCTAAAGAGCAAAGACAAAAGTTATTAGAACCCTATATAACAACGCGGGAAAAAGGAACAGGGCTTGGGTTAGCCATTGTGCGCAAAGTTATTGAAGATCACGGTGGTTTCATGGAGCTTCATGATGCACCGGAGAGTTTTTATGAAGGTCGTGGTGCGATGATCCGTTTGATATTTCCGGCGGATGGGGGTAAGCAAGGTAATATTATACAAGCCATAAATCATAAGATAGGGGAATAGTATGGTATCAGATATCTTGATTGTTGATGATGAAGCAGATATTCGTGAGCTTGTTGCTGGTATTTTAGATGATGAAGGTTATGAAACGCGTGTTGCTTGTAACTCTGATGAAGCATTGGCTCAAATTAGTGAGCGTATTCCAAAGCTCATTTTTTTGGATATTTGGCTACAGGGTAGTCGTCTCGATGGTTTAGCACTGCTTGATGAAATTAAAACACAATATCCGGCTCTTCCGGTCGTTATGATCTCTGGTCATGGTAATATTGAGACGGCTGTTTCCGCGATAAAGCGAGGGGCATATGATTTCATTGAAAAACCTTTTAAAGCTGATCGGCTTGTATTGGTTGCAGAAAGAACACTTGAAAATTCAAGTTTAAAACGTGAGCTTTTAGAATTGCGCAAGCGTTCGAACGAGCCATTAGAGTTGCTCGGAAAATCGACAGTTATAAAAAATTTGCGTCAAATTATAGAAAAAGTAGCACCAACCAATAGTCGCATTATGATAACAGGTCCTTCAGGGGCAGGAAAAGAGACTGTTGCACGAACTATTCATGCGCTCTCAACGCGTTCAAATGGGCCATTTGTTACAATAAATGCAGCAACGATTACTCCCGAAAGAATGGAAATAGAGCTGTTTGGCAGCGAAATGGAGGGAAGAGAGCGTAAAATCGGTGCCTTAGAGGAAGCTCATGGCGGTATCTTATATCTTGATGAAGTTGCTGATATGCCACGTGAGACTCAAGGAAAGATTCTTCGGGTTTTAACGGGGCAAACATTTGAGAGAATTGGCGGCACAAAACGTGTTAAGGTGGATGTCCGTATCATTTCTTCGACAGCGCAAAATCTTGAAAACCTCATTTCTGATGGGCGCTTTAGGGAGGATCTTTTCCACCGTCTTTCCGTTGTTCCTATTGTTGTTCCGCCGCTTTCAGCACGTCGTGAAGATATTCCAGAACTTGTCCATCATTTTGTAAAAACAATATCACAGCAGGTTGGGATTAAACCACGTGCAATCAGTGATGATGTGATTGCTATTTTGCAAACACACGCTTGGCCGGGGAATGTACGGCAATTACGTAATAATATTGAGCGTCTTCTTATTCTTGTGCGGGATGGTGATGGTCCTATAACAGCAGACTTTCTTCCCAGTGAAGTAAGTGATTCTTTGCCACGCCTTCAAATGGATTCAGATGAAAGTATTATGGATTTGCCGTTACGTGAAGCTCGAGAATTGTTTGAAAAGAGATATTTAGTGGCGCAGATTGGGCGTTTTGGTGGAAATATATCACGTACTGCTGAATTTATAGGCATGGAGCGTTCAGCTTTGCACCGTAAACTTAAAGCGCTTGGAGTTTCTTAAGCGATGCGTGTTATTATTTGTGGAGCAGGACAGGTTGGTTATGGGATAGCAGAGCGTCTTGCTGCTGAAAATCACGATGTTACTGTTATTGATATTGAAACGAGATTAATTGAAAAGATTCGCGATACATTGGATGTGAGAGGTTTTGTTGGTCACGGCTCACGGCCAGAAGTTCTTTTGGCAGCAGATGCAGACAAAGCAGATATGTTGATTGCTGTCACTTTGTTTGATGAAGTCAATATGGTAGCTTGCCAAGTGGCACATTCATTATTTAATGTGCCCACAAAAATTGCTCGTATTCGCTCACAATCTTATTTAGAACCACGTTATAAGACGCTTTTTTCCAGAGAGAATATTCCCATTGATGTGGTTATTTCGCCAGAAGTTGAAGTTGGGGAAATGGTTTTGCGCCGTATTGCTTTACCTGGTGCAATAGATGTTCTTTATTTTTGTAATGATGATATTGTTGCACTAGCCTTGGAATGCATGGAAGATTGTCCAGTTATTAATACACCTTTGCGTCAATTAACAGAGCTTTTTCCAGATCTTCATACGACGGTTACCGCTATTAAACGTGGCGCGGAATTATTGGTTGCACATTCAGAAACGCAATTACGCGTTGGTGATATAACCTATCTTGTTGTTGCTCGTGAACAGATGCGTCGTGCTGTTGGGCTTTTTGGTCATAAAGAACAAGATGCACACCGCATGATTATTGCAGGGGGTGGTCATATTGGCCTTTATGTTGCACAGGCTATTGAAAAGCGTTTCCATAAATTAAAATTGAAGATTATAGAATCGCATAGAGAAAGAGCTCTCACAATTGCTGATCAGCTTGAAAAAACGACAGTTTTATACGGTAACGTGTTAGATCCAGTGATTCTTCAAGATGCGGGAATTGATCAGTCTGATTTAATGATTACATTGACCAATCAAGATCAGGTTAATCTCTTAAGCGCTATTATTGCTAAAAGATTGGGCTGCAAAGCCAATATGGTATTGATTAATAATGTTGCCTATCAAGAATTTAGTCGTGCTGTTGGTGTGGATGCATATCTTAATCCCCATAGCGTTACAATATCGAGAATTTTGCAACAAATGCGCCGTGGGCGTATTCGTTCTGTTCATTCAGTTTTTAATGGACGAGCAGAAATTATTGAAGCTGAAGTGATGCAAACATCTTCATTAGTTGGTAAGTCATTATCAGAGCTCAATTTATCAGATGGTTTGAGAATTGGTGCAATTTATCGCAATAAGACAATAATACAGCTTTCGGCAGATACGCGTATTTTGTCTGGTGATAGAATAGTGATTTTTTCTCTTGCTGAGTGTGTTCGTGATGTTGAACAACTTTTTCGCGTAAGTTTAGAATATTTTTGATATATTATATATATGGATATTTGTACTTTTTGGTATAGTGGGCAATTAAGATTGGTGGATAGGCTTTGTTTGTCCTCAATGGTTAAAACTGGACAGCGCGTTAAGCTTTTTAGTTATGATAAAAAAATAGATAATCTCCCTGTTGGTGTTGAGTTGCATGAAGCCGAATCAATTTTACCACGCTCAGCAATTTATCGCCTTGATCCCGATTTTTCTGACAATAAACTAGGATGTACAATTATTCAGTTCTCGGATTTTTTTCGTGTTATGCTGATGAAATATCAACAAGGTGTTTGGTTAGATACAGATGTTTACCTTGTTAAACAATTTCATCCAGATGCGGATAAGGTTTGGTTGGCAAGAGAAAATAATACCAGAGTAGGCGTTTCTGCACTTTATTTTCCACCCAATAACCCTATTATAAAAACATTTGAAGATTATTGGGCCGGCACAGAAATTATTCCTCATTGGCTTGGGTTTAAGCGTCGTGTTTGGAGACCGTTCTGGTTAAAGAGGAAAAAAATGCCAATTTTACTGGGAAATCTTGGCGTTACAATATTTGGCAATGATGGTATTTCACGATTAGCAAAACAATATGGTTTTTTTCATGAAGCAAAGGAAAAGAAAACTTTTTATTATTGGACTGGGCGAAAGACTGAACGTATTTTTGAACCAGCTTTTGGCGTCAAGCCGCTTACAGATTCACGCTTGATAGGCTTTTATATTCACAGAAAGACAAAGACCACGCAAAAACCTCAGGAAGGAAGTTTTTACCATTGGGCGGTATCTCGCATTCCGGATGTTCATCATTTGTTTAGGTAGAGTTATTATTGCTATTTTAATGATTAGGATTTTAATCTATCTTAAACAGCTCTTGATTGTAGCTTGCACAAGAGAGTAATGTTAACATATGGATAAAAACATTGAATGTGTAAAGAGCGGTTGTTATATGAACGGAAAGTAAAAATATGAGTGATCCAATGAAAACAGCATTAAGCCTTGTTCCTATGGTTATTGAACAAACCAATCGTGGTGAACGGGCCTATGATATTTTTTCCCGTCTTTTAAAAGAGCGGATTATTTTTATTAATGGTCCTGTTGAAGATGGTATGGCAATGCTTGTTTGTGCACAATTGCTTTTCTTGGAAGCGGAAAATCCTAAAAAAGAAATTAGTCTTTATATTAATTCTCCAGGTGGTGTTGTAACATCTGGTATGGCTATTTATGATACTATGCAGTTTATTCGTCCTCCTGTTTCTACGCTTTGCATGGGGCAAGCGGCATCTATGGGGTCTTTATTGTTAACAGCTGGAGCAAAAGGTCATCGTTTTACATTGCCAAACGCACGTATTATGGTGCATCAACCATCTGGAGGTTTTCAAGGTCAAGCTTCAGATATTGAGCGACATGCGCAAGATATTATAAAGATGAAACGGCGTTTAAATGAAATTTATGTCCAACATACGGGTCAGGATTATGAGGTTATAGAGAGAACTCTCGATCGCGATCATTTTATGACAGCAGAAGAAGCCAGAGCGTTTGGCTTAGTTGATGATGTTATACAATATCGTGCAGAAACTGAAAAAGAAGAAAAAGATTAAGAATTTTTATAGAAAAAACAGCTACTTTAAATCAAAGAGTTTTATAAAAATATTGCAAAATAAAAGAAACACCTAAAAATATTGAGACATGCATGGTTTTCTATATGTCTTTTGATTTTCATGATGAAAAGCTTCCTTTGAAAAGGCAAAGTATTCATATATCGTGGTGAAAGGAAAGAAAAATGAGCAAAATTAGCAATAGCGGGAACGAATCGAAAAATACTCTCTATTGCTCGTTCTGCGGCAAGAGTCAGCATGAGGTGCGTAAGCTCATTGCGGGGCCTACTGTATTTATCTGTGATGAATGTGTAGAGCTTTGCACGGATATTATTCGGGAAGAAAATAAGTCTTCAGGGGTCAAGGTGCGTGATGGTGTTCCTACTCCACAGGAAATTATAACAGTTCTTGATGATTATGTTATTGGTCAGCAGCATGCAAAACGTGTTCTTTCTGTTGCTGTTCATAATCATTATAAACGGTTGGCGCATCAGTCTAAAAGCAATGATGTTGAGTTGGCGAAATCAAATATTCTTCTTGTTGGTCCAACGGGATGTGGTAAAACATATCTTGCACAAACATTAGCACGTATTATTGATGTACCTTTTACGATGGCGGATGCAACCACTTTGACTGAAGCAGGCTATGTGGGAGAAGATGTTGAAAACATTATTTTAAAGCTTCTTCAAGCCGCGGATTATAATGTTGAACGTGCGCAGCGTGGTATTGTTTATATTGATGAGGTTGATAAGATTTCTCGTAAAGCAGATAATCCTTCTATTACAAGAGATGTTTCTGGGGAAGGAGTTCAGCAAGCGTTATTAAAAATTATGGAAGGAACGATTGCTTCTGTTCCTCCTCAAGGTGGACGTAAGCACCCGCAACAAGAGTTTCTTCAGGTTGATACCACAAACATCTTATTCATTTGTGGGGGGGCTTTTGCAGGTTTAGAACGGATTATTTCAGGGCGTGGTGAAAAAACTTCTATTGGTTTTTCTGCGACCGTTAAGGCTCCTGATGAGCGTTGTGTTGGTGAAATTTTTCGTGATTTAGAGCCTGAAGATCTTATAAAATTTGGTTTAATACCAGAATTTATTGGGCGTCTTCCTATAGTGGCTACCTTAGAGGATTTAGACGTTAACGCTCTCGTGCAAATTTTATCACAACCTAAAAATGCGTTAGTAAAGCAATATCAGCGTCTTTTTGAAATGGAAAATGTTGAGTTAGCATTTCATGAAGATGCTTTGCGTGTTATTGCGAAGAAAGCAATTGAACGTAAAACTGGCGCACGCGGTTTACGTTCTATTATGGAGAAGATCCTTCTTGAGACGATGTTTGAATTACCGGCTCTTGAAGGCGTTCAAAAAGTGGTTATTTCGAGTGATGTCGTTGATGGGAAAGCGCGTCCTCTTTATATTTACTCAGAACGTGCAGAAGATAAAGAAAATGTATCAGCATGACATTGTGCGATGCACAATATAAAAGGTGGTAATGAAGGGTATTTGATGGGTATTTCTAATAATATCATTATAATGCTTGATTTATGTATGAGTAATGACCACTTCATGTACAGTGAAGAGCTGAGGTTTTCTAAAGGTGGGCTGGTTGTTGTAGATAGCTCATAGGCTCCAGAAAGGAGAATTATGCAATATATTGATGAAAAGACAGATGAAGTAAGAGATGGGGTTTATGCTGTTTTACCTCTTCGTGATATTGTTGTCTTCCCCCATATGATTGTTCCACTTTTTGTGGGCCGCGAAAAATCAATTCGTGCTCTTGAAGAAACGATGGCGGTTGACAAGCAAATACTATTGGTGACACAAAAAAATGCTTCTGATGATGATCCAAAATCAGAGGATATTTATCATATTGGTACATTTGCTAATATTCTTCAACTTTTAAAGCTTCCTGATGGTACTGTAAAGGTTTTGGTTGAAGGAACTGCACGTGCAAAAATTAGTCAATTTGCTTTAAGTGAAGGTTATCATCAGGCTTTTGCAACTGTTACAGAAGAACCTAGAGAGAGTGATGTTGAGATTGAAGCTCTTTCAAGGTCAGTGATTGCTTATTTTGAAAACTATGTAAAGCTTAATAAAAAAATCTCTCCTGAAGTTGTGAATGCGATTGGCCAGCTTGATAATCCTTCTAAGCTTGCCGATACGATTGCTTCTCATTTGATGATTAAACTTGCTGAAAAACAGGAAATATTAGAGCTCTTACCTGTACGGGCCCGTCTTGAACGTGTTCTGTCCTTCATGGAAGGAGAAATTTCTGTTTTGCAGGTTGAAAAACGTATTCGTTCGCATGTTAAACGGCAAATGGAAAAAAACCAACGAGAATATTATCTCAATGAGCAGATGAAGGCTATTCAAAAAGAGTTAGGAGCAAGTGATGATAGCCGAGATGAACTCTCTGAATTAGAGGAACGTATCAAGAATACAAAACTATCCAAGGAAGCACAGGAAAAAGCTGGAGCAGAATTGAGGAAATTGCGGAATATGTCTCCTATGTCTGCAGAAGCGACAGTTGTACGTAACTATCTTGATTGGTTATTAGCAATGCCTTGGGGTAAAAAATCTAAGATTAAAAACAACTTAGATTTTGCTGAAAAGGTCATGAATAATGAACATTTTGGTCTTGAAAAAGTTAAGGAGCGAATTATTGAATATTTGGCCGTACAAAGTCGCGCGTCAAAGATAAAAGGTCCCATTATTTGTTTGTTAGGTCCTCCTGGTGTAGGGAAAACATCATTAGCGCGCTCTATTGCAAAGGCAACGGGGCGTGAGTATGTTCGTATCTCATTGGGAGGTGTCCGAGATGAAGCAGAAATTCGTGGACATCGCCGAACATATATTGGCTCGATGCCTGGAAAAATTATCCAGTCTATGAAAAAAGCAAAAAAATCTAATCCGCTTTTCTTGCTTGATGAAATTGATAAAATGGGACAAGATTTCCGTGGCGATCCTTCATCCGCTTTATTAGAAGTTCTTGATCCTGAACAAAATAGTACATTCATTGATCACTATTTGGAAGTTGAATATGATCTTTCTGATGTGATGTTTATCACAACTGCCAATACGCTTAATATTCCAGGTCCGTTAATGGATCGTATGGAAATTATTCGTATTGCTGGTTATACGGAATGTGAGAAAATGGAAATTGTTAAACAGCATCTTTTACCAAAAGCACTAAAAGATCACTGTTTGTCTAAAAAAGAACTCAGTATTTCTGATGGAGCACTAAGGTCAATTATTCAGTTTTACACACGTGAGGCAGGCGTTCGTAACCTTGAACGTGAACTCATGAAAATTTCCCGCAAATCCGTTACAAAAATTCTCAAAACGCATCAAAAATCTGTAAAAGTTACAGAAAGTAATATTCATGATTTCTTGGGTGTTAAACGTTATCATTACAATCAGATTGAAGGCGAAAATCAAATTGGTGTTGTAACAGGCCTTGCGTGGACAGAAGTTGGCGGAGAGTTATTGACCATTGAAGGAGTTATGATGCCCGGCAAAGGTAAGATGACTGTAACTGGAAATTTACGTGATATTATGAAAGAGTCCATTTCAGCGGCAGCATCTTATGTACGTTCTCGTGCTGTTGATTTTGGTATTGAACCTCCACTTTTTGAAAAACGCGATATCCATGTTCATGTTCCAGAAGGGGCGACACCAAAAGATGGCCCCTCTGCTGGGATTGCAATGGTGACAGCAATTGTTTCGGTCCTTACAGGAGTAGCTGTGCATAAAGATATTGCAATGACTGGTGAAATTACTTTACGTGGACGCGTTTTACCCATTGGTGGATTAAAAGAAAAACTCTTAGCAGCTCTTCGAGGAGGGATAAAAAAAGTACTTATTCCTGAAGAAAACGCAAAAGATTTGGTTGATATTCCTGATGATGTCAAAAATAATATGGAAATTATTCCGGTAAATCATGTGAGTGAAGTTTTGAAACACGCTTTGGTTCGTTTTCCAGATACTATTGAATGGGAAGAACCCTCTACAGGGGCTGTTCCAATCCGGTCAGAGAGCAGTGATAGTGAAGGAATACAGATTGCACACTGATTCACTTATCTCATTTATAACGGCATTTTTTAGGTGGCAGAAGGCGTTTTTGAGGTTATTATTCTGTTTTTTGTTGGGAAAAGTGAAAAATTCCGTGAATAACTGTGATTATTGCTAAAAAAACAATGTTTTGGATAAAAATAAGACTTCTGTTTGCTGTACTTTTCAATAAACTGACCAATAACATGATTAAGTCATGTTGTCAGGTAATATAGGGAAAGGAAATATTTTATGAATAAAAGTGAATTGGTTAGCTCCGTTGCTGAAAAGGCAGGTGTTTCAAAAGCGCAAGCTGGTGCTGTTGTTGATGCTTTTATGGCTTCTATAACTGAAGCTTTGGCTTCAGGGGGAGATGTTCGTCTTCCAGGTTTTGGCTCTTTTGAAGTTTCTCATCGTGCTGCAACAAAGGGGCGTAATCCTTCAACTGGTGCTGAAATCGATATTCCAGCACGTTCTGTACCAAAATTTTCTGCAGGAAAAAGCCTTAAAGAAGCAGTTAATAAAAAATAATTTAAGCTACATTAAAAAAACCCGCTTATAAATAAATCGGGTTTTTTTAACACATGTGTTATGCTCGTTTTCACATAACACTTTGAGATCTTTGCGATACTTTTTATTTTCATGTATTGCTGGAAATATATTGTTTTTAGTCTTTTCATAAAATATTGCACTATATTAATTGAGCGCGGGTATGGCTTATAAAATGTAATATTAACTTTTATTACGCTGAAATGTTACGGTATTTATTTCAAAACAAGATCCGTAAATAATATGAGGCAAAAAACTCTGTAAAGTTTATAAAAGTTATTATATACTACCATTTACGCTTAACAAAAGCGCATGTTGGTGCCACCATATTATCTATTTTTCTCAGTTCCTATAATGTTGCGACTAGCTCTCCGATATCTGAGACGAGTGCGTAAGCGATAGTTTTATTCTTTTACTTATACGCCAACCTTTCTTGTGACGCACCAAGAGGATAATTTTATTGATTTATTAGAGAGCCTGAAATGAAAGAATCTTTTGATATTCAGATTTGGTTTTCAATATTGTGATTTTTCTTGGCATTTGAGAGGGGAGAGATAGCTCCAGCTCTATCTGCAAATATTTGTACCATATCTTTATTTTACTTGTGATATGCAGGAGAGCGTTTTTTCTTCATCACACAAGAGTTAAAATAAGAGAATATCACAAATTTTGAGGGAGGAAGTTAAAAAACAGAAAAATTACTCTTATAAAATAATATACATTACGTAATATAAAAACTATTAATAAAGATAGTACAGTATTATGTGTGTATTTTTCATCTATTTTTTTGATTATTCATAATATATTTATATGCTTATTTTGTTTTTAGTCATTAAATCATATTAAATTGTTGATAGCAGTAAAAGTTTTTTTATAGCGAATAGTTATTTTCGCAGCACCTACACAATTGAATAAATGATGAAACGTAGGGTAGTATTTATTGATTGGGGGAGGCTGTCTTTAAAAGGCTTTAGGATGATTTTTTCACGAGAGTCATAAAGATCTATTCAGTAGGTGAGAGGCGAATCGTATGTTTTTTATAAACAGGAGCTCTTTGATTCTTTATCTGCTAACCACTGAGTACAATCATTGAGGGCTCTCGCTGTTATGGCTTGTTTTTTTACTAATTTTTTTTCTTTACTTGGTAAACGTTTCCCTGAATGTTTAATAGAAGCAATAGGGGGAAAAAGTCCGAAATTGATATTCATTGGCTGAAAAGACTGTGTTTCTGCTTTTTCATCTATGATGTGTCCCCCCGTAATATGATTCAAAAGGGCTCCGAATGCTGTAGTTTGTGGGGGTAGGCAAGGAGAAATATGATGATATTCGGCAGCAGCAAAACGTCCAGCAAGAAGCCCTATTGCCGCTGATTCTACATAACCTTCGCATCCGGTAATTTGCCCTGCAAAGCGTAGTTGTTTTGTTTGTTTTAAACGAAGGGTTTGATCAAGAATGATTGGCGAGTTGAGGTAGGTATTGCGGTGAAGACCACCAAGACGCGCAAACTCTGCTTTTTCAAGACCGGGAATCATTCTAAAAATGCGAATTTGTTCACCATATTTCAGTTTTGTCTGAAAGCCGACCATATTATAAAGCGTTCCAAGTTTATTGTCTTGGCGTAATTGAACGACAGCATAGGGTTTAACTGTAGGATTATGGGCATTAGTTAAGCCCATAGGTTTCATAGGACCATGTCTTAACGTTTCAAGTCCGCGCTCAGCCATAATTTCAATTGGTAGGCATCCATCAAAATAGGGCGTTTTTTCAAAGTCACGAAACTCTGTTTTATCTGCATTTTTTAACGCTTGAACGAATGTTTCATACTGTTCTTTATTTAAGGGACAATTAAGGTAATCTTTTCCTGTTCCCTCTGGGCCAATCTTATCATAGCGCGACTGATACCAACAAATATTCGTATCAATACTATCGGTATGGATAATAGGTGCAATAGCATCAAAAAAAGAGAGTGATTCTGTTCCAGTTATTGCTTGCAATTCTCGAGCAAGTGCAGATGAGGTAAGGGGACCCGTTGCGATGATAACATGTTTCCAAGCTTTAGGAATTTTTTGAACTTCTTCACGTTTAATCGTTATAAGAAGGTGGTTTTCGAGTGCTGCTGTAACGGTTTTTGAAAATCCATCACGGTCAACAGCAAGGGCACTCCCTGCGGGGACTTTATTGGCATCAGCAGCTTTCATAATCAACGATTTTGCTAATCGCATTTCAGCATGGAGAAGTCCTACGGCATTTGTTGATGAATCATCGCAACGAAATGAATTTGAACAAACCAGTTCTGCCAATTTATCCGTTTTATGGGCATCTGATTTTTTCTGGGGTCGCATTTCATGCAAAATAACAGGAATTCCTGACTGAGCGATTTGCCAGCTTGCTTCACATCCCGCAAGACCGCCACCGATGATATGGATTGGAGTATCAAATGTCTTTAGCATACTCGACTTTTAGCGTAAGCAGCCGTATATGAAAAGCATAGATTTTGTTTTTGTTATTTATGAGAATAATGTATATTCGTTTTTTTAATATATTTGTTTGCTTTTTTTCTCTAATTAATGGTATAGAAGCGCCGTTTGTATAAGGTTATTAGCTTGTCAGTTTGGCGGATGTGGCGAAATTGGTAGACGCACCAGATTTAGGTTCTGGCGGGAGACCGTGGGGGTTCGAGTCCCTCCATCCGCACCAAAGCAATCCTTTAAGTGCTACGGATTTCTACGTGTCTGGAATTCCGCTTCATGGTGATGTAACACTCAACGTGTTAGAATGTAATGATTATTAGAGTGGGCACGTCCCTCTCCTTAGAAAAATGAAGGTGTTTAATGCAGGTTACCGAGACGCTTAATGAAGGACTGAAGCGCGAAATTAAGATCGTGGTTCCAGCAAAAGATTTAGAAGAAAAGTTGAATGAACGGTTAGATGATACCAAGGGTAAGATTAAGCTTAATGGTTTTCGTCCTGGTAAAGTGCCTAGTGGGCATTTACGAAAAATGTATGGTAAATCTTTTATGGCGGAGATTCTCAATGAGATACTCAGTGATGCGCCACGTTCTATTTTAGCGGACCGCAATGAACGTGCAGCGATGCAGCCAAAAATTGACATAGATGAAGATGAAAAAATTCTAGATGGCAAAGCCGATTTTACTTTTAGTTTAAAGTATGAAGTTTTACCGAAAATTGAAATTAAGGATTTTGAACATATTGAAGTTATCCGTGAAATTGCAACTGTCCCTGAACAGGATATTGATGATCAAGTCAATCGCGTCCTTTCTTCTACGCGTAATTATTCCCTAAAAGAGGGGAGTTCTGAAGAAGGTGATCGTATTACCATAGATTATCAAGGTAAGCTTGAAGGCGTTCCATTTGAAGGTGGGGAAGATAGTGATGCACAACTGATTCTTGGGTCAAAACAATTTATTCCTGGTTTTGAAGAGCAATTGGTTGGTGTGAAAGCTGGGGATGTAAAAACGATTTTTGTTAAATTTCCTGATAATTACAGTGCGGCACATTTGGCGGGACGGGAAGCAGAGTTTGACATTACTGTCAAAGCTGTCTTTAAACCAGATGAATTAAAAATTGATGATGAAGCGGCACAAAAAGTTGGTTTAGAGTCTATAGATCGCTTACGTGAGGTCGTTCGTGGTCAGATTGAAAACCAATATGGTTCAGTGACGCGTCAAAAAGTTAAGCGTCAAATTCTTGATGCTTTAGATGCTGATTATAATTTTGAGATTCCTGAAGAACTTTTAGAAGTTGAGTTTAACAATATATGGGCTCAGGTTAATGATGATTTGAAAAAGGCTGGGCGCAGTTTTGAAGATGAAGGTGTTACAGAAGAAAAGGCACGGGAGGAATATCGTGTTCTTGCACAACGTCGTGTTCGTCTTGGTTTAGTGCTTTCTGAAATTGGAGTAAAGGTTGGTGTTAAAGTTAGTGAGGATGAGCTAAAGGCAGCTGTTTTTGATCAGGTTCGCCAGTATCCTGGACAAGAGAAAGAGATTATGGATTTTTTTCGTAAGACGCCAGAAGCTGTTGAAAATCTGCGTGCTCCGATTTTTGAAGAAAAGGTCATTGATTATTTGTTAGCACAGATAAAAGTGACAGATAAAGAAGTGACAGTTGAGGAATTGATGAAAGAATATGACGAATCAGAGGACATTGAAGAAAAGCCGGCAAAGAAAAAATCTGCAGTGAAGGAAAAGTCCGCAGAGAAAACATCAGCTAAGAAAAAAGCTCCTAAAAAAGCTTAATATTCACGCAAGTAAAACAAGTCCGATAGAATCGGACTTGTTGTAAGATTTATATCCTGGGGTTTCCCTGAGAGAATGGTTTTAAATAAGCCATGAGTATATTTTAAGTACATGAGTATATTTTAAATATTGGTAGTGGATTGGCAATGAGCATCATTGATACGCGTACTCCTGATTCTAAGCGTTTTATTTCTGGAGTTACAGGTGATTGGGAAGTCATCATTGGCATGGAAGTTCATGCGCAAATCATATCAAATTCGAAACTTTTTTCAGGAGCATCAACCAAATTTGGTGCAGAGCCGAACAATCATGTATCACTTATTGATGCAGCCATGCCAGGTATGTTGCCTGTTCTTAATCAAGAATGTGTTCGTCAAGCGGTTCGAACGGGGTTAGGATTAAAGGCGCATATTAATTTAAAATCTGTTTTTGATCGCAAAAATTATTTTTATCCAGATTTACCGCAAGGGTATCAGATTTCTCAATTTCGCTATCCCATTGTGGGAGAGGGAAAGATTATCATATCTGTTGGTCCAGATTCGAATGGCCAATTTGAGGATATTGAAGTGGGAATTGAGAGGTTGCATCTTGAACAGGATGCTGGAAAATCGATGCACGATCAACATCCAACGATGTCTTTTGTAGATCTTAATCGTTCTGGTGTTGCTCTTATGGAAATTGTTTCCAAACCTGATATGCGCTCATCAGATGAAGCCAAAGCCTATATGACAAAATTGCGTACGATTGTTCGTTATTTGGGCACTTGCGATGGCAATATGGATGAAGGTTCTATGCGTGCAGATGTCAATGTATCTGTTCGTCGTCCTGGTGAAGATTTTGGAACGCGCTGTGAAATTAAAAACGTTAATTCTATTCGCTTTATTGGTCAAGCAATTGAATATGAAGCGCGTCGTCAGATTGCAATTTTAGAAGATGGAGGCGTTATAGACCAAGAGACTCGGCTTTTTGATGCCGCTAAAGGTGAAACGCGCTCTATGCGCTCAAAGGAAGAAGCGCATGACTATCGTTATTTTCCTGATCCTGATCTTTTACCATTAGAATTTGATCAAGCATTTGTGGATGCTTTGGCAGCAGACTTACCAGAATTGCCTGACGCTATAAAAGCACGTTTTGTTAAGGAAATGGGATTGACAGTGTATGATGCTTCCATTCTTGTGACAGAAAAGGCTATTGCTGATTATTTTGAAGAAGTAGCACGTGGGCGTGATGGAAAAATAGTTGCCAATTGGGTGATTAATGACCTTTTAGGGGCTTTAAATAAAGATAATCGTGAGATTGAAGAGTCACCAGTATCGCCAAATCAATTGGGAAGCATTATTGATCTCATAAAAGAAGGAGTTATTTCTGGAAAAATTGCCAAAGATCTTTTTGAGATTATTTGGAATGAAGGGGGAGATGCACGCCAAATTGTAGAAGAGCGAAATATGAAGCAGGTGACGGATACAAAGGCTATTGAAAGAGCTGTTGATGAGATCGTTGCCAATAATTCTGATAAAGTTGCGCAAGCAAAGCACAAACCTGCTTTAGCTGGTTGGTTTGTTGGACAGGTAATGAAAGCAACAGGTGGTAAGGCAAATCCCCAAGCTGTTAATGAATTGGTTAAGATTAAACTTGGCATAGATTAAATTTTATGGGGTGGAGCAGAAGCCATACATATGATATCTTCTCGAAATTAAAGGATAGCACGTTAACCTATCAATTGGAATTGTAGTTGAATTTACGAGTAACTTTTTCGATAATTTCAATCGTTAATAATTTTATTCCAACGATTAATTTCATGAGCGCACTAAATGAATGGAATAGCAGATGGCTCGTTTTTTAAAGCAAATCTTCACATGGTGGAATGGCAATACCATTGGTACGCGTTTTTTTACATGGCGCAAAGGTAAGCGGATAGGGGAAGATCAATTTGGAAATATATATTATGAAGGAGGACTTCATAAGGATGGTTATCCGCACCGTTGGGTTATCTATAAAGACTATTCTGAGGCCTCTACTATTCCACCAGGTTGGCACGGTTGGATTCATCATCGCTGTGAGTGTCCACCAACACAGGAGGATTATCATCCTTATGAATGGGAAAAGCCTCATGTTGCAAATATGACAGGAACAAGTGAGGGCTATCGACCAAAGGGGGCTATCACCTCCAGTGGAGAGCGTTCTTGTGTGCATGAAGATTATGATGCGTGGTCACCTAAAAAATAAAATATTTTAATGTACGTGTGTATTTTTGTCTTATTTGACTCTATGTTATGAAAAGAATTATTTTTTAAGGTGCGATTGATTTTGATATGATGAGATTTTTTTTATTGTTAGGGGTGAGGCATTTTATATATATTTTTTTTATGGGAATTTTAGTGTTTTTATCCTTAAATAATGGGGTGCGGGCTGAGCGTATTAGCAATGGAATTGCTGTTTTTGCAGGTCTTGACAAAATCACGGGACGGACCACACGTTTTGAAGTTACTCTTGGTAAAATTTATCAGTACGGCGCATTACAGGTAACTCCACGTGCGTGTTATACGAGCTCTAAAGATGAGCCAACGCGTACAACTGGTTTTGTCGAAGTCAATGAAGTGACATTAGATAAAAAAATACGACGTATTTTTACAGGATGGATGTTTGCAGATAGTCCTGGGTTGAATGCTGTTGAGCATCCTATTTATGATGTGTGGTTAAAGGATTGCAAGCAGAATTCTCAAGATCTTCCTCTTCAATGATTAGTGTGTTATCTATTTATAATACATTGATTTATAATGGTTTTTGTTATTTTGCAACTTAATAGGAGGTTAAAATTCCTATGATTGCCTCATTTAAATTTTTTTTATATTGAATTAATCCGAACTATTCTCTTGCGCGTTATAAGTGGCGGATGCGTAGATAAGACCGTCTAAGAAAGGAATAAAAATTTCTGTCATGAATTGTTTAAATTCAAAGATGCATCATTAGAATAAACATATTTTTTCAGTGTTTCATAGGAGACAGTTCTTGCATTATATCTGTTAAAGGTTGAAATGAAAGGCTTGTTTATATTTGTTAAAGAGATGAACTGACGCTTTTGCATTTATGAGGAAAACAGACTATTAAGTAAGTAATTCATTATGAAACATCAATTAGTATATTTAGAGAACGCTGTGTTGGTCGTTTTTTTCTCATAGAGATGTTGTTTTTCATTCAAAGAGTAGAAGCAATGCAAGCCATATTAATGGAAAAATTGAGATTTAAGATTATTTAAAGTTTATCAGTCGAAGTATAGCTTGATTAAAAAATGCAATGATCAATATATTTCTAGTAAGAAAACAATGTTTATGTATTTTTATTATATACCACACTCATAAGTGAGTTTATCTATTCGTAAGTTATTGTATATTGTATAATAACTTCGCATTTAAGTAAGCAGGATACCACTAAGTTTGTAAATCATATTCTTGATATCCATGCTTTTTTTAATCTTTTGTATAAAATACAGGTGTTTTCATATAGAGCTATTGAAAATTTAAAAAGGGGCTTCGAAGAGGCGTTAAAAGGATTCTGCATCACTGGGAGTGGTGTATTTATTTTGTATAAAGAATAACCCATTTTCTGAAAAATACGAGATTTTATACAATGAAAGTTTCTAGTCACCAGCATAATGATGTTTCCCGATTGCCGAAACAACCTAAAGAACCTTTATTGAATGTTCCATTTATTATAGTTGTGTTAATAGCATTTTGTTTTTGTCTTTATTGCATTTCTCAGTATTTTTTTTCTCATCAGGTTTATGTTGAAAGCCTTGAGTTTTTTTCATTTATACCAGCATTGTTTAAGAGGGATCCTGTAGCATTTTGTTATACCATGGTGAGTTATTCATTTATGCATAGTAGTTTTAAACATGTTGCTCTTAATATGGTTTGGCTTTTGGTTTTCGGCTCTCCTTTAGCAAGGCATTTTGGTGTTTTACGTTTTTTAATTTTTTGGGTGTTAACGGCAGTTATTTCTGTTTTGACTTATTTTACATTTCATCAAGAAAGTACCATATCACTTGTTGGGGCATCAGGTGCAGTATCTGGAATGATGGGTGCTATTGTACGTTACGGTTTGCCCAGCCGCTATTTAGGTGTTAAAGAATTTGGGGGGCATTTATTGTCCATCAAAAAAGCTCTACGTTCCAAGGGGGTGCTTGTTTATATGAGTATGTGGCTGATAGCTGACTTTATCATAGGTATTTCTTCCATTCTGTTTGAAGAAAACGGTATCTCAATAGCATGGGAAGCTCATATTGGCGGTTTTTTTGCGGGTTTTTTGTTGGTTGGTTTTTTTGATGTTTCACAAAAAAATTAAAAATTAGAATCTAAGATATTTATGCGCTACATAAAGTGCTATTGTTGCTGCGTTTGAAACATTTAATGATTTAATATTTCCTGGCATATCAAGGCGTGCTAGAGCGCAAACGGTTTCACGTGTTTTTTTACGCAAGCCTTTACCTTCTGCTCCTAAAACAAGAGCAATTTTATTTCCTGTTAATGCTGTTTCTAGAGGTTGGTCACCTTCTGAATCGAGACCAAAGCTCGTAAAACCTGTTTGATGAAGTTCTTGAAGAGCTTCAGCGAGGTTTCGTACGGTAATATAATGAATCATCTCCAGAGCTCCTGATGCAGCTTTTGCGAGAACTCCGCTTTCGTGGGGAGAGTGACGGCAAGTTGTAATAAGTGCTTTAGCTTTCAATGCAACTGCAGAGCGCATAATAGCGCCAACATTATGTGGATCGGTAATTTGATCCATGACAATGACCAGATCAGTATTGGTCAGTTCCGACAGTTTGCATGGTTTGAGGGGGAGAGTTTCCAAAACAATACCTTGATGAACAGCCTCACTTCCAACAAGCGAATCAAGATATTTGGGGGTGCATAATGTAACAGAGCAAGGATAATCTGATTCGGATATATTTAATCGTTTTAAGGCATTTTGTGTAACATAAAGACATTTTAAAATTCTTTTTGGGTTTTCTAAAGCAGCCTGAACAGAATGAATGCCATAAAGATGGATGATTCCTTGCTGTAAAGAAGCAGTTTTCTTCTTTGGGTGTGTAAAAGATCGAGAAGGAGAGCCTTTTGTGTCGCGATATCGGCGACGTAAACGAGCATAATGAGAATTTTGTGATATTTTTTCTTTCATAGCTTCTTTATAGCGTGTTAATAAGAAAAATAGAGAGAAAAAATCTATAATTTAAAATTATGAGCAGGAAATTTGTACAGAATTGTATTTATTCTGTTGACAGATACAATAGTAATCGTCATAACCACTTCGCAATCAGATTGAATTGAATGGGTGTTCAAGATGGTTGTCGTGATGTCTCATTGCGCGACTTTATCGGTGTAATGGAGGGGTGCCCGAGTGGTTAAAGGGGGCGGACTGTAAATCCGTTGCGTATGCTACGTTGGTTCGAATCCAACCCCCTCCACCATTCATCGAAGGAGAGTTAGTACATGGGTCATGCGGGTATAGCTCAATGGTAGAGCAGCAGCCTTCCAAGCTGAATATGCGGGTTCGATTCCCGCTACCCGCTCCAAATGGTTGTTGATGATTGGGCAAATAGGTATGATGGAAAATATTCCATTTATAGATTGGGTGGGATTTTCCGTCTAAGAGTTGTGGTGATTGGGCTGTATACAGTCTGGTCAGACTTATTTTTGCAGAACTGTCCCTAGATGCTAACAAAAATAGGGAATAAAACAAGAGATTAATAGCAATGGCGAAGAGCAAGTTTGAACGAACAAAACCGCATGTTAATATTGGTACGATTGGTCACGTTGATCATGGGAAGA
>NZ_JBHILS010000019.1:0-14585 GCF_042193385.1 Bartonella sp. TT119HLJHH | reverse complement strand
AAAATTGCGATTTTGAGCAGAAAAGAAAAAGAGGCTTTAAATGATCTTTGAAAGGTCTTTGAAGACCCTTTGAGAACACCTTTAAAACTCTTTGAAAAAAAATAAATTGGTACAAAACCTAGTGGCAAATTATACAAAACCTGCTGGCAAGCTACAGAGGGGGTAGGAATGCTATATTTATATAAAATCAATAGATTATATAGAAGTTCGGGAATTTTGATTCCGTTGATTCTTTTAACTTATTTTCTGCCTATCCCGAACCTTTTTAGAGCTTATTCTCGATCATTTAGTTCTAAATTTATCTTTTATTTTCTCTTCTTTCAGATATTAAGAAAGATGGCTGTGAGAGAAGGAATTGTGTTAGAGATCTGCTAAGGTTATTGTGTTTCAAAGGTTGCTTTTTAACACCTTTTGAACTATATTACCACCTTATTGTAAGGTAGGAGTATAGTCATGGCTACAACTGTTAAACTGTCTGATGATCTCATTAATGAGGCTAAGCGTTACGCGTCTGTTTATAGCCGCTCGGTTCCTAAGCAAATTGAATATTGGTCGCGTATGGGCAAAATAGCCGAAGAAAATCCAGATCTCTCCTTTCAATTTATTCAAGCAATCTTACTTGGACAACAAGAAAATGCAGATGGCGATGTAACAGCATTCGAATTTGGCTGAATCTATGCAAGTTTTACAAACCCATTCATTTAAAAAAACTGTCAAAAAACTGCATGCCAACCAAAAAAAAGATCTAGACCAAGCTGTTCGCGTCATTATGAAAACGCCCACCATTGGTCAAGCCAAAACAGGTGATCTTTCTGGTGTTTTTGTCTATAAATTTAAAATGGCCAAGCAATTGACGCTGCTTGCTTACAGCTATGAAGATCACACGATTACTTTGACCTTGTTAGCACTTGGCTCTCATGAAAATTTTTACCGAGATCTTAAAGCATAATATATTTTACAACTTGATAGAGGCACACAGCATTAATTTTACTAAAGTTCTCCAGTGCTAAAGGTATTAAACCAAAATTTATAGATATGATCAAGCTATATTGGGCACCTAATTGCGGCATAATATTTTTAGCTAAACCGATTGGAGGACTTTGCAGCAAAGGAGTACTGCACTCATCTGCTATTACATACCTATAACTTGAGTTAAAAACAAAGCTCTTCCGTACACCCCAACAAATGGCTTTGTCATGATAGAACTTTACTAGATTAGAGGTAAGTCAGTAGCATCTGTTATAAATTTAACGCTTCGCACTTTCCTCGGTAAATTCAAGCCGCAAAATACTAAATACAACTAAGTCCTATAGCTCAATGCGCACATAATCATGCATGGTGTTTCTACGCTCAACAAGTTACACCTCAGTTCTCTTGCGCAAATACGAATAAGAAGGGTTTAATTTGCTAATTTTAGCTCAGTCTTAAGTACAACGTCTGGAAAGGCTACACGTGCCTGCTGCATCAACGTAATATTAATGCCATAGAAAAATCCCTTACTATCTGCTATAGCTTCATAAGGATTGCCTATAATGTAAAAAATGAAAAATAATATAAAATAAATTTACAAAAATGATTGACTAGGATATTAAAGCACGATAACGATTCATGCAATGCAAATCCGCAAGAGGAGATAAGGTATTGCATTTTAATTGAAGGTTTAGTCTTTAAGGAAAGTAAAAGCCTTATCCAACTAAGGCTCCGTGGGGAGGGGGCCATTACATGCAAGAACAAACATTTGTAAATTATAAGAAAAATGCTTATGAATTGGGCGTGGAGCGTTTACGCTCTATGGAATTGGTCGAGACCCCTTCAATTCTTGAAGAAATGGCCGATGTTGCCCCTGATCTCGCAAAATTCATCATCTCTTTTGTGTATGGAGAAATTTATGAGCGACCTCACTTAACAAGCCGTATTCGGCAGCTTGCCACCGTTGCCATCTTTGCAACTCTCGGTAATGCAAGACGGCAACTCAAATTCCACCTTACCAGTGCTCTTAATTTTGGGTGTAGTCCTGCTGAGCTGATTGAAGTAATGATACAGTTGGCACTTTATGCAGGGTTTCCAGCAGCCTTAAATAGTGTTTTTGCTGCAAAAGAGGTCTTTGATGAAAAGCAACTAGACTTCATATCTAGTTGCAGCTCGCCATTAGTATGCGAGGATCGCTACGAATCTGGACTGAAGGCACTAGAACATATTGATGGCCCCGATGGACAAATGATTATTAAGACACTGGGTAGCATTGCTCCAGACTTAGCTCGTTTTGTTGTTGAGTTTGGGTTTGGTGATATCTACACACGGCCTATCCTCAACTTCTTTGAACGGGAAATTATAACGGTGGCAGCGTTAGGAACGTTAGGAACTGCGATTCCACAGCTGAAGCTGCATATACAGGGTCTGCTTAATGTAGGTGGCACGCCCGAACAGGTGATTGAATTAGCAATTTCACATTGCTCCTTATGCAGGCTTTCCTGCAGCGATTAATGTCGTTGAAATTGCTAAAGAAGTTTTTGCCTCACGCAAGGAGACATAGAGAAATTTATTTGCCAGCAACATCATTATTATCAAAAGCGTGATACTTACGAATTTAATTTTTTTTGAAGGGAGAAATTAATAATGAGCCTTGCGTATGCATTCTTCGATGTAGATGGCACCCTTATTCGGAGCAAGAGTATGCTCGCTTTCCACGATTTCTGGTATAAATCTTGGCTAGGTTTTTCAACCAACGCTCACCAAGAGGAATATGCAGATACTACTGCTATTTTACGTGCACACCATGATAACCAGAGTCCGCGCAGCGTAATAAACCGTCGCTTTTATGAATTTTTTGCCGGACGTGCTGTAGCAGAAGTAACAAGATGTGCAGAAACTTGGGCAAAGCGCGCGTTGATTAATCCTACTTTCTTAATCCAAGAAGTAGTAACAGAACTAAAATCCCATCATAGCCAAAAAATTGAGCCGGTCTTAGTATCCGGCTCTTTTATAGAAATTCTAGCCCCCATTGCAGAACATCTAGGTGTACCTTACATCTTGGCCACAAAACTATTGCATGATGGGCAAAAATATAATGGCCGTTTCGTCCCTCCGCAAACGATCGGCGTTGGAAAAGCGCTTGCGATTCAGGATTTTATTGAAAAACATGGTGGTGACCTTAAGAACTGCTGGGCCTACGGTGATGATATTTCCGATGAGCATATGCTGAAGCTTGTAGGTCATCCTGTCGCTGTTATTGGCGATCCTTTTCTTGAGGCGTATGCTCACAAGCATGGTTGGCGCTGTTTAAATCTACCTAAAGAATCACAAACTCTAGCATTCTCCTCTAAAAAGGTATTTCCTTTTAATGAGACGTCTTTACATGAAATATCAGTTCTTTAGTTATTCAACCTAATCACAATAAACTTTAAGGCTATCTTATTATTTAAACAATTTAATAATACTCAATACATTAAATATAATACAGTAATACATAATGCATGGCTAAAAATAAACTAGCTGAATATTAATAATTACAACTTCAGGTATAGAAAATGCTAAACGAAATGATAAAAAACACGACCGGAATTTACTCACAACAACAGAAACGTATTTTAGTCACAGGAGGCGCTCGCGGCATCGGTAAAGCAATTGTTCTAAACTTATTGAAAAATGGTCATAAGGTAGCAAGTGCAGACATCATTGACGTAGAACTACCAACCTCCATCGATACGGCAAGCTTATGTAAATTGATTGTTGATATCCGCGATAAAGAAGCCATTGACTCTTCTGTCCATAAGGTTATCTCAGAATTTGGTGGTCTTGATGTCTTAGTTAATGTAGCAGGCATTTGTTATAGTGGCGATCCAGAAACAATTGATGCTCAAGAATGTGCTGAAACATTTGATGTGAATATTAAAGGAATGTTCTATATAACAGCTGCTACTTTACCCTATCTAAAAAAGGAAATTCGCGCCGATATTATAAATATTTCATCCATATGGGGTGTAGAATACAATCCTTCTTTAATTTCCTATTCTTCTTCTAAATTTGCTGTAGAGGGCTATACTGGTGGGTTGCGCTTATAGGGAATGCCACAAAATATTCGTGTTTGTTCAATCCAAGTTGATAAAGTTAATACGGATTTTCGTCGCAATTTTAAAGGATTCCCAGAGATACCTCCAGAGAATCTTGCCAAAATGCTTCACCCAGATGACATTGCTTCCGCGGTCAACTTTATTCTTTCCTCATCTAATACCGCACAAATTTCTTCTATACGTCTCGATGCTCCACTTTGGTATCAAGTATAAGGATCTA
Source organism: Bartonella sp. TT119HLJHH (assembly GCF_042193385.1). Taxonomy (NCBI): domain Bacteria; kingdom Pseudomonadati; phylum Pseudomonadota; class Alphaproteobacteria; order Hyphomicrobiales; family Bartonellaceae; genus Bartonella; species Bartonella sp. TT119HLJHH. The sequence goes on along the minus strand of NZ_JBHILS010000019.1, from coordinate 10,295 downwards.
TCCAATGAAAATCACGCCCAGAATAGCTCTTGTCTTAACCCTCGTAGGAACCTTTTTTTGGGGTTCCAATTTCCAAGCCACTAAGATAGCTTTAACGACTGTTTCTCCATGGACAGCTTCTTTTGAGCGGTTTCTCATTGCCGTAATCGCCATATTTTTAATTATGATTTTCAAAGAAGGCTTGCGGTGGCATGTTTTATCGCAAAATTTTATTTCTTATATTTTCCTAGGGATTATCGGTGTGGCAGGGTTTAATGGCGCTTTATTTGTTGGCTTGCAAACGTCAAATCCCATAACAGCCTCCCTCATCATGGCGACAACCCCTATTAGTGCTAATATTATTGAAGCTATCATGAATAAATCTTTCCCAACCTGTGAGAGGGTTATAGGGATGCTCATTAGTATGTTCGGGGTCTATTTAGTCATAACAAATGGGAGATTTTTGTCTAACCATGTTTCCTTTGCCAAAGGAGATATTATGATTCTTTTAGGTTCCATTGGTTGGGCGTTCTATACCGTGGGCACGCGGTCATTTGTCAAGAACGCAACCCCGCTTGAAACAACAAGCTGGACGATGCTCTCTGGCACCGTCGCCCTTGGCGTCCTAACCTTTTTATTCGAATCCCCTCTTCAAGAAACGATGTCTATGTCCGGCGCTAGTTTATTCGCACTCCTTTGGATGGGGGGTGCAGGATCAGTTTTAGCCTACCTATTTTGGAATATTGGAATAGCGATCCGAGGTCCGGGTAAGACGGCGATATTTTTCAATTTTGTACCTATTTCAGCCTTATTGGTGCAAATCCTGTTCGGCTTCATCCCTCAAATCATGCAAATCATAGGCGTTTTTGTTACGATTTTTGGAGTTCTAATCGGACAAGGCTATATATTCAGCTTACTAGGATCTAGAAAAGCCGTTCCCAATGCGCATAAAGAGTAATATACTTTTTAAGATGAATGGAAATTGGCGTGTTATTTTTCGCTTTATCGGAACAGATGTGGAGCTTGTTGATTATCAAGATTACCATTGATGAAAGGAATGAAAACAAATGACGCATAACCCCGCCCATTCTAGTGAAGTTCTAAAAGTAGCTTTTTTAGAAGAAATGGGGATAACAATACAAAAATTAGCGTATCATCTTCATATAACAAAATACGTATTTATTGTCAAATAATATTTTATCTTTTTTGATATTTTTTCTTATTTTTTAAATACGTTGTGTATTGATAATATCTTATGCTTATTAATTGCTTCTTTTATATTTATGTGCTTTTAAAGATATATTGTAGGTTTTATGAAACGATTGCGTTATTTTCTGAATCTATATATTTATAATATTTAGAAACGCTCTCATAATGCGTATTTTTAGCTTTATAAACTATCATTTTTTTACTAAATGAATTTTAAATTTTTTGTGAATTTTGTTTATAAGGGGCTCTAATTTAAACAACCTTAATAGCACCGCGCTCTTATAAAAAATGCTTTCATTTGCATTTTTGCTTTCTCTATAGCTGTTATGTTCTTTATAGCCATGGCATCATTTTTCATGTTCATAAGAGAAATGATAAATAGGATAATTGCGATTTATTGCCTGTTATGAAAACACTTATGAAAACATCTCAATAGAAACTGATCATTATAGAGATGAGCAAAATCCCTTTTAATAAACTTTTGTCATTTTTGTCAGTTCTTTTTAGAACCTATATCATTTTTTTTAAATGAGAGAAAATTAAAATCATTATATTTCAATAAGTTAAGTTTTATCAATTTTTCAAAATACAACTTATTAAAACAGCCATAATAAATAAATACAACTGTAAATATATATTTGTCAGTTTATGTCAGTACATTGAATCGACAAAAGTGATCATTTAGTGAATGATTAAAACATGTCTTATGAGAGTATGTGATCTTTTAAAGCCTTTCAAAAGAAAGGGATTATAATCATAATAAATGCTATCAAGACCATTATGGTTGTGAGTTTTGGAGGTTTTGGGGGGGGTGGGGGTAGAAACATTCAAAACCTATAAGTAATATAAGAAAATGAATATACATAATTCTGTTTAAACAAAGCTTTTGAAAAGGATAAAGCTATCATTTTAGATTACGATATAATCTTTTAAAGGCAATCAAAATAAGAGTATTTAAAAGTGCAAATGATTTCTTTTTAGAATAACGCATATAAATACTCCTTTTAAAGATTGTATGTAAGCAATTTATAAAAGTGATATAGAACCTATAGGTATAAGACCTTATACCCCTTGTGAGGTTAATATGCCTATCATGTGAGCATGCTTTATAAGTTATTTGGTTTCTCTAATTTCTAATTTTGGTAAGTTCTTAACAATTTTCATTGTTTCTAAACTTACAGTAATAACCCTTTGAAACAACTCTAATGGATAAGCAGGGTTGCCAATGGTTTCAACAGCATAGTGATTGGCATCATTCACAATACCACTCTTTTTATCTGTTTTTACACATTGACGCCCCATAAACCATTCAAGAGCAGGCTTGCCATTGACGATATACTCATAAGCTTACTTAGGGAGATCTGTCATGATGATATTGCTATTATAAGTAACTGTTGATTTATTCTTTTCCTTACTATCCTTAATTTTTGCGAATTTCATTTCAGTCACATAATAAAACTTTTCGGGATTAGAGATGTCAGTTAATTTTGGATTACCCTTTTTAAAGGTCTCAGGATAAGGTTCTACAGTTTCATAGTTTACGTGCAAATGACCCAATTTACGCCCTGCTGTTACAAACTTCCAAAATCATCAGCATTCTTTACACACGGGATACGCGGCAATTCTTTAGAGAGGTTATTGACATAACGAGTGCGATAATCTTCTGAATGCAAAAGACCGTAAACATAATAAAACAGATCATCTTTAGTGTTTTTTCATTGGGATAAGCAGTTTTAAAATGCGCTAATCCTTCATCAGTTATGGCATTACGCATTTTCTTTTTTCTTGTTTTAGTAAATAAACTATCGTCATGCTATTTTTCTTATCAAGCGATAATAATGGAGTGTTTCTTGTTGTCTCTAATATGTAACAGTTCCAATAAATTTGGTCTATTCTATGAATAACAGTCTTTACTTGAAGCTCAAGATTATATTACATGCAACACCTTAAAATTAAGAAGCATATAGAGCATATGATTGTCATTTAACAGTGTCATTGTAAAATCTTCAAAAGCGGGGGAAATGATATGGTTTGCACAACACATAAAGCAGGTGTATACAGTACAGTCTATGCTTTTCTCTCAGATGTTATAAGTATTATTCTCATCAAAAAATTAAAAAATTGTTACGCGGTTGGCGATTTTTTCTGTGACGCTGATGATATGGTTCATTTTGTTGCTCATTTTGAGGACACAATGAATGCATAGATTTTTTTTCACTTTTGTTTTTGCGGCTATTTTGTGCCTTTTCTCATTGCCGAGTTTTGCCGAAAACATTCGTGAGAAAGCGATTAATCAATCAGAGAGCATCCAACGACAACAAACACAACAACAGCGTTCTCAGCAATTGCAGCGTAAAAACAAAACCCATGAGGTATTTTTGCCAGACGATGATACCACATCTGCCTATGGTGCTTCGCCTAGTACAACCTGTTTGCTGATCAAAAGCATTGAATTTGTTGATGCTCAGTTGATTTCTCATACCGACCTTCATGAAGCCATTTCTCTTTGGGAAGGACGGTGTTTGGGGATTGCCGAAATCAATAAAGTGCTCAAAGCGGTGACCAAGCTTTATATGAAGCGCGGCTATATTGCGGTGCGGGCTTATTTGCCTGAGCAAGATTTAAGCGGCGGTCATCTCAAGATTGTTGTTGTTGAAGGTGTGATGGAAGATATTACCCTTGATGGGCATAAAGTTGGAAGGAAATCTCAAGGAGAAATCACCACGGCTTTTCCAAACCTTATTGGAAAACCGACCAATCTGCGCCAGATAGAGCAAGGGCTTGATCAAATCAATCGGCTTTTCTCACGCCAAGCTACCATTAATCTTGGTGCGGGGAGCAATTCGGGTGGTTCGATACTCGATGTTCATATTGAAAAACAGAAACCTTGGCTTATTACGCTTTCCAGCGATAATCTTGGTGCTAAAGCAACAGGAATTTATCAAACGCGCTTGAGCCTTTCTTTTGATGATCTGTTGGGGATCAATGATCAATGGTCGTTTAGCTATCAGCGTTCTATGGATGGTAGTCCGTATCATTTTTCTCACAAGCGCCCCAATAGTGATACTCTAACGGGATCATTTTCTCTTCCCTATGGCACGTGGACAACAGGTTTTGATGGGACGTGGAGCCAATATCATTCGAGTGTTAAGGGGATATTTTCCGATATTATGACTGAGGGTAAGTCTTTATCGCTGACACCGTGGATTTCACGGGTTATTGACCGTGATCAAGAGGGAAAGACCTGGCTTACGGGACGCTTAACATGGAAATATTCTGATAATTTTATTATGGGCAGTCGGGTTGATGTTTCCAGCCGTAAACTGGCTATTGCAACCTTTGAGCTTGATCATTCGCGCAAGTGGCTTGGAGGAGAGTTAAGCGCGCATATAGGGTTTCATAAAGGGTTGGCAATTCTTGGCGCTTATGACGATAAGGAGCAAGAGAATGCAACAAAAAATTCACCCAAAGGGCAATTTTCCAAATTGTCTTTTTCCCTAGGCTACGTGCGTCCTTTTTCGCTCAAACAATATAACTTTCGCTATAACACGCTGTTTTCAGGACAATTATCACCCGACACATTGTTTAGTTCAGAACAAATATCGCTTGGTGGTAGTTCCTCTGTACGCGGAGTGCGTGAGGCGATTTATTACGGCAATAATGGGGCGTTTTGGCGCAATGAATTGTCGCTGTTGTTGCCAGGTTTTTCTTCGAGAATGGGGCGTAAATTTATAAGCCAATTTGCCCCTTATATGGCGCTTGATCTGGGGGCCGTGGCCAATGATGCAAACAAAAACAGTTTTGGCGGGAGCCTCGTTGGGGCAACTCTTGGTTTCCATGCAACCGGAGACATTACGGATATTGATGTGTCTTATTCGAATATTTTAACCCAATCGACAGTGCGAGAAAAGGGAAATGCGACAGGGTTATTTCAAGTGCGGGCATTATTGAGATTTTAGAGCAAAGGGGCGGTAAAAAATATCGCTGCGCTGTTTACACCCATATGGGTTATTTTTTTTAAGAGATAAAGAATTTTATGAGGAGCTGAAGATGCGGGGATTGAAAGATCAAAAGCATAGATTGAGATATGGATACAAGCGAGGAAAGCGCGTTCTTTGTGTTTTGCAGCGAGGGATCCATAAGGGGCTTTCACTGGTTTTAAGTTTTTGCTTAGCTTTTCAGCCTTTGTTGTTGCAAGCACAAGCGCTTGGAGCGCGAAGTCCTGTTGCACAAGAGAGCCAAGGGATTAAAGCAGCTGACGGGGTTGGTTCTGTTTTCCGCCCCACGGTGGGGAAAGCCGGCAATGATGTGCCGCTGATTGATATTGTGCGCCCCAATGGTCAGGGTCTTTCTCATAACAAATATGACAGTTTCAATGTTGATACCCATGGCGTGATTTTGAACAATTCGACTGAGGAAGTCTCGCGTTCACAGCTTGGGGGATTGGTGCCAGGCAACGGCAATTTGCGTTATAGCGGTGCAGCAAAGGTTATCCTTAATGAAGTGGTGAGTGCCAATCGCTCGCGTCTTGAAGGCGTGAGCGAAGTCCACGGGCATATGGCGGATGTTATTATCGCCAACCCCAATGGGATTACCTGTAACGGTTGTGGCTTTATCAATACTCCACGGGTGACTTTATCGACCGGACAACCGATCATTGGAGCCGATGGGGCTTTGAGTGGGTTGCGTGTTGAGGGTGGTGATATCACCATAGGCGCTCGTGGAGCTGATGGAAGTGCATTAGATATTTTTGATCTTGTTTCGCGCAAGATCAGTATCGGAGGTCCCATACAGGTCAAAGGGGATTTGGCTGTTATCGCTGGTCACAATCATTTTGATTATCATAAGCGCGAAGCAACTTCTCTTGGCTCTGATGGCAAAGAGCCAGAATTGGCGATTGATTCCAGTGAGTTTGGTGGAATGTATGCGGGGCAGATCCGCGTGATTGCCAATGATAAAGGCGCCGGCGTTAAGATGCGCGGAGACATGGTTGCCAATGCAGGCGCCATGAGATTGACAAGTGATGGCAAGCTGGTGATTGCCAAAGCACGCGCCAAAGGTGCGGTAAAAGCGCGTTCCCACCACGATAGTGTGCATGTGAAAGATCTGCTTTTTTCAGAAGAAGCGGTTGAACTGAAGGCTTTGAAACATGTTGAATTGGCTGAGCAAGCTCGCGTTGCGGCAAGCGGTGCTGTTGATGTGCGCGCCGATGTGATCAAGCTCCAGTCTCATGCTCTTATAGCAAGCGGTATTGGAAGTGATGGTCAACAGTCAGCGACGGGTTCTTTGCACTTAAAAGCGACAAAGCTTGAGGCGGGAAATGGGCGGATAGCCGCCGGTGATCTTTTAGAGATCCAAGCAGCAACAATTGATCTAAGCCGCATGCAAGACAATGATCAAACAGGGGTTTCTTCCCTTGGCGATCTGACCATTAAAACCAATCAAATCACTGCTTTAAACAACCATATTGGTGCCAAGGGGAATATTGTCTTGAGCGCCGATGATGCGCTCACTGTAGGTGCTGGACATTATAGCGCCGGCGGCTCTCTTTTGGTGCAAGCGGCAGAGCTTACATCAGGCGCTCATTTAGTTGCAGAACAAAAAATAGACCTTTATGCGCGTAGCGGTGATCTTGTCCAAGAAGGCACTGTCTGGTCTAATGGGAAGATAACGCTGGATGCCCATGGAGCCCTCAATCACACGGGTGATATTGTCAGTATGCAGCAGGTTGCCTTGACAGCGGGGGGCATGCTCACAACCGGTCAAGAGAGCACGATTTTAAGTTATGATGTGGTTTTAAGTGCTGATGCTTTAACCCAAGCAGGGACTGTGGAAGCCCAAGAAGGAGCATTAACCCTTCAAGTGCGTGATGGGGTTATCAATAGCGGCACAATGCGTGGTGAGAGTGTCGATGCTCATATTGGTGCATTTACCAATCAAGGGACGTTTATTGCAACCGATGATTTGCATTTGATGGTAAACGCACAAGAAGGCGTCGATCCGCAACAAGCTTTTCTTGAGAATACATCCGAAGGTGTCCTTCAAAGTGGTGGCGTTTTTGTTGTGATCGCAGGGCAATTAGACAATGCCGGTGTGCTTGGCTCTAGTGGTGAGAATGTTGCCCTTAATGTGGCAGGGAATGTCAGCAATAGTGGGCTGATTTACGCCAAAAAATCTATGGATCTATTCAGTGATGGTAATCTGAGCAATATACAGGGCAGAATTATTGCTGAAGAGGCTCTCACCATTGGTGGGCTGAAAGAGATACGTGCTGGTCATATAAATAATGAGGCTGGTCTTCTCAGTGCTTTAGCCGGTGAGATGAAGATTGTTGCAACGTCTTTTGTCAATAAAAGCGCTGAAACGACAAATTCAGACCAACAAAACGCTACACATGATGAAGGTGCGCATGTTTTAGCGCGGGATGGTTTGCGCATTGATGTGGGCAGTTTTGAGAATGTTGATGGTCTTATTTCGACGCAAGGGGCAGTCAATATTGTTGCTGATAGTGTGATCCAAGCAGGGCACATAGAGATTGAGCGTGGTGACCTTCAACTGACCAGCCATGGTGATTTAAGCAATAGTGGCACGATAGAAAGCAATGATACCATTGCTTTGCATGCGCAAAACACTCTGAACCAAACGGGGCGCATTGTCTCTAAAAAGCGGATAGAGCTTTCCAGTGATGGCATCTTGACAATGGGCGAGACAAGTGAGGTTGGCGCCTATGATGTAACGCTGAAGGCAGGCACACTCACCCAAGATGGGCTTGTGGAAGCGCAAGGCGGAGTACTTACTCTCAACAGCCATGATGTTTTAAGCAATTCCGGTATTATGGTGGGCGGTGTTGTTGATGCGAAGCTTGGGTCTTTAGCCAATTCAGGTCAGCTTTTAGCCAGTAACAGTTTTACGCTTGTGGCAGAAAGTCATGATCCGTCATTGGGGCAAGTTGCTCTGGTTTTAAATGGTGAAGACGGTGTTCTCAAAAGTGGTGGCGCTTTTGTTTTAACCGCAGATGTTTTGGACAATGCCGGCAGTATTGGTTCAAGTGGTGATGGGGTTGCGCTCAATGTGAGCGCTGATCTGAGTAATAGTGGGCTGATTTATGCCAAGAAATCTGCCATTTTCTCCTTAGATGGGGATTTTATTAATAAGTTTGCCGATGTCATTGCTGAAGACAATCTCATCATCCGTGGCTTAAGTGGAGAGCGGGCTGGTCATGTGATCAACAGCTCGGGGCTTTTAGAAGCCGTGTCAGGCGATATGACCTTCGATGTCTCAGCTCTCACCAACATGCGCGAAGGTGGGGTTGAAGTTAGCGATAAAGTGATTTCTCACAGTTACGTGCGAGGAGAATGGGAAAATATCCCAAATGTTGATAAACACACAAGGATCAAGAAAAATATCGACACTACGATCATTCGTCAGCAGCCTCATTTTATCAATAATGCTGCCCAGATTTTGGTAGGGCGCCATTTCACGGTTCATGCCGGTGATATCCGCAATAGTTATAGTTTGATTGCTGCTAATGGCAACATTGAGATGCAGGGTGATACGCTGCTCAATGAGGGGCGCGATTTAATCGAAACAACCAAGATTGTGACTAAAACACGCTACAGATATAAGCAATGTAGTATCACAAATCCAGGATGTATAGCGCAAGGTGCAGAAGAATGGGACGGTCCTACTTTTACCCAAACAACCAAACGCACTTATGATGCTGTTTACGGCACGATTGAAGCTGGTGGCACGCTTGATGCCAAGTTGACAGGCTATATTGATAATCATGCGGTGCGTGAGGGGGTTGAGCAAGTTGGCTTAAGCTCTGGCGATAAAGGTTTGGCTGGTGTTAAAAACACCGATTTTGACGGTTCCAAACCACTGATTAGTGATGATCGATTAGATGGGATTATCAATGGTTTGAAAGGGCACAAAGGGCTTTTTACACCAAGCACAAAAACACCCACACCAGAATCCATACAGGTGCCAACGCAAGATGGGCTAAACTCTGTCAAGACAGAATTGGACCAGACCCAATCACCGGATGTGCCGTTTTTAGTTGAGACGCGACAGGACTTTATCAACCCAAGTAAATTTTTGGGATCGGACTATTACTTAAAAAAGATTGGCAATTATAAGCCTGAGAACGTGTTTAAAAGATTAGGGGATGCTTATTTTGAATATCGTCTGGTGGGTGAGCAAATCTTTGAGCTGACAGGTAATCGCACTCTTCTTGATGTTGAAGATCCCAATGCTCAAATGCAAAGGCTCTATGACAATGCTGTGGAGCAGCAAGATCCCTTGGGGTTAGAGCTAGGCAAGCCCTTAACGCTTCAGCAGATTGCTGGGATCAAAAAGGATATGATCTGGCTTGAGACCCACCTTGTCGACGGACAAGAAGTCTTAGTGCCCCACGTTTATTTGGCGCCAAACACTTCTTTAGCACAAGATGTTTATGGGGCAAAAACGCAGCAAGGAAACCTTGCCAGTGCTAGAATAAAAGGCAATGGCGTCACTATAGAGACGGATCGTTTTGCCAATAGCGGTACCATATCAAGTAATGGTGCATTGCATGTTTCGACCACGCAAACGTTGTTCAATAATGGTGGGTTTTTGCTTGGCAGCGGTGCTGTAGATCTGAGCAGCCAAGGGCTTTTAGCCAATTCTTCCGGTGTTATTCTGGGGGATATCATCACCCTCAATGCTGAGACAATCATTGATGGTACCGCTAAAATCCGTGACACGAATGAATATGGTTTTGTTGATCGAGATGGGCAGCAGGCTCAAATCATTTCTATACAGGATTTAAATATTCAATCCCTTGGCGATTTAAGCATGAGCGGTGGGCAATGGAGCAGTGGTGGATCAACGACGGTGATTGTCGGTGGTTCTGCTACGTTTGGTTCATTAGTGCTAGAGAGTGACCATAAGGAGACATTGGAAAAAGGGCATTATAACGCCCAAAGCAGTGAGCACCGTTTGGCAGAAGTCAACAGTGATGGAGATTTGACCATTGTCACAGGTGGTGAGCTTAACCTTGAGGGAAAGTTTAAAGCCAAGGGCAATGGGGATTTCACCAGTGGTGGCGCTCTCAACGCGATTTCAGA
>NZ_JBHILS010000018.1:0-16844 GCF_042193385.1 Bartonella sp. TT119HLJHH | reverse complement strand
TGTTCTTTGAGCTCTTTACGCATCGAGGCACTTTTGCCACAAAGGCGCAAGATCTCTCCATCACTGCCACCACAACTGACCACTGACTCCACAACAAAACACCCCATAAAGGCACTGATGCTGTTCTCATAACCAAAGATCACCTGGAGCGCACTGTTGCTTGAGGGAATCTCTAAATCATTGCCACCATCATCAAACTCTGCTTCAAATGTATCGGCTTTATTACACAACAAATTGATTTATAATGATAATTTACTGTTTTGTATATTGATGAGAGACCCGAATATTGTAAGATTCTCTCATTTCAAATCTGTTTATATTGCTGAAGTATTGTTTTCAATTTTTTCCTCAATCGTATTGTGTAAAATTAAAATAATCGGGATAGCCATAAAACAACAGATCAAAATAAATAAGCTAAAAATACATATAAAAGTAAAAATATCAAACTCTCTGCCCCCATCCAATACTTGGATAATGACCTTATCCAACATCTGGATAACAAAGTCCACTGCCAAAATGATAACAAATATGCAGAGGACTATTTTATAGTCCTTCGATGAAAGGACCATAACTTCTTTAAACGCTAAAACTTCAGATTCTTTATCAAATGCTGAAGAGACTCCCAAAACCTTATTATCTGGATTTTAAAGTATCTCATGAAATGGTTATGTTTCTTGTATTGTCATACTGGTCTCATTTTTTTCTTTCATTTTCGGAGCGTGTTTCTGGTGCTTCTCCATATCTTTTCCATCTATCTCTTTCCGCTCTTTCACAGTTTCTGTTACACAAAAAACAAAGAGTCCCTATAATAACCGTAACGGATATGATGAGTACTATTGCAAATCCCACCGTTCATTCCTTTTTCAATGAAATCGTTGTTTATCATCTCATGCATTCTTCCTCATTTGCATCAATGAACAACTTTCTGTTTTCTTATCGAGATATTTTCTTCAAATTTTGAAGCCTATTGTTTAAACTATCAATTTCGTGATTGAGCCTTTCAAGTTCTTTATTGAGTCCATCAACATGTCCATGATGTTCAGAAATCACTTCTAAGTAATGTAACATTTGAGACTGATCTTTATGCTTATTTGCTTCACCTAGCCCTCGAAAGGCTTCTGTCCTTTTCTCAACATGCTCAAATATAGTAAAAGCCTTCTCGAGCCACTCAAAAACCGCATCATTGCGTTCCTTGAACGACTTGGGAACAAAATAATTTATCTATACCCGTATAGCCATGCGAGGTAGACAAAAAATATGGTAGCAAAAATATGATAAGCAATAAGCCTTCTCTAAACAGAACTTTTTTTGTAAACATTTTTTATTTTTTCTCTGAACACAACAATTTAAATAGACACACAATTCATATTAAAATATTCATAATGAAATTTATTAAATCTATTTTTAATAATCTATAATAAAAATAAAAAATGATAAGTTGTACAACAATTAAATACGCCACATATAGAGTAAAGCTATAAAAACTAATTTATTCAACAGAGTAGTCATGGAATTTTCTATCTAGTTTTATATCTCTAGAGGAGTAATTTAATCTTTTATCCATGACTTTAAAAGAGTTTAATACGATGCTATAAATAATTCAAAAATGATATTTTGATTAACAATCATATTAACAATGGTGAAATAATGAGTAGACAAAACAGATAAACACAACCAATAATATTGAAGGGTATATAGGCTACTTTTAATATAGCTTTGTTTTTTATCAGCAGCAGTAAAAAAGTTCGTGTTTTTTATAAAAATTGAAATTTATCCATTTTTTATCGTATATTTTATGTTATCTTGCTTATTAATTAAAAGATCATCGAGTATTAAACTGATAGGATGCATTTTTCTCAAGCAGCATTTTTAGAGAAATGTTGATTTAATCAGTGAAGACAAACAATGAGCAAAGTTATAATTTGAAAAGACAGTATATAATGTTTATGATCAATGATCTAAATTAGAGACATGAATTGGGGGAGTTTGATCTTTCTTACAGCACAGTAGCTCAAAAAAACAGTAGATGAAGTTTAAAATTCACCATCATCCATCATAAGATGAAAGCTTTCATCCCACGTTTGATTTCTTTTAAAACTATTTTCTTGTTCTGTCTGTAATATCTAAAGAATATATTCAAGCACTCATAAGCACTCTTTTAGGTTATCATTTCCATGATCAAAGTAATGGTTATCGAGCTTCCATTCAGGATACTGTTTTGCAAAAGGAAATCATCATTTCAGGATATGGAGAGATTTATGTATTTAGTCACAATGTATCAAGCACCCTTCCTCTTATATCAGAAATTTAATTCTTAATCGTAATGATGTGATCACAACGCACCTTGCGAGACAATCTTTTTAATAAATTTTTAATAAATAAAGTAAAGATGAATTCTGAAAAAAACTTTTTTAGACGTAAAGTGATACGGAGAAACAGTCAGAAAGAAAGGGGGGGATTACAAATGTTGATGACTATAAAAAAAGATATCCAAAAATTACCAAAAACCGATTTATGGATCATTTGTGCTATTTCACCTAATCAGCAAAGAGAATGGATCAGTAAATGGTATATAAAAAATAAACAAGCCTCTATAAGTTCTAATTATGTCAATGATCTTGCCGTCCTAGGATCATTTTACAGATCTAGACAAAATGATTGCTATGAACGCAACAGCCCCACAAGCAGCTCCCCTCAAAAGATGACAATCTCATTTATGAAGCTTATGTTGTTTCTCATAATCACTTTAAAGTTGCATCATTTGCTCTCATTAATACGCTTTGAAGTCTCATATAGACTAAGGGACCTTTTTAATTTTGGGGTGGTTATGGAAAACAGCTTTCCACTGATCCCTGAATGGGGATATGAAACCGCTCCCTTTTCCCAGAAAAATATTCTGTTCAGTGGAAATTCTTATTGTACGATCTATGGAACAACACAATGAACAGACCACGCACCCTTGCTCTCACCTATGGATCCTATAATGCTGTCCGCATGCTGATCGGCGTTTACCATGCGATTTTTTTAATGTCCATGGGAGTGAGTCTGGCGCAATTAGCTCTGCTTCAGGTTGTCTTTTCCACCACCATTCTGCTGCTTGATTTTCCCTGCGCTGTTTTATCTGACAGATATCGACGTAAATATTCCGTTATGGCTGGGGTCTTTATGACAGGAGTATTTTATCTTTTATGCCTTCAAGCTCCCAATATGACGGCACTTATTATTGCGCAAATTCTCTATGCAGCGGGCATTTGCATCATTGTCAGCGCCATTGACGGATGGATTTACCATTCTCTAGGCGATAAACAGGATCACTTTTCGCATTATGCTCATCTCTACCACCAGGTTAACTCTTTCGGAAGTATTTTCAGTGGGATTATAGGCATTGGAACGATCTATTACTCTGGACAATATTTTATGGGATATATCATCTCATGCCTCATGATGGGATTTATTTTTTTGATATTCCTTATTGTTCCTGAAGAAAAGAAAACAACAATTGAAACGTCCAAAACAAAAACAATCTTGCACAATGCCAAGGAAACGCTCTGGATATTTCAAAACACAGTAGGAGGAGCATGGTTTATTTTCCTCATGTGCCTTTTTAGCGCTGGTATTCAGATTATTTATCATTTCTGGCAACCGATAATACTTTCAGGGGGAAAAATTCATCACCTCAACGGTTCGCAAATGCTCGTCTTGATGTGCTGCCATATTGGAGCCTTTTCAGCACAATATTTTTCAAATTTACTGATGTCTAAGTATCATGTTCTTGATAAAAAATATAAGAATTCTATAAAATATTTTTCCTTCTTTTCTGCTCTGATGTGCATAGCGCTCTATTTTTTAGTTCATAGCCATCAAACCGCTGCATCAGTCATCGCCTTCTCTTTAATCCATGGATTTATTTGCACTGTACCGATCGGGGCAAAAAGCTTATTTTTCTCAGAACTTAACCAAAAACAAACGCAACATATTTCTGGTATTGTTGGTGCTGTCTCTTTTAGCGGAAGAGTATTTTCAATTACAGTATTAAGTATTATTTCTTTTCTTCCTGCAAAAGTTTCTCCATCTTACTACCTAATATTACCGACCATTACTTTTTTCATGTGTGGTTTGGTTGTCATGAGATGGATGAAACACTCTCAAAAGTCTCTATGAGAGGAAAACCATAACATTTCACCCACAATGTTTTCTTCTAAAAGAAATCGATACTTTTTTGAGAGCATTGCCACATCCAACTTTCAATACACAATGCAAATATAAAGCAACACATTGATTTATAATCATAATATACCAAACTTGAATATTGTAAGATTCTTTCTTTTCAAATCTATTTTTATGGTTGAAACAATCAAAATCATTTGCTTGCACATCAATAAGTGGAGAAAGCCGTATAAATAAAAACGATTTAGAAAAGAAAAATGCCTCTGATGAACTCTCATAGTCAAAATCTATCACAACTGGAAGGCAGATATATAATATACCTCTTTGCATCTTCATAAGTATACAAATGGTGTGGCTTTATAAGGCTTTATATGTCTCACAGAAACTTTTGTGTTTTATACCATTTGCGAGGTGGCGTCGCAAAATGGGCTTATACACATTGCAAAGATATCTCTTTAAAACAAGTGCATAAATTGGCAACACAAGTATATTTGTGTTTAGAACATGCTTTTTATATGAGAGGCATAATCCCAACGGGATAAACAAAAGCGCAAGATACGTAATCTTCATTATTTAAAAGACACGACCATAGAGATTCATGAAAGTTGTAAAACTGAATTAATAAGATGATGATAAAAATGGGAGCTCATTTCCACCTTTTCCGCTTTCATCTTTTTTTCAAAATTAAAAAGATCCTTCCGTTTTTAGAAATGACTCGCTAGCAAATATATACAATATTTTCTCCCCTATTTGATATATAAAAGTTGACATAACCGATAAAGCAGTAAAGCATCTTAAAGATTGATCTCAAATATGCCGTTGTATAAGGAATAGGTGTTGATTGATACGCAAAAGCAAAAGCTTAGCAAAACAACGTCATAAAATAATAAATATGCCACCAAACGATTGAAACGACATAGGGAGGTCAAAAACACTTTGTAGAACAAAATCTGTAACATATCTAGCTTTACGGCCGCTTATTCTTACAAACGTTCATGCTGCTCCCTATATCCATAAAATAAATAAGCAATCCTTAGCTAAAAAATATGCAACGTCAATGTGATTGCTATAACAGAGCTTCGCGTTCTCCTTTATCAACAATAGCGATTTACATGAAACATCTTGCGCTTAAAATATCCCCCATTGGTTTTGCTTTAGTTTACACCATTAGAAAAGAAATTTTTGTACCTTGTTTCATGAAACATAAAATTAAAAATCAACACAGGAATTAAGAAAATGAGCAACCACACGCGCTGCTAATACAGGTATTACAATTTCGCACATAAATTTAGATGGAAGGAAGATAAAATAGCACCACTCTATAGCAGAGTAGCTGATAGAAAACATCTAGCAAGAAAAGCAATCAAAAAACTTCACAAAATCGAGATTAGTAGAAAAGCAAATGAGCACAAATCACTGAAAAAAATTCCTATACACAATCAACTGCTTTTATAACAATAGATGGCGGAGAGGAAGAGATTCGAACTCTCGAGAGCCTTTTGAGCCCTACTCCCTTAGCAGGGGAGCGCCTTCGACCACTCGGCCACCTCTCCAACAGAGAGGCATAAATGGTATCAACAGAAAGTTCAAGACATTTTCGATTTTTTTCCCAAATATCTGAAAATTTTTCTCCTATTGATCCCATAGAGAGCAAAAGTTAATAAAACAAGAATTGTGTCTTTTTTACCACAGCATCTCGAATAGTACATGTATATATTACAAAAAGGTAATTTCATATTTGAAACTCTAAAAAGATTAGTTATAGCTAAGATAACAAGTGCTGCGTATTTTACTTATGTCTTTATCCTTAATGCGTTAGGCAAATGGTACTCTTTAGAAGAAATTTAACCGGACCTCGGAGATCCCATATGAATATTAAATCCCTCTTTTTAAGCTCTACAGCAGCTTTTTTAGCAATTTCTGGAGCACATGCTGCTTCAACAGTTATCGCCGAACCCGAACCTGTAGAATATGTTCGCGTTTGTGATGCCTACGGAAAAGGATATTTTTATATCCCTGGAACAGAAACCTGCATGCGTTTATCAGGAAATGTTCGTACTGATTTTATAGGCGGTAATAATATCGATGCAACAACCGAAACTGAACTAAGAGACAAAAGAAAAACCTATGGCGCAGCATCACGGCTCACCCTTGTTTTTCAAGCAGCTTCTGAAACAGAAATGGGAACACTTCGTTCATATGCAAGAATTTATTCAAACTGGGGTGATGGTAGAGACAACGCTGCTGCAAAGCTTGCCGCGGCTTACATTGAACTGGGTGGTTTTCGCGTAGGTCTTGATGACACAATTTTCAACAGCTGGACTGGTGATTATGGAAATGTTCTCAATGATGACAGCATAGCGCCCGCCGGCACAACACGCACCAATTTTATTTCCTACACCTTTAGTGGTGATTCCGGCTTTTCTGCTATTATCGGCGCTGAATTAGGCAATAATGCAGATTCTCTTCCAGGAATAACAGGATACTACATTGATAAAGATGATAAGCTTGTTTCTATCACTGAGGGTACTCTTCCAAGTAAAGCAATTAAAAATTACACCCCGAATGTGGTTTTGGGTATAAAGTTCATGCAAAAATGGGGTGGTTTTTCAGCAGTTGCAGCATATGATGCTTACTACAAAAAGTGGGCTGGAAAAGTACGTGCAGATTTCAATGTCAACGATCGTTTCAATCTATGGGTAATGGCTGGCTATAAAAATGGCCTTGATTACTACACAGTAAATGGAAATGATGAATTATCACGAAAAAGCACAACGATTTATGCAAACTGGGGTGGTAAATGGGCAGCTTGGGCGGGTGCCACTTACAAGCTTACGCCAAAAGCAAATTTGAATGCACAAGTTTCTTATAGTGCTGTAAAAACCTTTGCAACTTCTGTAAATATTGCATACACGCTGGTTCCAGGATTTGTGATTACACCTGAATTAACCTATGTTAATTGGAATGATGATCGCATTGTGAAGGATCAAAATAATAATGAAAAACATTTATTCAATAAGAAAAGTGCTCTTCAAGGTATGATCCGTTTACAGCGTTCATTCTAATCCTATTTAAGCTACAGCTTTTAAAAACTGGCAACATGGTTTGCCAGTTTTTATTTTTGGAATCAAATATCATGAATATCTTTTCCTGATACGTATTGTCTTGTCTCTCGGAAAAAAACGACTTAGTTTCACAAAACTACTCTCAGAAGATTAACCCTGATATGCTTGATAAGAGCACTTTACACGGGCTTTTACACATCACTTCAAACATAATCTCTTCCTTGCCCTTTAAAGCATGAGCAAACCCTTTTGCTTTACGACCAAATTGGTCTTTCTTAGCAATTTACTTCTAACCTTTGTTAATTTAGGTCATGAACTTCTCTGGTCAATTCTGTACTGAACAGATAAAATATTGAAAAAAACAAGACATCATTGTGTTTTTGATATGCCTGAATGTGTCTTCTATCAACACTCTAAAACACAATGTTTTATAACACGGCTTCATTAAAAAACTTAATCATCAAGAAACATGCTGTCAAAACGATGCAAATATTCCCTAAAGCAATAAAAGAGAAAAGCGATATATCTTCAAAAAATGAATTGACCTCTTCCCTTCTAAAGAATAGAGCCCCTATCAGGAGCAATCTGTAAATACCCCTATTTTTCCTGAACCTACATCACATTGATTTATAATCATAATTTATTATTTTTCATGTTTCAATCAACCAAAACCTTTCACTTGTACAACAAGCGGAGAGAGCCGTGTGAATAAAAACGAGTAAAGAAAACCCTTTTATGAATCGTTTTAAACTCCAAGGGTTGTCGTAACATTGAGATCTGACAAAGTGTACGATAGTGCTAGGCACTTTTATTAAGCATAAAAATGAGGATACACTTCATAGAGGATTTTAGATTATATTCTCTATAAACGTCGCTGTAAAATATGTGTTGTAATACGCATTAAAAGACATTGCTTTAAAACAAGCATGGAAATATACAACACAAGTCCATTTTATTTGAAGCGTTTTATCCTGCGTAAGGAGCATGCCATGATATACGCAACATCTTGACTTTACGCGTTTTTAAAGGACGAAAAATATAAGACAAAGAAACAGTAAATTTAATCTCTGCAAATCATAGAGCTTTCAGAGTTATGTTTCCATAAAACGCCTTATACCGTACAGGGGATTTTTTACACGATTAATGCCTTTTTTACATAAAGCCCATTGGCAAAAAGCAGCCTCTCTTGATAATAAAAAGGCTTACACGTAATCATACCCATATTTTCAATTAAAACGCATTGAATTCACGGAAAATATTTATCAACCAATGCATAAAGAATTGCTGCTGTTTCAACATCTAGAATCCCATCATAATTTTCTTGACGAAAATGAAGTTGAAATGCTCGGATCAAATCTTTGTATCCTGTTTGGGTACACGCAGCAGAAATGTCATATCCATAACATTTTAGCTTCGCCAAAACATCTTCTTTGGGTGGAAAGTTCTTAGAGAATTGCTCTTGATAATGACTTTTTAGTTCATCATCATACCATGCTCCTATACCTGCCTTATAAAGCTCTTTCCATGGAAAAGCTGCTCCTGGATCACTTTTTCTTCCAATGGCAATATCACTATGTCCCACCACATCCGTTGGCATAATATCGGGATACCGTTGAAGAATATTTAAGGCAAGTTCCTTAACGGCATCAATTTGTATTGGATTATAAGGAGGAAATATCCCCCCCTCATCATGATAAGCCATAAAATCAACTGTCTCTTCTGGAGACTCAGAATGACCCGTCGCTAAATTAACGATTTCAATCCCGATAGATGCATCATTGAGATGACTATGCCCAGCCCATGAACTCACACCCGCATGCCATGCACGCTCATTTTCATCGACCAGATTAAAAATACGCATGTCCTTAAAGCCTGCCTCACGATATGTCTGCTCTGAAGGATCAGGAACAAGATAGTGTGCACTAACCTTTTCTCCTGTAAGCGCCATAATCGAGGCTTTAAAATCAAGAGCCGTATAATGCATGACGAGAAAACGAACGCGACGATTAAAACTCTTGACAGAACGATAACTGTTGTAATCAATCTGATACATAAAAGCCCTTTCTTTGTTGCTTAAAAAGACCACTGCGCATCACAACAGATAGGACACGAACTGTTAAAAAAATTCGCAATGAACTTCCCATCTAGATACTAAGAATTACGCCTAAAATTTGTTCATCAAAAACATTGATACTCTTATCAACAATTAAGACACATTTTTATTTCTCCCCCACACACGCGTAAAATGTTTTTAACCGCATTCACAAACACACCGCATTAAATATTTTCCCCAAACAAATTCCTACAAATTACCAATCGAAAAGAAAACAAAAGCGTAAAATGATCACTCATTAAATCTTCACGTCTTACAGAAAAAATAGTTCTTCCTGTTATCAAATTGAAAAATATCGCCCCTCAGAAGCGAACACCCAATGATCATGCAATCACACAAAAACTTAAAGGAAAAATTTTATGAGCTCTTTACAGCAATTTATTATCAGATAACGGAACGGCACATGTTCACAATAAAACTCTTCACGGACATATATTTCAATAAAATTTGCAAAACTTGCCTGTAAATGACACGACTTCTTGTCTTTTCACACCATTGCTTTTTGATTTACAAAGAATCTGAATTATTTACAACGCTTGAGGCACATGAAGTCTCTGGATTCCTTGTCATAAGCTCCATGGAAGATAACATCTTGATTTATAATCATAATTAATCATTATAAATATTGAATGTAGCGAACCTAATATCATAAAGTTTTTCTTAATTTTGAATCAAGTCAAAGTCATTTAATGACACATCAAAAGAAAAATTACCCTATAGATAAAAACCACTTAAGAAAATGATCAAAATACTTCTTATAATAGAACGTTCAATAATTTGAGAAATATTGTTACATCCCCATAGCGGTTCATTTTCTTTTCTCAGTTTGCAAAACTCTTTTTAAAACCAACCAAGCTGCATATTCTTGTAAGACGGCACCTAAAAGTGGTCGCGTATAGGGAAAAGTTACACGATCATCACCATAACCTTTCATCCGTATAGCCATGGTAGCATGTCCAAGGCTTTCTTCTTGATTTTCTAATGTCTCCAAAGAAGGCTCTAGGCTCACTTCAACCTCAAGCAGTGGAATATCTTGTTTACCTTTTTCTATGGGCTGAAAATATTCTAAAAGCCGCGGATCATTGGCAGACCAACGAACCTCTGCATGCATTGCTAATTGTTTACAAGCAGTAGTAACTTCTGCACCAATCAAATAGGGGTGAAAATGACTTTCAAATTCTTCCACGAACTGTTGTTCCAAGGGCGCTTCTGATTGAGCAACCAGTTGCACCAAAACATAAGGGCTTTTCCATAAAAAATGCCGTTCAAAGGGTTCATTTTCAAGATGATCATCAACCCACTGTGCAATGCTACTTTCATCAATTCCAATCAAAGTCCATGCATACCCCGCACGCGATACAGAAGAATATTTCTTCTCATTGTGTTCTAAATAATTCTCTAAAAGCGCAAGAGCCTGTGATGGTGGACCAGGCAAAACAACAAGCGTACTTCCATCGCAAGAGAGATAAAAGCCTGGTGCTGTGCCTGTAGGATTATCAAGCACGGTTGCTGTCTCAGGAAACAATGCTTGACGCGCATTACTCTTATCCACCAAAATCCCTAATCGTTGTAATTGACCTTTTATTGTTTGCCAAACATCTTCATGATGTAGTAAAGGCTGCTTTACAGCTTGAGAAACCGCATCACGTGTTATGTCATCTGATGTTGGTCCCAATCCCCCACTGATAATGATAAGATCTTCTTGCCCAAGACAAGAAACAACAGTCTCACTGATTTGCTGTAATTGATCAGCACAAACAAAATGACGTGTGACTTGAATATTTCTCTTGTTTAAGCTTTGACTCAAATCTTGTAAATTCGTATTCAAATATTGTCCTGAAAGGAGTTCATCACCAACAGTGATAATCGCCGCATGACACACAGAGACAGGCTTCACAAGAGAATTGCGAACAGCTTCAGCCATTTGACAGGTAGAGGCGACACCTCCAAGATCATAGGTAACGGTTTTTCCAGCACGAATAACCTGATCAACCCTCTCAGACAGTTGTTTTGCTGCATCTTTAAAGCCTAAATGCTCTAAGAGTAAAGCCGTGGTATAAAGCATCGCAGAAGGATTGGCTTTATTTTGTCCAGCAATACGTGGTGCGCTTCCATGAACAGGTTCAAAACAAGCAATCTCGCTCCCCACATTTGCATGAGGAGCAAGCCCCAATCCCCCCATTATCCCAGAGCCAAGATCAGAGAGAATATTGCCAAACATATTTTCAGCAACAATCACACCAAACCGCTCTGGCTTGGTTGCAATCCACAAAGCAACCGCATCAACATTATGAATATCTGCTTCAATTTCCGGATAGTTTTGCGCAATTTTCTCAAAAATTTCCTGAGCAAACTGACTACTTTCCGGCATAACATTGGGCTTATCAGCAAAAGTAACGCGCTTAAAGCCATATTTCCTCGCATAAGAAAAAGCATATTCAAATAACCGCTCTAAACCAAAGCGTGTCTGCAAACGGACTGTCCACGCAGCTTCCTCAAGCCCATATTTTGTCAAATTTGGATGTTTTAGCCAAACGGCTGTTTCAGGAGAAATACCCCGAAAATCCAATCCAGCATAAAAGCCTTCACTATTTTCTCTGATAACACAAAAATGAAAAGGTTTTCTCGGACCAGAGATGTATCTTACAGGACGTATATTTGCAAACAAACCTAACTTTTGGCGAAGTTGAAGTGCGGGAGCAACATAGGCAAGGTTTTTCTCTTTTAAATGCGGAGCAAGTTCTTTTAAAGCTGCTTCTTTTCCTTTATTGGTCACAGCACCAAGTAAAATAGCATCACTCTGAGTAATTTTTTGCCAAGTCGCTTGAGGGATAGGATCTCCTTCCTGTTTCCAACATTCAAAACCAATATCACCATAAGTCAATTCAATCGGCAATTGAAATTGCTCTAAAACCATCAACGCAGCATCACAAACCTCTAGCCCTATCCCATCACCAGGTAATACAAGAACTTTCTTTTTCATAGTCCCTCCATCCACTCATCAATGACTGCATCCGTCATAGTAGGATTATCCTCCCACAAACGCGTACCAGCACCAGAGATAATCTTATATTCATGGTTCAGATTATGACTTTTCGTCTGATTATTTACCGTTGCAAGTTGCGACTTTTCTCCCACTAAAGCTAAAAACTTCCCCTTATACTTAACTATTTCATCTCTAGCATCTATTTCTAATAAGAGTTTAAACCCTCTTGTCATGCGTTCAATTGCCACGCTTTTTTGTTTATCGGGAATCTCCAATAAAACTCTTTTTTTCATAATGCCAGAAGGATGCATAAAACCATTGAGTATTTCCAAAGCCCCCGATAAATCATTATTTTCTAAGGAGGCAAGAATATCTCCAAGGCGCCGTTGCAAAACCTTATCTGGATAGCCAGGTGCATTCACAGCAAGCACAGCTTGAACATTGGAAAGCCGTGCTGCCAATATTTGTACCAATGTTCCAGCCATAGAAAATCCCACAAGCACTGCGGGTTCTTTAAAATAGTTTTTAAGTTTTTCTGCCATAAAAGATAAAATGTCTACAGCAGAATGATTGAGCACATGAGAACCCTTAGGAAAAAGAGAAAGCGTATCCAACAGAGTGACTGGGTATCCTTTTGATAAGCATAGCTTTGTCAATGGAGAACAAAAAACACCACCATCCCAAATTGGCATTACAGGAGAAAGAATAATAATAGGAAGGCTCATTGATCAATTCCTCCCCTTATTTTTAAACATGCATTAGAGCCAGAACTTTTCCTACCCAATATAATGAAAATATGTTGAAATTCTATGCTCATATTCCCCCATAATAATCGATTTGTTAAACTCAAACTAAGCTTGCAACAAATTTTAAACCCACTCAATCCAGCAACTTAATAAAAAAAATTCATCTAATGTACAGGTGCCCCATTTGTGTAAAACATCAAAAGCATTTCCGCATAATGCTTTCTTTTTATCATTTCACTCAGCTTATTTCTGAAGTCATAAAATGACGCGCTTTTTGAATATAAATGATAAAACCAATCATACAACACACAGCTAACAAAGTTGCCATAGCCCGTGGGCTATGACCAGAGATTTTTCCGATAACCGCTGCACTGAGTGCCGCACTTCCTAATTGCAAAGATCCCATAACACCAGAAGCCGCTCCAGCAGCTTTCGGATGCGATGAAATAGCCAACGCTGTTCCTAAAGGCAATAAAAAACCATTGCCAAAAGTAAGAACAGCAATAGCCATAAAACTTGTCACAAGGGGCCATGGGCTTAGATACATTTGCAAAGCAAACAGCACACCACCTATCACAAAAATAATGTACCCTCTGCCCACAGTTTTTTCCATAGACTCGCGTTCAAAAAACCATCGCGCCAAAAGATTTCCCAAAATATAGGGAAACGAGACACCAATATAGCTATAACTAATGTGTATCGGTGATAACCCCAAAGTCGTGAGTAAAAAAGGCGACTCCACAATATAAGCAAAATAGGCAGCGTAAGAAAAACACGGAATAAGTGCATAAAAAATAAATTGTTTATTTCTGAAAACGCCTAAATATGCCTTCATCAATCCTATAGGAGAAAAATGCTGCCGTTTTTGAGGGGGTAGAGTTTCGCTTAGCACAAAACAACATAGCAAAATGGTCAAAAATATAAAAAAGCTTAAAAAGATAAAAGTTGCCTGCCAATGAAAAGCCTGTATCAAAAGTCCACCAATGAAAGGTGCAAGTGCTGGTGACATTCCAATAAAAGGGAAAACAATCAAATAAAGTTTTCCAGCCGCTTTTTTATCCAACAAATCATTGATAATTGCACGACTTAAGACAAGTCCCGCACAAGCACCAAGACCTTGCAAAAAACGTAACACAAGAAAAGCGTGAATATGAACCGTATAAATCACACCAAGTGTCGTAAATAACCACAAGAATAAGCCCAATAGAAGTGTTTTTTTACGCCCAAAATTATCACTCAGCGGCCCATAAATGAGCTGTCCAAGTGCCAATGCCAACAAAAAAACCGCCACTGCACTTTGAATTTGAGATTGTGTCACTTGATAATATTGACGCATATCGCCCAGTGCTGGTAAAAAAATATCGGTAGAAATCAAACCTCCTGTTGATAAACATACGATAAGTATAATGAATGGTAATGTATATTTATGTTTCATCAGGAAAGTCACATTTCTTAAATTTAAAAATATTTAAATTTTACGTTTATAGAAAAATAATAATTTATATTTATAAATATAGAGCTATTTTAACTTTATCCACAGGGAATAAAATAATAAATTTTCTTTATTCTTTTACTTTATTCGAGAATAATTCATCTTGTTGATACATAAATCCAGTGCATGATCCGCACGCACACACTCAACACGTAAATAAACACTTAGTGCTTCACTTTATAATTAATTTTAAAGCATAGCAAATCGCAATTTTAAAACTATACGCAAAAGAAGCTAAAAGATCAAAACTCTCCTTCAGAGATATATTTCCCAATCCGAAATAGCGCATTTTGTTGTATTCATGTTGCCCTATCTTCATCAGCTTTTTTCATTGATATCATCAACAAAAACGCTCCCAAACTCTATCCCTCTCCATGACAACAACATCACTCTTCCGACAACATCTTTTATCAGAATTGGTTTACAACGCTCAAAGAAAAAAGAAGCCACAAACTCCCTCTCCTCAAAACTCCCCACGCAAATATTATTGTAACAATACAGCATATAATAATGGCTCATGGAGAAGACTTTATCAATACAAATAATTGAGCAAATAAACTTAATAGCCCACTAATATCATCCACTAATATCATAAAGCAAATTGCGCTTCTATCTCCCCTTAAAATCTAAATTCATCTTGTCCATTTTGTTAGAATTTCATTCTACATAACCATCACAAAGTTTATTGCCTAAGCTATTGACAAACATGATATAATAAAAATTTGACGAATCATTCTGCATCTAATGTAGAAAGCAAGGAGAAGCTAT
Organism: Bartonella sp. TT119HLJHH; assembly: GCF_042193385.1. NCBI lineage: Bacteria > Pseudomonadati > Pseudomonadota > Alphaproteobacteria > Hyphomicrobiales > Bartonellaceae > Bartonella > Bartonella sp. TT119HLJHH. The sequence continues at coordinate 1,507 of NZ_JBHILS010000018.1, read as the reverse complement.
TAATGAATATAACAGAACGAGCCACGTACCAATTACTTGGACCTATTAAAGTGGAAGGAAAGACATACACAGAAATCACCTTACGCCGCCCGAAATTTAAAGACTTAAAAGCAATACAGAGCAAAGAAGGTGACGAGCAATCAATTGAAATGATCGCATGTCTTTCAGGGTGGTCCTATAATGCCATCAGTAAACTTGGTGTTCGTGATTTTTTAAACATTAAAGACATTTACGGGACTTTAATAAAAAAAGTATTAAAAAAACTTGATAAAATGAATACAATCATAAAAATCCCATCCCTAAAAATCCTATCCTTAGAAACTCAATTTTCTAAACATCTCAAAAACTTTATAAACAAAGTAAATGCAGCCATAAAAAGCATAATGGATGAATGTATTTTAATCGACAGTAAACCCGAAAAATGCACAAGTAACCTTTATACAAATACATTTGAAACAGAATCCATGACAACTGCAAATGCAAAAGTGAAAACCTGTAGCACCTATGAACCGATTACAGTTCATAATCCCTACGTCATAAAGGTGGAACGCATGACCTTTACAAAATGCACTTTCTTAATACAAGATGGTCCATCGAACCAAATTTATCTCTCAAATCAAAGTGCTCTTACATCGTATAAAAAAACTGCGGGCGAAACTAAAAAACAACCTTTGGAGAGAATCTCGAAACTTTTGGACATTGTCTCAAAACTTTTCAACTTTCCTCTCTGGTTTTGGGAGTTTTTACTCAAAGAACTTAGAAAATTTTTCTAGCATTGTTTTGATATAAAGAAATAAGAGAAGGAAAAACAGCTTAGAACACTAATGTTTCTTCCTTCTCTTTTATCTCTCATAGCTTTTTGAATTGAATACTTTTGATATTTATTTTGAATAATTGAAGCATTCTTTTAATTATAAGTACATATAAAAAAACTAAAATTTTAGAAGACGCGCTGTTTTTACAAAAAATGAAATAATAAAATAAAGACTCCAGAATTTTACTTTTTACCTTCAAACATAATCAATGATGGAAAAGCGTTTACAAAGTTTTCCTCAAGCAGTATCTGGGACATTACTTGAAAGAAAAGCATTAAGAGAGCTTACTTTTAAGCTAAGGGGGAAAGATTAAACTTCACAACGACATTCAATCTTTTAAACATTGCAGTACAGAACGGGAAAAGAGAGCCATTCCTTTATTCCCCATAGACCGTTTACCCCCCCCATCAACTAAAATTCTCGATAAACTGGTATTATCAGTTCTAGACTGGAGTCATGTAAGAAGAATTTTAAGTTAATGATCACCGTCTTGTTTTCGAAGTTTTCTGTCCTTTTTGGCGCATATCTATTCCCTTTTGGAACATAATTAGCCAAAAGGCATTGTATCTCCAGCATATTCAAGGAGATAAAACATGGAAACTCGCATTCCTGAAGACACACCATTTGAGACGAATTTTCTAGGAGAAACATCTCTAGAAGAAAAATATTCACTCTTTCACACACCCATTTCA
>NZ_JBHILS010000017.1:0-18322 GCF_042193385.1 Bartonella sp. TT119HLJHH | reverse complement strand
TTATTTACGCGTCCCTCACTGTAAAAAAGCTGTATAAATACAGCAAGTTATTTTTACATAAAACTTACATGTTATCCGTAAATGGTATAACGGTAAATGTGAATAGTATAACAGTAAAGCTCTCATGAAATAATATAAAATTTGAATAATATAAAAATCTATAGAATGCTATCATCTTTATACTTATGAAAGAGCAAGTCACAATCATCGTACGCTTGCTTCCAATGTTTATTATAGTTCTTGGCATTTGCTAAGGTTCATAAGAGGCATTTTTCTTTCAGCGTATTTTATCAACACATCAGGGCGTTGTTTGTGATGTGCAAGCAAGTGATTTTAATTTATTCAACATGGAATAGATTTGAAATGTGATGATTATGAAAGAGAAGAGCTGCATTTAGAAGGTTGAAAACGAGAGAAAGATTGTAACAAAAATTGCACCTTGATTATAAAATGATTGTTTCTCTGTTTCTATACTAGTAGCGCATGTAAAGTCGCGATATTAAGAGCAAACTGTGTTATGGAATGAAATAATCTATAGGAAGATGCTGTGAAAATTCTGAAAATATCAATGGGGGAGCGTTAAGCATTATGCATTGGATAATATTTTGATTTATAATGATAATCTATCGTTATTCAACTTGAATTAGAGCTCTGAATACTGGAAAATTTTTCATTCCAAATCTGTTTTGTGGTGAATTAACAAAAAACATGTCTTTTGCAGTTACAAGCAGGGAGCTCCCATGCGCAGAGAAACTATACAAGAAAGGTATGCTTTTATGAACCATCTCAAGTGTCAAGGGTATCAGAACATAAGGGGTTAGAAAAATATATGATGGTGCTGGCTTGCTTCTTTTATTAAGCGTAAAGATGAAAAGTGCTCAATGGATTTTATACATGTCATGGAAGATTTATCATTATACCATTGATGGGTCGCGGCGCGAAATAGGCTTAGGTGCACTTAAGAGATATTTCTTTAAAACAAGCGTGTGAATATGCGATTGAAGACGTATCGAACTGATTGGCTAAGAAACTCTTGAAAAGGTTCAAAAAATCTTATATAGTCGTTTATTGCAAAGAAAAGCGAATGATAATTTAAAAAAGGAAGATTGATGGCTGTTTAGCTATTTTAAGATGTCTTTTTTATATTGCTGTATGGCTGATCTGTTTAAAAGAGCATTCTTTTTGTGTTTTATGCGAAATACTGCATGTGTGCAGAAAGAGCATGGGAGAGGGGGTGTCCTTTTGAATGGGTGCAAACTGATCTTGTCGGGTGCCATCTTATGGGGTGCCAGAAGGTGTACAAGTTTAAGTGCAGAGAGAGCCATAAGGTTATGGAGGGTAAAGTGCTTCTATCGGTAAAATGCTGAAATTTTTAATGGGCTTACGTCTTTATAGGCTGCGGTTTTTTGTCGGCAGGTAGTTTTGTGGCCGAAGTTCTCGTGAGAGAATTGTTGTTTTCTGTTGAAGACGTACTGGTGATAAAATAGGCAAAAATAAAATCAGCAAGGCGAAATAGACAGAGCAAATATGGAAGTGTCGATATTGCCGTAAGGTTTGAGTTTATAGCGTTTTGATGAATTAGTATAGCCATCAATGATGGTTTTGGAGCAAAGCAAGAAAAATATTTGAAGAGAATGCGTTGAAAGTTGAAGTGGTATACACTTTGAAGGATTGTCGTGCTGTTGTAGCAATGTTCGCATCACGAGCGTGGTTGAGTGTATCAGCATTGAAGAGAACCTGTTTAATCTCTCTCATTTGAAAGTAAGATTGAACAATAGTGTTGAAGGGGAAGTAAAAATGTCTGTAGTGCAATATGGTGATGATAGTTTTGCAGCAAAAGCAAAAGTTCTTGATAATAATCTTATTGATCGTGATTGGGCGATGACGAAATTTGTTGCTGCTGTTAAAGGATTAGCTCAAGTTGTTGATTATGAAAGCAATATGCTAGAGAGCAGTGGTGTTCCAGATTACGAAGAAATAAATTTATGTAAAATACGTGGTTTGCGTGATCTTAATAAATCCATGAGTGATGTGAAGCGCTACATGAATCAAGATATTGAGCATGAGGTTGAAAGTTTGTTGTCTGATTTGCAAGAAAAATTACAGCGTAATAGTGAATTACTTCAAACGCATTTAAATGCAGTTAATGATCTTTCTCGGGTTGTGCAACTATCTGGACGCGTAAAAGAAACAGAGGAATGATTCAAATCTGATTAATGTTGACTGTTCTAAGTGATGACAATGATTAGGTAGGGCAGTTGATTTGGATAAATAGTGCGTTTAGTGAGTAGAGTTGTTTTAAGCGCATTTTTGTATTTAAATTATTATCCTGATGTACTGTAAAATGCTGTTCTTAAAACAGTTTCTTTTAAGGTGTCGTGATGTGAACCACATGCTTTGGGAAACTGACTGAAAGAGAACTCAGAGAAGGCGGATTATTTACAGAAAATTGTTTGCAGACTAAGTCTGTAGGGAGCTTCATCTTTAGTTTAGGGAGGCGATCAAGGGGGTATTTAGACCAGCCTGTGCTGCCTTAAAAGCAGCTTCCTTGGGAATGTGGTAATGTAAGGTTTATACATTGAGTCTTTTGCATGCATTTAGCAGACCTAGCGGCGACTTACTCTCCCGTGCCTGAAGGCAAAGTACCATCAGCGCTGGAGTGTTTCACGGCCGAGTTCGAGATGGGATCGGGTGCGTTCACTCCGCCATAACCACCAAATCAGCAAAAAGCATGAATGATTCAGCAAAAAGCATGAATGATGACGAAGAGTATGTGATGAATATTGCCTATAAGCTTCATGGAGCACTGTCCTTTGAAGTGTGGTGATATGAAGCGGTTAGTTGCTGAAATCTGCATGTTTGAGACAAAGATTAAGGCGGTTTAATATTTTCTTCTGCTGTTTTTAGTTTTTGTATGCCAGATTGGAGAGAGCATCCAGATTTGAGTGGATATATTGCGTATATCTTTGTTGGCGTAATATTTGAAATGGGGCGGCAATCTCATTGGGAAAGAATAAAGGGGTAGAAATCAGCTTCCCTCTGTCCCGCCCGCCATCCTTTAATTTAGCTTTATGTCTTTCAAAAGTATCTAAAGCACTATCTGTTAAATAATGAAGATTACGTATTGTTTCACGCTTTTTTTATTGTGTTTTTTACTGGGGGCACGTCCTTCATGCACGACAAAATACTCAAAATAGAATGGATTTGTTATTCCTAATTCACGGCCTTGTTTTAAAGAGATATCTAAGCTTTCAAGTCTATTTCGTGATGGTGGTTGTGGGGCGCAACGACATCTTTGATGCAACGGCGCTTGTGAATGGTATAATAAGAAAGTCCCCATGGAAATAATATAAAATCTATAGGGCGCGACCATTTTTATGCTTAATAAAAGAGCAAGTTGATATTGTTATATTTTTCAACACTGTCATATTCTTTGTTTGATCCCAATGTTGCTACAGCCCTTGGCACTTGAAATAGTTCATTAGAGGCATTTTTAATCCTTTCTTAATAGTTTTTTATCCACAAGGCTCTTCCCCCTTGTCACTTGCAAGAGATATGGTTTTGGTTGTTTCAACCTAGAACAGGTCTAAAATGAAAGAATCTTACGATATTCTGGATTCTTCTCATTTAACATGCACAACAATTAATTGTCTTTATAAATCAATTTCTTGTCTTATGATGGAGTTGCTGTAGCATTGAGATTTTAGAGGAAAAACATGCCTTTAAGAATTTATAACAGATACTAAGTCTTTATAGTAGGTATATTAAATGCACATCATCTAAAATAAATGGAGTGTCCACAGCGAAGAAGGGGCTGACTTTTTTAAAAATCTGCATGAATGCTTATTCTGTTGTGCTGTAAAAACATCATCGCTTGAGTGTGGTGATATAAGACATAAAACTTTATGCATGGGGTGTTTTGATGAGAGAATGTTATGGTATTTAGTTTTTTATTCAATATGTAAAAGAAATATTATAGGTCAAAATCTTCTGTGATGTGATAATGATTTTTGAGAATTTTAAAAAATATATAAATTTAAATAAAAAAGCAGCACTTTGTGCTGCCCTTTTATTTAAGTTAAAATTAACTTCTGCTTTAGAAACGATAACGTATTCCGCCAGACAAATTGGTGCCAGATACACCGGCTTTTTGCAGTTTTTGCCGATAGCTGATATCGGCGTTTAGTACGATATTTTGAGAAAGATATGCATTCACCCCCATACCTCCCTCAATTGAAGAGCCGGTAGGATCAACATGAAAGGTATCAGAAATTTTTATTGTTTTACCATCACCAAAAGCTCTGATAATATTCATTTTACCATAGAAAGAAACAGCCTTGTTTTCTTCAACAGCCATTATTGTTTTTGTTAAACGTCCACCAAAACGGATCAACCATTGACGCGGATTGCCCATATCTACTTTTAAGCCATCGGCATCTGAAAAAATATCAAACATGAGATTTTGATAAATGAATTGTACTTGTGGTTCAAAGATTAAGCCTTTTGTGTCGGTTGCTAATTTCTGACCAATGGTCGCAGAGATATTAAGTATCTCAGTACCATCCAATTTTGCAGCATTTCCAACAAGAGCTGTGGTAATATTTCCCTTTAAAGCGCCGTAAGAAAAAAGTGTGTTTACATATATACCATTGCGATGCTGGATGCCGCTATAAGCGGTGAGTGACCATTTATCAAGTGTTGTCTTTTCAGAATCTTGCATCTCTTTTGGCGTAAAGGCAAGTTTTCCGTATGTTCCTAAAAGACCAAAATGTGTGCTTATATCTTTGCCTTCCAAGGCAGCTAATATAACACCCAGTTGTAAAGCAGTATAGTTTACATCAGCACCATAACCATAGTGCAGTGGATCGCGGTTGGAAGATAAGGTGGATTTCTCACTGTAAGAAGAGAAAAAGATACCATTCTTTTTATTGTCTTTTGCCTCAAATACTGTTGTTCGCATATTGTCTAACAACGTGTTTTGATTGTTTACATCAGTAAATCCAGCAGAAAATAAAGTATTAGATATGGTTAAATAGTTTGCTACCTGTGGTAAAAGGGCTCGAACTTTTTTATCCTTATCAATGTAGGCATTTTGTAAGCGGAAATCCCAGAAATCACTATTCTTCTTGCCAAAAAGATTTTGGCTTTCATGAGATGTTCCAGGCTTATAGCTTGTGAGTACATATTTATAAGGTTGTTTCCCTATTGTCATATAGTTTCCTGCTAACGTGAAGGAATTTTCGTTTGCTTGTCCGGAAACTTGAATGATTGAAATCCCATGTGTCCCTAAAGGAAGTGAAGCCATCTTCTCTTCCCAAACAGCAGAGCTATCGGTTTGGAGATTGATGTGAACAACAGTACTTCCTGAGACATCACCATTAATCACAATGCGATCAGTTTGTTGTTCCGTGATAGGAGAATGTTTATCCCATTGAGTGTTTACATAAATCTCTGCAAGACCCGCTGTACTATAAATCGCTGCTGTGTGAGTTGTTTCGTCTTCTTGCGAAAGATTAGGTCCTATAAACAGAGTTTGATAATGTCCCTCCATTGGTTTGTCAAACATAATGACACTGTCTGTAAGGTGCAATTCAGAAAGATTAGAGTATGATTTATCATCAACACCAAACTGTTTATAGTCATTTAAAATATTATCATTATTTATGGCATTTTTATTCGCCTTTAAAAGCCATTTCGTCTCCTCTTTTAGATCAAAAACTGTTCTGTTATCTTTAGAAGTTCTTACCCGACCTTCTAAAGAAGAGTGGTTTGCAACGAATATAATGGTGTTTGTGGAGGAACTTTCGTTCTTGATATTTTTTAATAAAATATCGGCATGAATTTCTGAATTTTTAAGGTTGACTTCCCCGTTTACGCCTGTTCCATAAAGGCTGATACCGCTACCATGTTCAACGAAAAGCTTTGTATTCTCTAGGGTCACTTTATTAGGAATAGCTTGTTCTTGAGCGATATTGTTATTCCTTTCAGCATTGTGTGTATATCCTTTTCTAGGGGGATAGTATTGATTATTGCGGAAAATAATACCGTCTGCTTCATAATTTCCCGTGACGTGTACGTTTGAATCCTTAAGTTTGATTGTGCCCTTCATGTTTACCAAACCAGCTGTTTCTGCTGTTGCAGTAATACCTGTAGCATCAATTTCTCCACCATCTGATACGCTTAGTGCAACAAAACGCGCATCAACTGTTCCCCCTATCATGTTGACTTTTGAATTATTTCCATCTGCATGTACAGCAAAACCATTGTCTTGAATTTTTTTGTTATGTAGCGTTATGGTCTTACCGTTTGTAGCCTCAACTCCAGAGTTTATATTCTCAATTTGTGTAGACTTTTCAAGTTGTTTTATTGGTGATATTGGTTTTTCTAGCTCTGATTTTTCAGATACTTTTTGTGCAGAGGCAGATCGCACGGGCGCTGGTTTTATAGATTTTGGCGGTACCGGTAATGCTGGTTGTCCAGTTTCTACTCTTAAAGATATTGGCTGTGCGCGTTCTGGTTCTTTAGGCGTTGGCGATAGCTCTGTTGTTAGTCTTGTAGCTTCCGTGCTTGTAGGTTCTGACTGTGAGGATACAGCAGAATTTTCGGGCGTTTTTTTTCTGGAAGAGTTTGTAGAAGAGGATGGCGCCCCTGAACGTCTTCTAGATTTTGCTTCCATTCCTGTCGTTGAAGCTGTTCCTATCGCTGAAGATTGTGTAATAGTGTCTTGTGTGGCTGTAGGGGTAGATTGTACATCTTCTGTATTTCCTTCAAGTTGTGTTTTTGGAGGTAGAGTGCTCGTGGAAGTAGGCGTTGTAGATTCACTCCCTGTAGGAGAAGAGCTTCTGGTCGTTCTTGTAGACCTAGATGTTGAAGGTGGATACGAAGATGATGCATTTGAATAGGGATTAGAAGTTCTGGATGCACCTATTTGATGAGTGGGTTGCAGAGAAGAGAGAGCTATCGTAGGTTGTGTATTCGTATCATGAAGAGCATTAGACAAGCTGGTGGAAGAACAAAACAGAACTCCAGAAACTGTGTATAGTAAAAAACTTTTTTTCATATGGATGTATTCCTAAATGTTTCCCCTCTCTTAATAAAAGATAAAACCTTGGCCTCATTATGTTTATTTTGTAAGAGACAAAACGAAACATAATGAGAGCACGTTATATTTCAAGATAGGAATATAAGTATTTTTAAAAGTGATAGCGCATTCCAGCGGAAATATTTATTGCAGATATGCCATCTTTTTTGAGTTTATGTTGATAGCTGAGATCACTATGAAGCTCGATATTTTGCGATAAGTGCGCCTGAATACCAAAACCACCTTCGACTAAAGATTCCATAGCAGCAAACGGAAAGTTTTCACTAAAAGTTTTGATCATGTTCAGTTTGCCGTAGAAGGAAAGGGCATGGCCTTTGTTTTGTGTCAAACGTCCACCAATACGGAGCAACCATTGATGAGGTTTGCTTATGTCTATTTTAGAGTTATCGCCATCTGATTTAGAGTTATCGCCATCTGATTTAGAGTTATCGTCATCTGAGAAAGAGCTCCTATCTGATAAAGAACCAAGCATGAGACGTTGATAAACAAGTTGTGCTTGCGGTTCTAGGATTACACCTTCCAAACTGGTTGATAGTTTTTGACCAACAGTTGCAGCGGCTCCTAATGTTTTACTATTCTTCACTTTTGAGGTAGGTTTTATGAGAGCTGTGGCGTTATTTTCTTTGAAAATTCCATAAGAGAGAAATGCATTTGCATAGATGCCACTGTCATGCTGAATATTTCCATATGCGGTGAGTGACCATTTATCAAACATATTTTTTTGAAAACTCTCCTTGTTTTTAGGAGTAAAAGATAATTTCCCATATGTTCCGAAAAGACCAAAGTTGCTGCTGATATTTTCATCTTTTAGCGCTATTAATGTTGCTCCTGCTTGCAATGCAGCATAGCGAATATCTGCTTGGACACCATCTTGTTCTTCTTGAACCTTGGAAGAAAACGTGCTCTTATTGCCATAAGAGGATAAGAAAACGCTTCTTTCTAGATGATCTTTGGGTTCAAACATTGTTATTTGCATATTGTCTAACAAAATATTTTGATTGTTGACATCACTAAACCCAACAGCAAACATCGCGATAGGCATGACTAAAGAGCTTTCTTCTTGTGGTGTAAGAATTGTTCTTTTTGCTGTCCCATCAAGAGAAGTAGAAGTTGCAGTTGCTTTATTATCATCATCTGTAAGTTTAGAGGTGCTCTCTGTAGCCGCGGTAGCGGTATTTCCAACCTTTGGGAGCAAATTCATATGCGCTTTTTCGGATGGAAGAGTCGTTTTCGATGCTGAGGAAGTGGTGTTCGTTTTATGATCAATATCAGATTGCGAATTTTCATTTATTTTAGGCTGTCTCATTCCATGATCTGTTCTTGTGAATGAATTGTCCTTTGAATTATCCTTGTGTTGGGCAGCAACATGAGCGGGTGGTAATTTATCACTAGAGCGTCTTTGTCTTGTACTGGAGACAATAAGAGGTTGTTTATTCTCTTCAGATGAAGGAGAGGTTATATCTCCTTTTCTCTCCACGTTGGTTATTCCATCGGTGTTCAAAGTCTCTAATACCGCTTTGCGTACAGTATTGGAAAGTTCCTTGTTGTGTTCTTGTAATGCACTATCCACTTGTGCTGCTTTATGTAATATTTCTGCTTTATTTTGCAGTTCAGACCAATTGCGATTGTCTTGGCTCACCCATTGTTGGAGTGCTTCATTAACACGCTGTTGGTTATCAGCATCAAGGATTGCTGCTGCTTTTGCGGCATCAGAAAGTGCTTTCTCATAGCCACGTGATAAATTCTCTGCTTTTATCAACCTGTTTTGACGTAATTGATCAAGCTGCGCATTGGCTTGTAGCATGTGTTGCATATCTTTATGGTGTTTGTTTGCCATGGCTTGGGTACGTGTATTATCCATTTCACGTTTCACCACGTTCATATGTGCGCCAGAGCCATAACGACTTGCACCTGCAAAAGAGTTGTTAATCGTATCTCTTACACGATCCATATGATTTTCAAGTGCTTGGTTGAAGTGCGCATTATTTTGCATCATGGCGCCAGAGGCTATCTTCTCAAGATTTTTTTCTGCTTGTGTTGGTGTGCTTATTGAATCAATGGCATGGCGTGTTTGGTGGCTTAGACCAGAGGCGGTGCTGGTAGATGTGAAATTAAAAGAAGAAAAAAATAAAGCACAAGCGGCTGTACATAACAAAAGATTCTTATGCATAGAGATGTTCCTTAAGATATTTTCTTTGTTTTGCTAAAAATGAACCACTTTTTGACACATTGCGTTTTTTTGTAATGTAGCAAAATATAAGCAGCACTGTTTTCATCTCAGGCTGCTTATGTGTCAAATAGAGAGCTAAGATTTCTAAAAGCGATAACGCATTCCACCGGAAAAATTAATTCCAGAGAACCCAGCTTTTTGAAGTTTATGTTGGTAATTAACGTCAGCATGAAGTGCGATATTTTTAGAAAGCTGCGCGTTAATGCCAAGCCCACCTTCAAGGGAAGAGCCCATAGAATCGAGATGGAAAGATTCCATAACATCGATAGTGCGCTTCTCACCAAAAGCTTTGATGACATTCAATTTACCATAAAAAGAAAGAATATGATCTTTTTCAATGGGAAGCCTTGTTTTTATCAAACGCCCTCCAATACGGACCAACCATTGATGAGGGGGCTTTATATTAACTTGGAAGCCATCAATATCTGAAAGAGTGCCAAAGGCAATATGTTGATAAATAAGTTGTGCTTGTGGTTCAAAGGATACCCCTTCAACACCAGTTGCTAGTTTTTGTCCAACGGTAGCTGATATATTTAATGTATTCGTATTGTTTAATTCTGTAGTGTTGCCGATAAGGGCTGTTGTAATATGTCCGTTTAAAATGCCGTAAGAGAAAAGTGCATTAACATAGAAACCATTGTCATGGTGGAGGTTCCCATAGGCCGTAAAGGACCATTTATCCAGTATGCTTTTGTCAGAACCTTCCATGTCCTTTGGCGTAAAAGCGAGCTTTCCATATGTGCCTAAAAGACCAAGATTCGCGGTTATATTTTGATTTTCTAACGTTGTTAATGTCATGCCTGCTTGTATAGCAGTATAGTGAACATTAGCACCATAACCATATTCCAATGGACTACGGCTGGAAGATAACGTCATCTTGTTGCCATAAGTCGATAAAAATATCCCTTGCTGTTTATGACCATCTAATCCAAAAACTGTTGAGTGCATATTATCTAACAGTGTATTTTGATTGTTTATATCAGCCAAGCCAGAGGAGAATATTGCATTATGCATAACCAAATAGCTTGCCATTTGAGGAACAAGAGCTTTGATTTTTCCTTCATCATCAAGAGTCGCATTTTGTAGACGGAAATCCCAAAACTCTTCACTTTCTTGCAAGAGACTTTGCTGTTTGTCAGCTTTTCCATGGCTGGATGTTGGTCCATAGCCATTTAATACATATTTATAGGGCAATCCATCCATTGTAGTGTAGCCATTTGCCAGCGTGAAGGCGGTTTCTTCTGCTTTTCCAGACACTTGAATAAGTGAGAGACCACGCGTGTTCAAAGGAATTGAATCTTCATCATCATCGAATGGTTCTGCACATTTTGAAAGATTGTTGAAATAGATCGTTGTGGTGCCTGAGACATCACCATGAACGAGAACACGGTCAGTTTTTTGTTGTTCTTTTATAAGACCATTACTCCATTCGGTATTAAAGTAAATCCTTGCGTTGCCCAATGCATTGTAAACCATTGTTGCATCGGAGCTTCTGTTTTGCTCTGATTTCGCAACTTCAGCTGTTGGCTGTTTTCCCACATGCAAGGTTTGATACTGATTGTCTGCTAGTTTATGCGGCGCCTTAAATATAATAGAGCTATTATTAAGGTTCAATACTGAGACAATAGATTGTGCACGTTGTTTAATATCAGTGAGCAAGTATCCTTTAGAGCTGTCAAACTCTTTGTCTACTTCAAATTGACTAATCTTTAGGGACCATTTGCTGTTATTGTTGAGAGTAAAAATCGTTGTATTTTGAGGGAAAGTCTTTGCTCGTCCTTCTATAATCGAATTGTCAGCGCTTAATATAAAAGTGCGAGGATCGATATCTTTAGAGTTTTCTGGGATTTTATTTTTTAATAATATATCAGAACGAATTTCTGAACTTTTAAGTTCTACCTCAGCAACAGATTTTGCATAATCTGGTCCTAGAATACCAATACCATTTTCAACAAGAAGTTTTGTGTTGGTAAGAATTGCTTTATTGATAACTTTTTCACCCTCTTTTACTTGGGAACTCGAGATGTAATCGAAAAGAATACCGCGACTTTTGTGATGTCCAGAAACATTTATGATTGAATCTTCAATATGAATGATGCCGTTTGAAATTTCTAAACCACGAGAATCTGATTTTCCTACAGTTTTTTTAGCATGAATACGTCCACCTGTTGTTGCGGTAAATAAATTTGAATCCGAACGCATTGTTGAATTTGTAATGGTGATAAAGGCTTTGTCATCAGCAACCACTGTTGTATATGTGCCGCGGATAAAAACGTTATTAAAAGTCTTTTCTTCTCCTGCTTTATCCGCACGAGCCATAATCATGGTGGGAGCCGATGTGTTTGCATAAGTTGAACCGAAATGAGAAAAAATCAAAGTTCCAGCAATTGTACATAACAAAAAATTTTTCTTATAAATATATTTCTTACACATAGATATGCCTTTAGTATTTGGTATGCTTTGATGCTTACTTCATTCCCCTGATGGCGCAAGTACCCAGACAGCTTCTATATCATTATGTTTTTATTGTAAACAACAAAACGAAATATTGTGTCGTGTTCTTTATCGTTAAAAAAATGATTTTAGAAGAGCTTTTAAAATAAAAATTGCAGTTAGAAACTATGAATTGCAGAAAAGCTAGATTGATAAGTATTCCGTTTAAAAGTGTTAAGAAACAAAATATTTTGCAAGGATGTTGATTGCTTAAGGCTGTTGTTATGGAAACTCTACAAAGTTTTTGGAGAAGCTGTTGTTGTGCGCTTACAAAAAGCTTTTAATTGATTTTCTTACACAGATAAGTATTCATTACGTGTTTTATAATACAAAAAATTTTATTAAAAGCATTTGATTTTTATAAATCAAAAAGGCAGTTCTCTTGAGGATTCAGTATTCATTTAGAGATAACAGATTTTATTACAGTTGGTATGAGTGAGATTAATTGGCTCAAGAAAGGTGGTAGAAAGAATAGTTGTTGACGGTTCTTTCCGATAGATTGTAAAAAAGGCAGCACATTTGCACTGCCTTTTATTAAAATGAATAGACTATAAATTGTTTTTTTCTTTTTCTTAAAACTGATAGCGTATTCCGCCTGAAAAGCTTGCTCCAGATATACCAGTTTTTTGAAGCTTATGTTGGTAGTTAACATCAGCATGAAGGGCGATATTTTGTGACAATTGTGCATTTACACCAAGTCCACCTTCAACAGACACTCCCATAGAATCAAGGTGGAATGGTTCACCAATCTGTATCGTACCATTGTTAGAAAAAGCTTTAACAATATTCAATTTACCAGAGAAAGAAAGAATACCGCCGTTTTCAATAGAAAGCTTCGTTTGCGTTAAGCGTCCACCAAAACGCACTAACCATTGATGAGGATTTCCCATATCCACATCAAAGCCATCGACATCTGAGAGTGTGCCAAGCATGAGACGTTGATAAACAAGTTGTGCTTGTGGTTCAATGACCAATCCTTTCCTACTGGTTTCGAATTTTTGTCCAATAGTTGCCGATGCACTGAATGTATCAGCATTTTTCAATTCTGTAGTCTTTCCTATGAGAGCTGTGGTGATATCTCCCTTGAGCATTCCATAGGAGAAGAGTGCATGGATGTATATCCCATTATTATGGCGCAGCCCACTATATGCAGCAATTGACCATTTATTGAGTGTACTCTTGTCAGCTCCTTCCATGTCTTTTGGGGTGAAAGCTAATTTCCCATATGTCCCCAAAAGACCAAAATTGGTGGTCATGTTTTGATCTTCTAGAGCTGCTAATGTAATGCCTGCCTGTAAAGCTGCATAGTGAATATCGGCACCATAGCCATATTGTAATGGTGTACGGTGAGAGGATAATGTTATCTTATTGCCATAAGTCGAGAAGAAGACTCCTTTGTTTTTATGATCTTTTGTTTCAAAGGTGTTTTCCTGCATCGAGTTTAGTAAAATATTTTGATTATTTACATCAGCCAGTCCCGCTGAGAATAGTGCGTTAGGCATGGACAAATAGCTTGCCACTTGAGGAACAAGGGCTCTGATCTTTCCTTCATCATCGAGAGTCGCGTTTTGCAAGCGAAAATCCCAGAAATTCTGATTTTTTTCCAAGATGTTTTGTGCGTTGTTTGCTTGTCCAAGGGATGATGAACCGGTATTTTGCGCTTCTTTCTCTTTTGGTGAAACGCCTTCAATCATTTTTCCGGATATTGTGTAGATTGTGTAGTCTTTGAGGGTATTTTCTTTTGATTCTTGTGATATTCCGCTAAAACGACTTTGTGTGCTATCGGCTATCCCATGGCTGGATGTTGGACCATAGGCTTTGAGTATATATTTATAGGGCAAGCCCCCCATTGTGGTGTAGCCATGTGCAAGTTTGAAGGAATCTTCATTTGCATTTCCAGAAACTTGAATGAGTGAAAGACCACGCATATTCGAGGAAACAGAATCTTCAGCTTTTAATATCTCACCTTTCGCAAGGTTCTTGATATGGACTGTTGTGCTGCCTGATACATCACCATGAATAAGAAGACGATCAGCTTTTTGCTGTTCTTTTGCTAGACCATCACTCCATTCAATATTAAAATAAATCTTTGCATTGCCCGTGGCATTGTAAACTGTACTGTAAGTACTTTCTATATCGGGGATTGTACTTCCCTCAGGTCTACGAACCTCAGCTGTTCGCCCTACAGACAAGGTATGATAATGATCTTTTTCCCGCCCTTGCGGTACCTTAAATATGATAGAACTATTATTAAGATTCAGTACTGAAACGGTAGAAAGGGCTCGTTGTTTAATATCACTGAGCTCATAGTTAAACGCATTAAAGTCAGTATCGACTTCCTCTTGAGAGGTCTTTAAGTACCATTTACTCTTGTTATTCAGAGTCAAAACCGTTGTATTGACTTTTAAAGTTCTTGCTCGTCCCTCTATTGTTGAATTATCAGCGGTTAATGCTAAAGTTACAGGAAGAGTATCGTTGTCATAATATTTACGTTTTGTTTTATTTCTCAATAATACGTCAGATCGAATTTCTGAGTCTTTAAGTTGAACTTCAACAACAGCTTTTGAGCAGTAGGGACCAAGGATACCGGTACCGTTTTTCACAAGAAGTTTTGTATTGCTAAGAACAACCTTATTGACAACTTTTTCTCCATTTTTTAAAGAGCGATCTTTTGTTTCATAAAAAACGATACCACCGGCACCTCCTCGTTGGACGGTTATGGTTGAATCTTCAACGTTGATTGTACCATTCTTTGTTTCTAAACCTTTGTACACTGTATTTGCTTCAATTTCTTTAGCATGAATGCGTCCACCTGTTGATACAGAAAGTGCAGACATTTCCGTGTGTATTGTTGATTTTACAATTGTGATAGCTGCTTTATCATGCGCTAATATTCCAGGTCCTTTATCACGGACAAGAACATTATTAAAAGTCTTCTCTTCTCCCTTATTTAATTCAATCTTCCCCAAAATTGCAGGAGTTTCAGGAGCCGATGTATCTGCATAAGTTGAACCGAAATGAGAAAAAATCAAAGTTCCAGCAATTGTACATAACAAAAAATTTTTCTTATAAATATATTTCTTACACATAGATATGCCTTTAGTATTTGGTATGCTTTGATGCTTACTTCATTCCCCTGATGGCGCAAGTACCCAAACAGCTTCTATATCATTATGTTTTTATTGTAAATAACAAAACGAATTATATTGGTGGTCTACTCTATGATTTGAAGTTTTGCTTTAGAAAAAATTTGTTCATGATCATACAAAGTCGAGAAAAGTGGATTTCATAAAACCTAGCTTGGTTAAGCTTATGCTAAAAGCACTATGAAGTATGATATTTAAAAACTGTCTATTAAAGATAATCGCTATAAAAGCTCTATCGCATTGAGATGTATTATTTGATGTACTCACCAAGACGATCAGAAAATTTTCTCTGCTATAAGAAGAGATGAGGGGGCTATTCACAGGCTTTCTTTAAAGAAGCTTTTCCTTAAGGGTAGCAAAGTCCATTTTTCTAAGGTCGCACAGCCCATTTCGCGATGGTTTTCATGAATGCTATAACGCTAAAGCCATAGAGTCCCATCATCTTTATACTTACGAAGGAGCAAGCCGATACCTTTAACGCTTAATAAAAGAGCAACCCCATCACATACTTTGCTAGCTCCCAATGTTGTGTGGATAGCCTTTGGCACTTGAGGCGGTTCATGAGAGGAATTCTCAGGCTTTTCTTATATAACTTTTCTCCACACACCAACCCTGCTTGTAACGTGCAAGTGAATGATTTTGATTAGTTCAACATGGAACAGATTTTAAATGAGAGAAATTTACGATATTCAAGATTTTAATTCAATAGGAATAACGCTAAATTATCATTATAAATCAATATTTTGAATATTTCATTTAAAACATCTTTTATTGATACAAAAAGAACTTTATTGAGTTATTTCATTTATAAATGAAATAATTAGCTTTCTTGAGCGTTTTGTATGTGAAAGATAAAGCGCTTGTTGTTAGATTTTCTTTTCATGCATTAATTTTCTCAAAACTGTTTGTTTAGAAGAACCAGCAATAGAAGTGTAAATAAATCTTTATAGATAGAGACAATACATCGTAAAGAAAGAATTTATTTTATTACTATAATAGATTGTAAATAACAAAAAAATACAGTCCGTTTTTTGTTAATAGTAAACGGATCAATATGCTTATTTTTTTATAATTTTATATTAAAATTGGTAGCGTATTCTATCAGAAATACTTGTCTCGGTTATACGTCTTTTAAAATTTTTTCTGATAGTTTACATCAATATAGAGGGTTAAATTGTGAAATAACTGTGTATTGTGCTAAACGCACCTTTAACGGCAGGATCTATCGGATTAAGGTAAAATAAATACCAATCTGTTTAGTATCATCAATATCAAAGTTTTTTAAGGAAGTTCACTTTCTCATACAAGGATGGGGTACGATCTTCTACGCTTCTAACAATAGTTTTTGTTAGATACCTACTTATCCGGATTGACTGGGAAGGCTGTCTGATTTAATTTTAAGATTATCAATATGTTAAAAGGCATTAAAAATCAATTCCTTAGTACACAAATTATGTTTGTGCTTCAAAAGGTTAGTTCTCTGATGATTTTTTGCAAATTTTTGACAAATGATTGTTGAGGCAATTAACATTTTTACAGCATAACTTTAATAGTATTTTTTTATAGAAGTTTTAGAGATATTTGCTGGCCAGATATCATAAGGGAAGAGTGTAGCCATATGAAAACACTATTATGCTCTGTTATGTTGTAGCTATAATTGATGATTTATCCGGTATGCTTTTTTTGCATTTTCTATATCCTTTGGAGTGAATGAGAGTGGCTGTAGGTTCCTATCTATTTCAAATGTGCAGTGGTTAACTTTTCATTTTTCTAATATCATCTTTGCTTGGATAGCTCCATGGGGCATATTAGCACCATATCTACCTTCAAAGAGGAGCATAATCAAACGGTAGAGTTTCTGTACTTCCATAAGTGAAAAAGCAAGAAATCTTCTATTTTTTAAGATTTATTCTTAATGCTGTTATCTTTATATTATCTAAAAATACACTTTGCTTAGCTTTATGGGCAAATTCGATGATAAATAGCTGCGCAACCCATGTGAAGAGGAGGAAAAGCGTATTTAAGTGGAAAAGAAAACACTTCAGGAAAAAATGGATTTCATGTACGAAAAGGCTGCATAACTTTGTGACATATTCTAGATAAAAATACCTGATCTTTTATCTTGATAAAAATGGTATAATGTAATGATTTATAATGATAATTTATCGTTACTTTCATTGCGTTAGAGTTCTGAATAACGTAAGATTCTCTCATTTTAAACCTGTTTGTCTTAAATCAAGAAAAACCATTCTCTTGCACACCACAAGCGGGGCTGGCGTGTGGGTAAAAAATGTATAAGAAAGGTCTAAAATGGCTCTTATGAATCGTCTCAAGAGCTAAGGTCTTTAGCAACACCCACGAGCTGGAAAATATAATGATGGTGCCGGCTTGCTCCTTCACAAACGTAAAGATGGGGGTGCTCAATGCTTTATCGTTATACCATTCATGGGCGCTGTTGCTAAATGGATTTGGGTGCTTTGAGAGATGTCTCTTTAAAACAAGCTCGTGAATTGGCACCCCTCCCAATAGCACTCTGTTCTTCGTGATGGTCATGATCCCATTAAAGAACGTGAGAAACGAAAACGTGAGGCAATGCGTAATCTCCATTACTTAAAAGACATTGCCTTAGATGCTTTTGAAAGTTGTAAAGCTGAATTAAAAAATGATGGAGATGGAAACTGTTTTCACCTTTAAAACTCCATATTCTCCTCAAATTAGGCTGTCTGTCTATTTCAGAGATTACACAAACAGAAATAGGCAATACCCTCGCTCCCATCTGTCATACAAAAGCTGGAGCTGCTAATACAGTACTGATGCGTCTCAAGCTTTGTTTTAAACATGCCGCGGCGTTGGGCGTGGATGTTGATTTTACAGGCAGTAGAAAAAGCAAGGGCTCTCTTAAGGAGGGATAGTGTAGTGTTATTAGGATTTATAAAGCGAAAAGGCAGCATATTGTGGCTGCCTTTTTTGTTAATGCATAGAAAAGAAATACGCTGTTTTGACAGTTTTGTTTTAAAACTGATAGCGTATGCCACCTGAAAAGCTTGCACCACTTATACCAGTTTTTTGAAGCTTTTGTTGATAACTTACATCACCATGAAGGGAGAAATTGTGAGACAGTTGTGCACTAATGCCAACGCCGCCTTCAATTGCAGGTCCCATAGGATCAAGGTCAAAGTTTCTGCCAATCTGGATGGTACCATTATCACCAAAGGTTTTGATCAAGTTTACTTTTCCATAGAAAGACATAGGACGGTTGTTCTCAGTGGAAATGGTTTTTGTCAAACGTCCACCAACACGGATCAACCATTGAGAAGGATTTTTCATATCAACGGTAAAATTATCAGCATC
>NZ_JBHILS010000167.1:0-506 GCF_042193385.1 Bartonella sp. TT119HLJHH | reverse complement strand
ACGGGTCGTGTTGAGCGTGGTGTTATTAAAGTTGGAGAGGAAATCGAGATTATCGGTATTCGTCCAACGTCTAAGACAACGGTTACGGGCGTTGAAATGTTCCGCAAGCTTTTAGATCAAGGTCAAGCGGGGGATAATATAGGAGCTCTGCTACGTGGTGTTGATCGTGAAGGGATCGAGCGTGGTCAAGTATTGGCGAAGCCAGGATCTGTTACGCCTCATACACGTTTTAAAGCAGAGGCTTACATTTTGACAAAAGATGAAGGTGGGCGTCATACGCCATTTTTCACGAATTATCGCCCTCAGTTTTACTTCCGTACAACGGATGTTACAGGGATTGTTACGCTTCCAGAAGGAACGGAAATGGTTATGCCCGGTGACAATGTTGCCATGGATGTTTCGTTGATTGTTCCGATAGCGATGGAAGAAAAACTTCGTTTTGCTATTCGTGAAGGTGGTCGTACTGTTGGTGCCGGTATCGTCTCTAAGATCATTGAATAAATAAT
>NZ_JBHILS010000166.1:0-507 GCF_042193385.1 Bartonella sp. TT119HLJHH | reverse complement strand
TCAAACGTTTAAACGTGCATTTAAAGAGGTTCTCATAAGCGTATTTGTACTTTTCATTAAAACCTAATTTCTTTAAAAATTAGCCGGTCCATTTTGGGGATGTTATCTTAGAATAGAGCATTCTTAAATATTACAGCTTTTGACTCAAAATTGAGTAAAATCCCATACCTTATGATGTTACAACGGTTTTGAAGTTTGTTTGCTGATCTTGTCTAAATAGCTGCCCCCAAATTTGGAAAGAGCTCATTTGGTTTCGTATTTTTAAACTATAACTTTTAAAACGTTTTTAGTACCAAATCTAAAGTAGATAGTAATTCTACTGCCATGGCATTATTTGCTTCCATTTTTTTGTGGAAGCGAATAGTTCCATTCTTAAAGACTAGCCTGCAATCTATTCATTAAAAGGCTTTTCATTTCATAAGATATAGCGTTTTGAATTTCATATCTGTTGTGATGATAGGATCTGTATAATGCCTGCCTATCGTTTTCTAAATTTTTAGAAAGCGT
>NZ_JBHILS010000165.1:0-515 GCF_042193385.1 Bartonella sp. TT119HLJHH | reverse complement strand
AGCAGCCTTCAGTCTGATGATTCAGCTGTTGTTCATTACGATAAACAGGCAGATGGTAAAACTGATTATAGCAGTGTGACTTTAGGTAAAGGTAAGGATGCAGGACCAGTTGCACTTCATAATGTCAAAGATGGTGTCATTGGTGAGAGTTCACATGATGCGATTAATGGTAGTCAGATCAACACGATTTCTCAGGATTTAGCTAAGTTTCTTGGTGGCGATGCAAAATTTGTTGGCGGTACCTTTACAGGACCAACCTACAAGTTATCGAAGGTTGATGCAGATGGTAATATAACAGACAGTTCTTTTAATAATGTTGGTAGTGCATTTACTGGTCTTGATGATAATATCAAGAATGTGAATGCACGGATTAAGGAAGTTTCTGAAGGAGTAGCGCAGGATTCTTTGAATTGGAGCAAGGAAGCCAATGCGTTTGTCGCGCGTCATGAGAAGAAGCAAGAAGAAAAAGGCAGAGCTGTAAGGACACAAGAAAACAGTAGAATTACGTTTCTAGC
>NZ_JBHILS010000164.1:0-517 GCF_042193385.1 Bartonella sp. TT119HLJHH | reverse complement strand
ATAAGGGGTTGGCATTCCACATTCTAATAAGGCTTTTCCTACCTCAGTAAAATCAGTAACACCATTTTTCTCCCACGTAGCCACCTCTCCTGGAGGAGGTTTATCGATATTACATCCAGTTACACTCACCAAAACTATTCCACTTAATAACTTTAAAATGTATTTCATTTTTTACTCCTTGATTTACTTAAAGGAAATTGTTCACGATGAGATGTGCCATAAAACTTTTGGCATTTATAACCCACATCTCCAAGGCAAGTATGGGAGCTTATGGGATTCATGATCACTCTCCACCATTCTTTCCACCAATTACTACCAGCAGGTATTGTCTCGTAAGTATAGCCATTGCCGCCAATAATTCTGCTGACAAAGTCATATCTATTCCCATCAAAGCCAATAGTGGTTTGTTTGCCATCACTCACATAATCTAACAGACCGGCTGCAACTAAAACATTAAAGGCTGGTCCATAGAGATTGATAGTCGTGTTTTCGTTGGCTATACCGTGAACACCTTCTT
>NZ_JBHILS010000163.1:0-518 GCF_042193385.1 Bartonella sp. TT119HLJHH | reverse complement strand
CGGTAATTTCTTCTAACAAGACAGAAGTGGATTTGAGTTTTCCAGAAGTGTTTTTGACAGAAATGCCAAGCGCTTCAAAGCCCATCATGCCTCTTTTTTGTCCGGCATAGGCTTGTGCCGAACGCCTATTTAAAACCGCTAAGGATTGTTGAAAAAGTTCGGCAGAAGTGCCTGAATTATCGGCTGCATCACCCCATAATTGAAGTGATGCAACACTCATATTTAAATGGTGTGATGCGTGATAAAGACTATCGCCCAGATGCATGGTTTTCATGGTGAGGGCGGCTACACTTGCCACAAGACCACCACCAGCAAGCCCTAAGACACCGGTAAAGACTGAAGCACGGCTTGCCGCCACTCCAAGAGCACTTTGAACACCATGAAGGCTTTTTGTCATGTTTTTGACAGCAGCAGAAAAGCGCGGAATACCCAAACTATGTGAGAGTGTTTTTGACAATGTATCGAATTTTTTTTGAAGATGTTTGAGAGGTGCGGTGAGTTTGTCTTCAAGAGACAAT
>NZ_JBHILS010000162.1:0-527 GCF_042193385.1 Bartonella sp. TT119HLJHH | reverse complement strand
GGTTGATTGAAGAATACGGGCTTGGTGAACTGACACCTTATGTTCCAAACCTCTATGATTTGATTGACCAAGGGCTTGCATGGCAACGCCTGCGCGGATCTGTTATGGCAATAGAGATGGGGTTGAGATGGTTAGAGATTACAGCCCGCTTTATACCCGCTTGGACGGGACGTGCATGGTGGAATTCCTTTCAACTTGATTTTGATCAGTTGCCTGAACGCAAAAGCCTTGAAGCCATTGAAGCGATTACAGATCTCTCCAAAAGTTTGCGCTCCGATTTTCGTCGTGGTGTTGCGGGGTATGATGTGCAAGCTGTTGAATGCAATATGTCACGCCTTGATGACAGCATGTTGGAGTATGAGAGCGGTGTTCGTTTAACAGCTGGGGACACTTTGTTTTCCTTTGGACGCACAACAGAAATCAATCATACCCTCACAAAAGAAGAAGGCCGGCTTATTGGTAATTGGATAGATGATGGGGATGAAGAGTTAAGCTGGGAACAAATCGATTATCCATGGGACATGGCA
>NZ_JBHILS010000161.1:0-530 GCF_042193385.1 Bartonella sp. TT119HLJHH | reverse complement strand
GCACGTGATATACGTCCGTTTGGTTCTCTTACCTGCCCTGCTATTTTAGGGCGTCCCCTCTTTTTATTTTTTTTCACAGATAACCTCAGACACCTGTTTAACGTTTTCCCAAATTTTCTCTGAGTTTGACCATGTCTCTCCACCCAAAATCACTACAAATAACAGTAACGATATTGATATACAAATGACTGGTGTTTTTTTCCAATCATCATCATTACGTATCATACACCCGATGATAATGACCATCATTACAATTAGAAAGCCTGCTGATATATTACAGAGTGTCTCAATCTTATTATTATGTTGTAATGATGTTATCTCCTGATCTGTAATAGTATAGTTATAAACTGGCTTAGATTTACAGATTGCACTAAAGGTATGGAGCGGCGGCTTATCAGACATTTAAATACCCTCTATTAAAAAGGAACACTGTCATTCATAACGGTATGGGGCGTATCAAGAGGTCTGTAAATGCTTCTGTCATAAGCAGATGACTGATCTTGATTATCATCATTTTTGCCATCTAAAAG
>NZ_JBHILS010000160.1:0-531 GCF_042193385.1 Bartonella sp. TT119HLJHH | reverse complement strand
TCAAGAATGTGAATCAGAGGATTAAGGAAGTTTCTGAAGGAGTCGCACAGGATTCTTTGAATTGGAGTAATGAAGCTCAGGCGTTTGTAGCGCGTCATATAAAAACAGAAACACAAGATGGCAAAGTTATAACGAAACAAGAAAATAGCAAATTGAAGTTTTTATTGGATGGAGAAATTTCTAAAGGTTCGACAGAAGCGATTACCGGTAACCAGCTTTATTCAATGAATGAGGCAGTTGCTAGCTATTTTGGTGGAGGAGCTGGCTATAACGAAAAAGGAGAATGGGTTGCACCTACCTTCAAGCTTAAAACTGTCAATGATGATGGTAGTGCTGGTGAAGAAAAGATTTATAAGAGTGTATCGGAAGCACTCTCTGATATTAGTACTTCTGTCACGAATGTTCATAATGATGTAACTAATGTTGTCAGTGATAGCCTTGTCAAGCAGGATGGTGATACGAAGGTTATTACTATTGGCAAAGAAGTAGAAGGTACAGAACTCAATATTGCCAACAGTAAGAAAGAAGACC
>NZ_JBHILS010000016.1:0-25663 GCF_042193385.1 Bartonella sp. TT119HLJHH | reverse complement strand
AACTGAATGCCATTCTGTTTTTTCTACTTTTTGATTGTTTTTTTATCCGTATAGCTTTCAGAAGTTGCCATACGAAAGTTGACCACCTCGGTTCCAGAATTCATTGTTTTGCTTTCGGGATCAGCACCTAAACGCCCGATTAATGTCACTTTATTTAGCATGTTTTTTCTTACCTTAAACTTGTACTTTAATACATAGAAAATCTTAGCATAATTTGCATATTTTTTCAATTATTTCAAAATGATATTATTGTTTTTTAACATATAAAATTATGTTTAATATGCTCTTTGATCAATAATCAATTGACATAAATGCATGGTGTATAGTATCAAGTATCAAGAGGGTATATATGGCAATCGTTAGTTTTAAGCATAAAGGGTTGAAATTATTCTTTGAAAGAGGAGTCTGCAAAGGCATACAACCCGCGCATGCTAAAAAATTAGCAAACATTTTAGTAATTTTAGATACAATATCCGCGCCTGAACAAGTTACTCTTAAATCGTATCGTCTACATGCGCTTACGGGCGATTTAAAAGGTTACTGGTCAATGCGTGTCAATGGAAATTGGCGTGTTACTTTTCGTTTCATTGGGACAGACGTTGAACTGGTTGATTATCAAGATTACCATTGAGTTTTGAGGTGTTATTATGATGTACAATCCTCCACACCCTGGCGGCATTTTGAAAGAAGAATTGCTTGATGAATTAGGGTTAACAGTAACAGAAGCTGCAAATCGTCTTGGCGTTGCACGTTTAACTTTATCCCGCGTCTTAAACTGCCATGCGGCGATTAGTATTAACTTAGCTTTACGGTTAGAAAAAGCGGGTTTAAATGATGCGGAATTCTGGCTTAAATTGCAACAAAAGCATGATTTGTGGCAAGCTCGGCATAACAGCCCAATCCCACATATTTCACCTTTAGAGCAAGTAGGGCATTTTTAGAAAGACTTAGCCCATCTTTCTTCACACCTAGAGGTCATGTTCTTTAAAATCAAGCAGCCCATGATAGTTTTTTATGCTCTTGTTGATTTCATCTATGAACGTTGAGAAGAGACAACGTAATCTGAACAGTTTTATAAAATCGGAAATTTTATTATGGCTTTTTAACTGAGCACTGTAGTGTGTAAATAGATATATTTATTAAACTGCGTGTGCGTAACATAAGAAAAAATGTACAAACTAAAAAGGAATACAAAAGAGCAATATCTGAGTACCAAAGAGTATCTAATGAAAAAGAAAGCTTATACTCCACGTACTTAGAAATAACAGGAAAAGAAACTGTTTCCTTATAACTACTTGGGAAAATTAAAACGACAAGCGCTAAACTTATTAGCTTTAAGAGTTTGTGCATATACTGTTGTAAATCACGTGTTAATGTCTTCCAACCTGTTGTATTTCCGCGTTTGTATTTTGGGTTGCTCTGCAATTCAGAAGGAATCTTGGAATTGCATAAAATTGCAAAAACCGCTGTGACTATTACCAAAGAAACAGACGCAAATGTCAAAATACTTTGAATAAAGTCAAGATTTTTTTTAATTCCTAAAAAACATAAAAATATAAAAATTATAATGCCAAACAAGTCTCTTAGCTGTTTATCTGTCAACATATTTATTTCCTGTGGTTTTCGATAATTTTTTGATCTCTTTATTGATCTCATCTATGAGAGGTTCGTAATTGAGAACGCTTTTCGGAATATTCCCACCGTAAACCCATGCTTTCACTTGTGCTTTGGTACTAAAATCTGCATTCTTAGGTGTTTTGTAATACTGACCACCATCAAATTTTTCACATTCTCTTGTGACGTCTTCATATTCTTATTCTTAGAGGTTGTAAAAATACTCTGCCGCTCCGTCTCCCCAAGGAACATAACCAACAGCTGTTGCAACAAACTCTTTTTGCATTGGCTGTTTACGCTTTTTTAAGAACAGGTCTTTTAATATTCTCATGTTTTTAGTCCATAATTTTACCAATAGGTTAATTTACCTTAAATTTGACCGTACAGAGCGTTTTTATATTGCGATTTTTATCATAAAATCTTTAAATCGCTTTGTACGGTACCTTTTTGTCGATTTAAATGCATGTCTAATCGTAAAATGATCAGCACTTTTCATTAGTTTGTTAATTTGCAGTGTTTTTCACTTGCTTTTCAACCAACACGAGTGGTCTTGAATTCTCTCTTATTGCCTTTTTTCAGCTTTTTTTCACGGGTGTTCAAAACAACCTTGTGTACAAGATTGGCTTTCGTCAAAAGACTATTTTCCAAGTCACGACTTACTAACTCACGAGTGCTTGGAAAAAACGTATCCGATAAACCTTCTACCTCATCGCATAAAATCCCTTTAATCATTTTTATCAGTGACCACGCAGAAACACTTTCCAAAATCATTCCATAGGTAAGCGCTATACCTTCATGATCTACCTGTTGCGAAACTTTTAAATCACACGGAAGCATCCGAATTGCCTTGGCTATGTCCTCTTTGCTCGCTTTTACTGAAAACAATTCATGAAGTTGATCACAAGCATCTAAGGCAATTGTTTTTTGCCGTTGTGTCAATGCTTGCCACTCTTCAAAACCAAAGGAAGCTCTAGAGCTATTATCTCGTGAATGTGTTTTAAAGTGACCTCGAGATTTGATATCAAGGATGCTGTCTGAGATGTGTTCACCAACGCTTTTTTGCCTTTGAGAGTGATTTCCATAGTTTTTTCCTTTCTCTAAATCTTCGATAGCTTTTTGCACCCAGTTGCGCCACATTGCTTTTCAATCTGTTTTGCGTGCATCTTTGCCTGTTCTAGCTTTCCAAAAATCTCGAAATTTTGCCATTTCGGCTTTGACACGCTCTGGAGTCAAACCCTCTTCGATTGCGAAATCATAAACAGGTTCGAAATCATTAGGATACGACAGCCACGGTCATTTCTAACCCGTTTAGTTTTTTTCGGAAGGTTCTTTTGCTCGTGAATGGAAGGTTGGTTTTCTACACCCGTTTTGATTTGCTCTGATGTGATCTCAACAGCAGCAACCTCTGTTGGTTCTCCAATCAAATTGATAGTTTCTAAATGTTCAGAACCAATTTTTTTGCTAATACGATAGTATTAGTTTTATATATCTATATTCTTTATCTTGCTCAATAAGTTTATCATTCTTCATGAGATATTCGACAATAGTTGCAAACTTTTTTGCGAGCAATTGCAAGTGCGTGCAAGGTTCCAAAATCTTCTTTAATTGGTGCTTTTTTATCGTACATGCGAACGAGAAGCGTTATATAATGCCCCTTTGCTCCAATGTCATTCCATCTGTCTCACTGTTCCAGTCATTCAAAAGGAATCTTATCCATGGCATTGCATTAGACATGCGCATTCCCTTCTTTAACTAAATATAAAATTGCTAAAGCATTTGCTTCGTTGTCATCTTTTGGATTGTATTCTTTTGCACTCACCGTCTTAATCATCTCTTCTTGTGAAGCTTTGCCTTTATCTGTTGTTATCTTCATTTTTGTAAGCCATTGCTGAAAACACAAATAGCGCATACCATCGCCTTTAGAACGATAAGATTAAAAATTGACAAGTGCCACTTGTTATACTGCTGTCTACACGAGAAATTGCCCAGCTTGTCCTGGTACCTAGATCAAGGTAGAGAATGCTTTGTGTATTGATGATCATCTTCCCCCATTAAAGGCTGTTGCGTATTTATATGTGCGCTATGACAGAGCGTGTTGTGATTGCTTGTCTTGAAAAAATGTTTGTGAGAAAGTACTTGAAACTACTTTTGGGCTAAATTTTTTACTGCCATTCGAGGAAAAATAATTTTAGAAGCAGTTGATTTTCGAATTGACGCTTCTTGTTTTTGAATCACATCTTTTTGTGCATGTATTATTTCAGCTTCTTTATCTATAATTTTGTTTTTTTCATCTATCTCTTTTTTGAGCTTTTCGTCGTTTTACAAGAGTCATGAAGAGTATAAGCCAATCCCAAATTAGCAATAAAATAAATAACAACTGCTACTACTAAACTTAGATCTATCTCTATACCTCACTTATGTTTCTTCGTCTTATCCTACTCCGGTTAAGAATGTGAATGGTGCTGCTGGTGTTGGAGAAATCTTAGGATTGATGAAAAGGCGTTTGTTAGATGCAAATGACCTCGAAGAAGAGCTTAAGCATTACAAATCTGTTATAACAGAAGCTAAGCGAATTTTACCAAGCCCTGTTGTGAAAGCTGCTTAACGTTAAAAACACGACTCATTTCCTCATCCTCAAGGATGAGGAAATCAAGATTAACTGCCTCTCCATCTTAAAAGACGAGGAGGAGGAGGTTAAAGTGCTAAAAAGGTACCTCAAAAAGCAGCAATGATTCGTATTTTAGCATCATCGCGGTGCCGTCTGATAGCGTTATAATAAAGTTGCGAAAGGTGGTTTAGAAGATATTTTAATTTTTTTGATTTTTAATAAATCATTGGAAAATAAGAGAGATTAAGATAATCTGGTGCGGACGGCGGGACTTGAACCCGCAAGGTCTTCGACCGGCAGATTTTAAGTCTGCTATGTTTACCGTTTTCATCACGTCCGCGATGTGAGTTCTCTCATAAGCTATATCTTTTATTGAATCAAGAATTAATGACAAAAGAAACATTTTTCATTTTTTAGTGAAATTTTGACTGACAATAGTTTCCTTTATCGATAGAAAAAGCTTTTATAATGTAAATAAAGTATGAAATGATTAGTGTTATGAATCAATTTATTCAAGACGTCACAAAAGCTATGGTGGGATTGCATCACGTGTTTGCTGAAACACCACTTCAAAGAAATGATTTTCTTAGTCAAAAGTATGATGCAGAAATTTATTTAAAGCGTGAAGATTTAACACCGGTGCGGTCTTATAAGATTCGTGGTGCTTTCAATTTTGTTTCAGAAATGCTTAGCTGTATATCACCAGATTCTGCATTTGTTTGCGCTTCAGCGGGGAATCACGCGCAAGGGGTTTCTTTTGTTTGTCGTTATTTTAAACGTAAAGGCGTGATTTTTATGCCTATGACAACGCCACAACAAAAAATTGAAAAAACACGTATTTTTGGTAAAGAATTCATTGATATTCGTTTGGTTGGTGAGACATTTGATCAATGTTATGAAGCTGCGCAATCCTTTGTCGTAGAGAGCGGTGGTGTAATGGCTCCACCTTTTGATGATATTCGCATTATTACGGGGCAGGCAACAGTGCTTTGTGAAGCTGCTTTACAATGGAAAAAACTCAATGGAGAAAGCGAGCCAGATTTGATGATTGTGCCGGTAGGGGGGGGTGGTTTGGCAAGTGGAGTGAGCAAGTTTTTACATGAATATGGTTGGAAAACAAAGCTTCGTTTTGTTGAGCCGCAAAGAGCTGCAAGTTTGCTTGCTTGTTTGGAGAGTGGAAAACGCGTCAAGCTTGAAAACATTGACACTTTTGTAGATGGTGCTGCTGTGGCTGAAATTGGTGCACTAAACTATACAATTTTAAAGCAATTTCCCCCTGATTCTGTCATTACGGTTCCTGAAAACCGCGTTTGTTCTACGATGGTTGAAATGCTTAATGTTGAAGGTGTGGTTCTTGAACCGGCTGGTGCTTTATCGATTGATGCGCTTAACAGTATTCCTCCTCAAGAGTTAAAGGGGAAAAAAATTCTTCTCGTTATTTCAGGAGGTAATTTTGATTTTGAGCGTTTGCCAGAAATTAAAGAGCGTTCTTTACGTTTCCAAGGGTTGAGAAAATATTTTATTTTTAGTTTTCCGCAACATCCTGGTGCATTGCGTCATTTTCTTTCTACATTATCACCAGATGATGATATTGTGCGTTTTGAATATCTTAAAAAATCAGCGAGAAACTTTGGTTCTGTATTGGTTGCGATTGAAACAAAAAAATACGGTAATTTTTGTCTTTTAGAGGAAAAATTTCAAACGTTAGGTTGGCGTTACCGTGATATTACTGATGATCAAACGTTATTTGATTTTGTTATTTGAAAAACTGAAATTTTACTAAAAAAGAAGTATAATGATGAAACCTATTTTTTATTCGGTGCTGAGTCTATTTTTCTTTTTGATTGTTAATCAACAGAGTTTAGCATCTCAGCCAACAATAGTACAAAAAGATGAACTTTCAAGTGTCGTTGTTGATGTCAATAATGCTATAAAAAATGGGGATTTTGCGTCTATTTCTCGTTATATGCCTGAGCGGCTTTATAAAGAGATGGCACGTCGATTGAATACAACAGAGAGTGCTTTACGTAGTGATTTTCTTCAACAGTTGCATAGGAAGTTTGAGGGGTTGCCTTCTGGTGCTTATTATTTAGATAAAGAAAATATAGAGTATTTACAAACTGATAACGGTACTGTGTATGCTTTAATTCCAACAGTTCTTGAGATGAAAGATCGCATCATTCAATATAAAACTTTGGCGATTTTTGATAAAACACAATGGTATTTAATTTATGGCGGTCAAAAAACTTTACAAAATCCAGTTTTTCTCGAGATTTATCCTGATTTTATCAAGGTACATTTACCGATGAACACAATCATTAAAAAATAAATGATCTAAATATTGTTTTTATTCATGATAAATGTATTTCGTAAAGTTCTTGCTTTTTTATCATAATCCAAAGATAATAGAGGTGAAGGCATTTAGGCTGGTTTGTTGGCTTTTTGTAAAGTGAAGTTTATACGCCTTTATCTTGATTTCAAGGTGTTCATGAGTTGCGCAAGCCGCTTTTTAGGCGTTGCTTCATTTAAAATGTCAGGGATTTCTCTTGCGCGGATTCTTGAGTGGAGAGTTCAGATGGTTACTTCTTTTGGGTTCTTCAGCTAAGGAAAGATTTTATTTTGCCTATAAAAGAAGAAAATGTTTTTACAAAGTTAGGTTTGCCTACTCTTTTGATTAAAAATTTACTCATTGCTGGGATGAGTAAACCTAAACCTATACAAGAACAAGCTATTCCAGTAATGTTGAAAGGACACGATATTTTAGGTGTTGCACAGACAGGTTCTGGAAAAACCTTGGCATTTAGTTTGCCTATTTTAAGTCAGATTTTGGCTTTGGGTGATAAACGCTGCCCTAAAACTGCACGCGCTTTGATTTTAGCTCCTACACGTGAACTTGCTGTTCAGATTGATGAAGCAATTCGCACTGTGGCAAAAGGGGCACATCTTTCGACGTGTCTTATTTTTGGGGGCGTATCACGTTTAAAACAAATTAAACGTATGGAAGCAGGTGTAGATATTTTGATAGCGACTCCAGGGCGTTTGAGAGATCTTGTTCGTGAAAAGTGTGTTGATCTTTCCCAATCTCGTTTTTTGATTTTGGATGAAGCAGATCGTATGTTGGATATGGGGTTTATTCATGATGTTAAGCAAATTGCAAAGCTTTTGCATCAAGAGCGTCAGACAGCACTTTTTTCTGCAACAATGCCGAGGGAAATTGCTGCGCTTGCAAAATGTTTACTCAATGATCCGGTTAAAATTGAAGTTGTTCCTCAAGGTACTACGGCTGTAGAGATTTGCCAAAAATTATATTGTGTTCCTACGAATGAAAAAAAGAATGTTTTAAGTAAACTTTTGACAAATCCAGCTTTTGATTCGGTTATTGTTTTTACTCGAACGAAACATGGGGCTGATGCTGTCACACGTAGTTTAGCAAAGATAGGATATTTAGTCGCAACAATTCATGGGAATAAATCACAAGGTGCTCGCCAATCTGCTTTAAAAGCTTTTCGTGAAAGATCGGTACAGATTCTTGTTGCAACAGATATTGCTGCACGCGGTATTGATATACCAGGGATAAGTCACGTTATTAATTACGACTTACCAGATGAAGCTGAAAGTTATGTACATCGTATTGGTCGTACAGGACGTAATGGCGCATCTGGTGTAGCACTTACGCTTTTTGATGAGAAGATAGAAAGGTCCCGCTTGCGTGCTATAGAGCGCTTGATTCGTATGAAATTGGTGGCTGAGGCTGTTCCAGAACAATTTGCAGCGTTTCCAGAAAAGCCAATTGTGCGAGAAAGTAAAGAAAATGATAAGGAACGCCGTTTTAAAAAATCTAAACGTCAAAAACAGTTTTTAGGTCGAAAAGATGATACCGCACAGTTGCAGCGGAAGAATTCTTCACCTCAAAATGAGAGGCATAAAAAAGCAAAAGCGGTGGCAAAGCGTGCAAAGACTTTTCGTTTTCGGAAATCAGTTAAGAAGGCTGCTTAGATAAAGTCTTGAAAAAAGATCATGTATGGAGATTTTTTATTTTTGTGGATTTATTCTCAATTGAAAAGAGCTATAAAGTACTCTTGTCAAAGTAAGAAGATCCTTCAGAGGTTTTCATTTTTTAGAAATGAAAACCTATAACTGTTTGGATTTATTTAAAAATCATTAAAAAATCATTATTGTAGAGGCAATTATTTATTTGCTTTATTCCCATTTTTTTAAATGGGAATAAAAGTAGATTTTATTTATATAAAATTATTTTTATATAGGATGTTCTTTATCTTTAATGATAACTTTTAATTTTAAAAATTGATGTCTAGTAATAATTCACTGTTTTATATATTTAATAATTCACTATATCGTAAAATTTTTTCATTTCGAATCTTTTCATATTGATCAATCAAAAATATTCACTTGCACGTTACAAGTGAGATTCTCGTGTGGATAAACATTTAAGAAATAAATAAAATGATTCTTGTAAATTCTTTTAAAGGCAAGGGGTATTGCTAACATTGAGAGCTGGAAAATAGTATGATGGTATACGGCTTTATTGTACGTAAAGATGGGGCTGATCAGTGGATTGTATTTTGTACCATTTATTGGAGCCATTGTGAAAGAGGCTGGGGGGATTTAAGAGATATCTCTTTAAAAAAACGTGTGACTGCATAATACAATAGCGAGAATGTCATGTCTTCTGAAGGCTTTCTCAGGATTCTTAATAATTTAGCTCGTTTTCTTGGTTTTTACTGTAAAACACTATTATTTGGGGGAAATATAAAGCCTATAAGATTTTATGTATTAAATGTTTTATGACAGTGTGATGAATATCCAAGGCAAGGTTGTTTGTAAAGTGTTGAGGTGGTTAGCAGGAGAAATAACCTGTTAGATAAGACGCTGGAGTGTTTACAGACTTGTTTTATGTTTTTTGCTTTTAGGATGAGGAGGAGGTTATGTGGGGTGTATGGAGATAATATATGACCTTGATTGTTGTTTCTTCCATTTTTCAAAATGATTGCTTCATGAGCAGGCTTTTAAGTTTAATTCCTTTATTGAGTACAAATCATTCTTTCTTTGGAAAAAATATATGAGACCGATTCATTGCTGATGGAGCTTAATAATTCATCTCTGATGAAAGAAATCGTAATTTATAATATGCAAATAATTGCAGTGTCCTCTTATAAAGGCGCGGTAGTTTGAAAAAAATAATCTTATTTGTGCTATTTTAAAATGAATCAATCGCTTTTTGCGTTCATTGCAAAAAAATACATCCCTAGGATATTACTTTTCTACTTTATTGCAAAAATCCTATTCCATTACTTTTATTAACAAAACCTTCATGTCTAAAAGTTTTAGAAAAAACAATAAAATACGTGGAATAAAAGAAAAATGGCTCCCCGGGCCGGATTCGAACCAGCGACCAACCGGTTAACAGCCGGTTGCTCTACCGCTGAGCTACCGGGGAACGGTGCCCAATCATTTAATTGAAAAGGCTATAGCAAAGCAATACTGATTTGCAAAGGATAAAATTACTTTTTTTAAAAAAATATGATAAATTGTGTAATAAGAGGAAAAAAGGCGAGAGAAGATTTCTACACCTTGACGGATGCGTTGCCTTCCCTTATTGAAACCTTTATGTTTGTTGACGAGGCCTCGTGGCGGAATGGTTACGCAGAGGACTGCAAATCCTTGTATCCCGGTTCGATTCCGGGCGAGGCCTCCAGCCGATTTTAAACGAAACGGCTTTTAGGGGAGATAAGGTATAGGAAAATAGATTATTTCCCTTTATTCTTGTGAAGACACTTTTGTATGAGAGATTATATAGTTAAAATCTAATTGTTGACTATAGCGTCCTTTTTTGTAACACCCATAGTTTAAGAAATCTTCGTCCCTTATTGTCGCTGTTTTGTTTGTTTTTTGTAGGTTAGGAGAAAATATTCGTTATGGTTGCAGATTTTGCTGAGCTTCGTCGCAAAATGGTTGACAATCAAATTCGTACAGTCGATGTAACGGATTTATCAGTTCTTGAAGCCTTTTTAATGGTATCTCGTGAAGATTTTGTATCGGAAGATATGAAAATGTTAAGCTATCTTGATACCGATATTGTTCTATGTCCAGTGCAAGATGGGATTCCAGCACGCTATTTGATGAAACCTGCGTCTTTAGCAAAATTACTACAGCTTGCCGCTGTAAAATCATCAGATGTTGTTTTAGATATTGGTGCAAATAGTGGTTATTGTGCAGCGTTGCTTGCAAAACTTGCAGGGTCTGTGATTGCGCTGGAAAGTGATAAATCTCTCTTTGAACGTGCTCTTGACGCTTTAGAACGTAATCAATGTGATAATGTGGTTGTCGTTCATGGTCCATTAGAGAAAGGATATGCCGTTGAGGGACCTTATGACGTGATTTTCATTGAGGGATCTGTTGATTTTATTCCTCAAGGTATCTTTGATCAAATGAAAGACTGTGGACGTCTTGTTGTGGTTGAAGGGCATGGAAATGCTGCTGTTGCACAAATCTATATAAAAGAAGATGGGATCATCTCGGCTCGTCGTGCTTTTAACCTCGCTGTAAAGCCTCTTCCTTGTTTTTTCAAAACACCTGGTTTTGTGTTTTAGTGCTTGTTTGTTTTGTGAATAAAAGATAATTTTGTAATTTATTTGGGGTTTGTTATTGTGTGTATTATGTTTAGAGTAAACAAGAAGTTTCAGGCGTGTTTATTGCTGGTGTTGAGTGTTTTACTATCAGAGGCTGTTTGTGCTGAAACATTGATGGATGCCTTTTCTAAGGCTTATAAATATAATGCTAAGTTGAATAGTGAACGTGCAGCTGTGCGTATATCCAGTGATGATGTTGTCATTGCGCGATCGGGGCTATTGCCACAGGTTGAGGGGGTTGGGAACTATGGGCGCAATAAGTCTTTTACAGGTCCTTATGTCACTTCTGGATCTATAGGAGTGAGATTAAATCAAAGATTATTTGACGGATTTATCACGCAAAATATCTTTTCTTCAGCGCAAGTTAAGTTGCAGGCTCAACGTGAGTATCTTCGTAATGCTGAACAAAATACTTTTCTGGAAACTGTGACGGCTTATGCTAATGTCTATCAGGCACGTCGTATTGCCGATCTTCGGAGAGAAAATTTGGCAGCTCTTGAAGAGCAAGTTCGTTCCGATAAAGCAAAATTTGATGTGGGTGAGGGAGGGCGTGTTGATCTTGCTCAAGCTCAAGCAGCGCGTTCTGTGGCAGTTTCAGAACTGAGTCTTGCTCGTGCTGATGTAAAAGCAGCCGAGGCAGTGTATCGACAAGTTATTGGTTCTGATCCTGAAAAGTTAAAAAGCCCTCCCGTAGCCAGAGATTTTCCTGCCAACCTTGATATGGCTTACCAAATGAGCGTTTCTATGCATCCAGCAATCCTTTATGCTAAATATTTAGTCGATGCGAGTGGTTACAATGTAAAGGCAAAAGAAGGTGCATTGCTCCCTAAGGTCGATTTTTCTGCGACAGCGTCTTATAATCGAATTTACAGTGGTCCTGGAGAGGATGGCGTTTCTAAATCAATAGGGTTGTCAGTAAGTGTCCCAATCTTCGAAGGGGGACGTACGTCTGCGCAGATTCGCCAATCGAGGGAACAGCTTGGACAGGCACAACTTCAACTCGATTTGGCGCATAGCAATACGAGACAAGCGCTTACTTCTGCTTGGTTTCAGTTGGAGGGCGCACGCGCATCTGTTATTGCTTACCGTGAAAGCGTTCGTGCTGCTGAAATTGCTCTTAAAGGTCGTGTGCAAGAGAATCGTGTAGGGCAGGCAACGACATTGGATGTTTTAAATTCTCGTACTCAATTGATTAATGCTCAAATTGCGCTTGCAATGGCAGAGCGTAATGCTGTTGTGGCAAGCTATAGTGTTCAATCTTCTATTGGTAAATTGACTGCAAGTTATTTAGGGTTAAAAAAAGCTCAATATATCCGATAATGCATAAAAGTAGCTTTTTGATCTTAAATTATTTTAGTTTTTAAAAGATTAGTAAATCAACAGTTGAATATGTTGAAAAATATTGCGGCGAGATGTTATTTTTATAAAGTGTAGAAAACTGTGTGTAGCGCCCTCTTTATGACAAGCATATTTGAAAATATCGTGGGAGGCATGTTGATCTTATAATTCTTTTGCATACACTGAAAATATGATTCTATTTGTTGTTGCGTCTTTGAGAGGTTGTAAAGTATGGTACAGAGTTCAAGCGTGTTACGTGAGCCAAGTATGGATGAAATTTTAACATCTATTCGTGAAATAATCGAAGAAAATGCGGTTCAATCTGATCACTTTTTAAATGAAGATGTTGCAGTGAATGCTTCAGAAGTGGCATCCGAGGGTATTTATGATACAACCTTATCGGTTGATGATGCTATGAAAGCTTTAGCTGATCGTATTGGTCTTTCTTCTGAAAATCAAGGAGGGAAGATAACGCAAGAGAAAGAGGATATAGAGGCAGAAAATAATACAGTTGGTATGGATATGCAAAAGATGAAGCTTTCTTCTGAAGAACGGAATTCTGTTTATAAAGCAAAAGAATATGAAGATGAGATAAGGAAATCACAATCAGAAGCTGGAAGGGATGGTCATGTGGAATTGTCTGCATATTGTATTTCTTCTGCAGAAAAGATTGCTAAGGATGTGTTGCGTCCGGCTATAGCAGAATGGTTGCAGTCTAAATTGCCTATTTTGCTGGAAGATATTTTGCGTGAAGAAATTGTGAAGGCGATTAAAAAAGCATCTTAATTATTTTTTACATTATTTTTATGTTTTTCATTTTATGGGAATTTTGTTTGCGATTTTGCGAGCTCTCGAGTGAAAGGCTGAGATTCACGAGATTCTGATCGGTTTTTGATCATATATGGTGTTTATTGTGTTTTTTAGCGGCCGTTATGGATGGATAGAATGTTAGAAAAAAACTATGATGCTTCCTCTATAGAGCAACGGGTTGCAAAGAGATGGGAGACTCGTGGGGCTTTTAAAGCGGGAGCGGGTTCTAAAAGTGGTGCAGAACCTTTTTGTGTTATGCTTCCACCTCCTAATGTTACAGGCTCACTTCATATGGGGCATGCGCTTAATACGACAATTCAAGATATAATAGTTAGATTTCAGCGGATGCGTGGAAGAAATGTGTTGTGGCAGCCTGGTATGGATCATGCTGGGATTGCTACGCAAATGGTAGTGGAGCGTCAACTTGCAGAACGCCAAGAGCCAACGCGTCAAGAAATGGGGAGAGAAAAGTTTATTGAGCGTATTTGGGAATGGCGTTATGAAACTGGAGGCGTTATTGCAAACCAGTTGCGCCGCCTTGGGGTTTCATGTGATTGGTCGCGTGAGCGGTTTACAATGGATGAGGGGTTGTCGCAGGCTGTTCGTGAAGTCTTTGTCACGCTTTATAGGCAAGGGTTGATATATAGGGATAAGCGCCTCGTCAATTGGGATCCTAAATTGTTGACAGCTATTTCAGATCTTGAAGTTGAGCAAAAAGAAGTTCAAGGACATTTGTGGCACTTTAGATATCCACTTGAGGGTAAAACTTTTGATCCAAATGATGCGACAACTTTTATAACAGTGGCGACAACACGACCAGAAACAATGCTTGGTGATACAGGAATTGCTGTTAATCCTGAAGATGAGCGTTATAAAAATCTTATCGGTAAAAATGCTCTTTTGCCGCTTGTTGGTCGTAGGTTATTAATTGTTGGTGATACGCATGCTGATCCTGAAGCTGGAAGTGGTGCTGTAAAAATCACACCAGCTCATGACTTTAATGACTTTGAAGTAGGACAGCGTAATCACTTACGCTTGATCAATATTTTTACTCAGAAAGCCGAGATTTTTCTTCGTGAAAATGAAGAATTTTTCGATGGGTTGATTTTATCAGATGAATTGAAAATGTTAGTAGAAGACCTCGATAAATCTGATCGTTTTGTTGCTCGCCAGAAGATTGTTTCTTTGATGGAAGAACAGGGATATTTAGCTTCTGTTGATGATCATACCCATATGGTTCCTCATGGAGATCGCAGTGGTGTCCCTATTGAGCCTTTTTTGACAGATCAATGGTATGTTCATGCTGCTGAATTAGCAAAGCCAGCGATAGAGGCTGTTCAACAAGGAAAAACGCAGTTCGTTCCTGATAACTGGAAAAAGACTTATTTCAATTGGATGCAAAATATTCAACCTTGGTGCATTTCTCGCCAATTATGGTGGGGACATCAGATTCCTGCTTGGTATGGTCCTGATGGAACGGTTTTTGTTGAAAAAAGTGAAAAAGAGGCTTTAGATTCAGCTTTTGCTCATTATGGTGAGGTTGTTGAATTAATCCGTGATCCGGATGTTTTAGATACTTGGTTTTCATCAGCTCTTTGGCCTTTTTCAACATTAGGATGGCCAAATAAAACGACTGAATTATCTACTTTTTACCCAACATCTTTATCTGTGACAGGATTTGATATTATTTTTTTCTGGGTTGCTCGTATGATGATGATGGGACTTCACTTTATGGGTGACGTTCCTTTCCCAACGGTTTATGTGCATGCTCTTGTGCGGGATCAAAAGGGTGCAAAGATGTCAAAATCAAAGGGAAATATTATTGATCCCTTAGAGCTTATTGATCAGTATAGTGCTGATGCACTTCGTTTTACTTTAGCTATTATGGCAGCACAAGGTCGTGATGTAAAACTTGATGTTTCCCGTATTGCTGGTTATCGTAATTTTGCTACGAAATTGTGGAATGCTACTCGATTTGCACAGATGAATGGTGTGAAGCATGATCCAGCTTTTAAACCAGAACAAGCAAAACTGGCGCTTAATCGTTGGATTTTAACGGAGCTCTCTAAAACAATTTCAGCAGTGACGACTGGTATTGAACACTATAAATTTAATGAGTCAGCTGCCATTCTTTACCGTTTCATTTGGAATACACTCTGTGATTGGTATTTGGAGCTTCTCAAACCTATTTTTCAGGGGAAAAATGAAGAGGCTAAAAATGAGGCTCAAGCTTGTACTGCTTGGGTTTTAGATGAAGTTTATAAACTTCTTCATCCTTTTATGCCTTATATGACGGAAGAGTTGTGGTCTCTTACAGAAACGCAAGCCGTCAAGCGTGAGGATATGCTCGCATTGACAAAATGGCCAGAGGAAACATTGATAGATGAAGAAGCTGCTGATGATATCAATTGGCTTATTGATGTCGTCACAGGGATTAGGGCTGTACGTTTTGAAATGAATATTCCAGTGGCTACACAGGCACCTCTTATTGTTGTTGAAGGAGGGGAAGTAACGCGAGAGCGTGTAAAGCGTTATGATGCACTTCTTAAAAAATTAGCGCGTATTGAAGTTATTGATTTCTCTGATAAAGTTCCGGAAGTATCAGCACAAATGATTTTGGGAGAGGCTGTTTTTTGTTTACCATTAGGACAGTTGATTGATTTGGAGGCTGAGCGTGTTCGTTTGAGGAAGGATGTCAGTAAAATTGAACAAGATATTGAAAAAATATCGCTTAAGTTAAACAACCCCAAATTTATAGCAAATGCAAAAGCAGAAATTGTTGAGCGTGAGCGGAACAGGGTTGTAGAACTGCGTGCAGCGCAGAAAAAAATATTTGTTGCTTTAGAGCGGTTAGATTGATTTCAACTTTTTATTTTTTTGATAGATAATTGCATACCAGTAGGGCTGGTATAGATCTTCTTTAAAGGAAACTTTTCTTTTGTTAGTTTTTCATGAACGATCATAAAATCTCTACTGAAATCCATTGTTTTATGTTTATCATTAAAGAGACATCTTTTAAGGCATCCAAGCCTATTCCACGACGTAGATCATGAATGGTATAACGGTAAATCCATTGAGCTTCCTTTCTTTATGCTTGTGAAGTAACAAGCGCCGGCACCATTCTGTCCAATCCGGACAACTCTTAGCTCAGACCGTTCATAAGAGGCATTTTTAGTTCTTTCTTACACAGAGTTTTTATCCACATAGCTCTCTCTACTTGTAATGTGCAAGCGGATGGTTTTGAGTGATTTAACATGGAACAGATTTGGAATGAGAGAATCTTACGATATTCGAGGGACTCATTCAAAGTGCAAAAAGGAAAATTATAATTATAAATCAATTTCTTGCTTTATTACTATAAAATATCATCATTTAGAGTAGCAATAGAAGGTATGTAAATTACACATGTGGTATTTTTTTGTATGTAGTGGTGAGTATTCTAAGGTAGAACTTGTGTGTAAAGTATGAACTAATCCCATGTGAAATGATGTCAGGTGCAATCTGTTAAACAAAAAGCTGTATTGTTTATAGATTGGCGGAGACAAAAAACTTCATCTTTAAGGTGGTAAGGTAGTTGTGAAGTTATAAGTTAACTATCATCATTATATTTATCCATCTTTCGTATTGTTTTTTATACTTAAACGCTTATCATTCATCATGTATTCTCTTCATTCTCAAGTTGCTGTTTAATGCACGTTATTTTATTGAACGATTTTTGCTCATACGTATAAAATTTTAAGGTCGATAAATCCTAGAATGTTAAAGGATGTGTTACAAAATATAGAATGATGATTTATATTTAAAAATCAATTTGTTATATATAAAAATGGATACTTAATTTTATCGAACATTTGGGATGGTTTTTATCTATTTGTTTTTTCTTTTTAAATTTTTACTTTAAAATCTTTCATTTTTCTTACTAAAAAGAAGAGTTTAAATATCTACAAAGAAATTTGTAACAGATATAACAATTAAAATTGAGATAGGGGGAAATGATCAAAAGCTTCAGATATGGAAAAAAGCCACGATTGTTGTGACGTGAGGGGGATTTTTTTCTACTGTTAATGCAGTAGATGTTAATAGCTTGCAAGAAGCCAATGATAGTTCGTTTTATTTTTTGAAACGTGGCATGTCTGCTTATAAAATGGATATATCAATCAAGCTATTCCAGCACTCCGTTGTGCTGCTAAGAGGGGCCATATCGGTGCGAATTGGAAACTTGGCTACATCTATGCAAAGGGTGATGGTGTTCCTAAAGATGATTACAAGGCATATCATTTTTTTGCATATATCTTTGAAAAAGGTACAGATCTTGGTTCAGAAGATGAAAGTTATGTTTCTGATGCATTGATTAAACTTGCCGGATATATAAAAAAGGTATTCCTCAATCACCTGTGAAACCTGATCCTTCTTATGCTGCTCATCTTTATATGCAGGCTGCGGTAAACTATGGAAATCCTAAAGCTCAGTACCATTTAGGAAAAATATTTTTAAAGGGAGAGGGAAGGGAGAAAAATTCTATACAAGCCACGATAGTTTCAACTCTCAGCAAAAAAAAGGAAATCCTTTTGTTCAAACAATGCTTGGAAATATGTTTCTTCAAGAAGGAAAAATTATTTGCGGAATGGCAATGTTAACTGCAGCCTATAAAAAAGCTAACGTAAAAGATAGAAACTGGATTCGCCTTTTACTCTTTGTAATGAATTTGAGAGACGTACAGTAATTTCACTTGTTTCTGATATTTTAAAAAATAACAGTTTTTAAATCTCTGATTGTAATATTTTTTACATTCTTCCATCTGATATTAAACTCTTCCTTCTTATATCCAATTTCATAATAGAGATAGTTTTTGGTGATAATATAATGGTTAATGACTTAGGATTTTAGACAAAAATTCTTGTGTTCTTGGTGTTCGCGCTTGCGGATCAGAAAAGAATTCTTTAGACGAACAGTCTTCAAGAATTGTTCCTTGATCTATGAAAATAACACGCTCCGAGACTTTTTGTGCAAAACCCATTTCATGTGTTACACAAATCATTGTCATCCCTTCTTCTGCTAAGCTAATCATGACATCGAGTACTTCACCTACCATTTCAGGATCTAGAGCAGATGTTGGTTCATCAAAAAGCATAACAAGTGGATCCATGGTTAAGGCACGTGCAATAGCAACACGTTGTTGTTGCCCTCCGGAAAGTTGACCAGGATACTTATCTTTATGTTCAATGAGTCCAACGCGTTCAAGATACAACAAACCGCGTTCAAGTGCTTCTTTTTTGCTCCGCTTTAAGACTTTAATTTGTGCAATTGTCAAATTTTCTGTGACAGATAAATGTGGAAAAAGTTCGAAGTGTTGAAATACCATTCCCACCTGACTCCGCAATTTAGGCAGATTCGTTTGTTTTGAATGAACTGGTATTCCATTAATCCAAATTTCACCTTTTTGAAAAGGGACTAGAGCGTTAATGGTTTTAATGAGTGTTGACTTCCCTGATCCTGATGGACCACAAACGACAACAACTTCTCCTTTATTAATGTTGGTTGTACAGTTTTTAAGAACTTTAACTTCGCCATACCAGTTAGAAACATTTTTTATTTCGATCATATGAGTAGACATTTTTTTCCCCGTTAGCGAATAATGGACACTTTTTTTTGTAAATACAAAACTATTTGTGACAGTGTAAAACAGATAACAAAATAGAAAATAGCTGCTAAGATGTAAGCTTCTTGCTTTACACCAAAATTATTAGCAGCAATATCAAAACCATTCAAAAGACTATGACCACTGATGGCATAAACAAGGGTTGTATCCTGAAAAAGGATGATGACTTGTGTTAAAAAGACTGGAAGCATATCTCTAAAGGCTTGAGGAAGAATGACAATGTACATACTTTGCCAATATGTCATTCCAAGAGCTTGCCCCGCATATTTTTGTCCTTGTGGAACTGAATTTATGCCAGCACGCATAATTTCAGCAAAATAAGCAGTTTCAAATGCGGTAAAGGTAATGAGTGCTGATTTATTTGCACCGATGGATGCTCCCGTTAAAAAAGGCAGAAGCACGAAAAACCATAAGATAACCATCACAAGTGGTATTGAACGCATAGCTGTTATGTAAACGATTGCAAACCAAGAAAGAAGTTTTATGGAAGAAAGGCGCATGATTGCTAAAAGCGTTCCGAAAATAAATCCTAATACCGTTGCAAAAAGAGTTAGAAAAACGCTGAAGAGTAAACCTGATAAAATGTAAGAACGAAATACATCAAAAGTGAAAAAGGAAAAATCAAAGTCGGAAAAATTGAAAGGAAAATAGTGTCCAAACTGAGAGCTTATGAAATTTATCATATTCAATTTTCCTTTGTTTGAAAATTAGGAATTTTGAGTATTTGTTCAATAACTGTCATCACAATAAATATGAATAAGGCTATAAGAATATAAAGAATCGTAACAAGCAAATAGTTTTCATAAACATGACTTACCTCTTCAATTGTTTGGTATTGAAATTGCATGAGCTCATTTATTGAAACGGCGAATGCTATAGATGAATTTTTTACAATGCCCATTGCTTCTGAAGTAAGCGGGGGCATAATTGTGCGCATAGCACGCGGCAGTATAATATAGAGATAACTTTGATAAGTTGTAAATCCCATTGCCATAGCAGCATAGCGTTGTCCAGAAGGAATAGCTTCAATGCCTGAACGAACCTGTTCAGCAATGCGCGCAGATGTAAAGAATCCCAATGCGCATGTTATTAAGAGAATAGGGGAAAATTTCATCGCTGGTGGATAGACCTTAGGAACAACAAAATACCATAAAAATACCTGTACAAGGAGGGGAATGTTACGCATAATCTCTACCCAGATAGCACCGATAGTGCGAAATACACAATTGATTATGGAAGTATTAGGTAAAGTGCGCATTGTTCCTATAATAATACCACATAATACAGCTAATATAAGTGAAGTGATGGACAATATAATTGTATTTTTTAAGCCATCGAGAAGTGTATCTAAATAGGTATGATTCACGCCAGGAGTTCCCAAGCATCCTGCTACCAGTGTTTGAGTAAGGTCATCTCTACAAAGGAAAGAAAAGTCCATTAATTGATATTCCCTCAAATTAGTCATTCACAAATAAGACAATAAATCAACCGTATCTACATAGGCGGAATTTATCAAAAAGTGAACTAAAATATAAACCACACTCAATTTTTAAAGAGTGTGGTTCTTCTTTCTTTATTCTATAAATCTTTTTCTGTGTAGCTTTCCCGAGGCTTATTGTTTGGGTGATCCCAAGCATATCTCGTTTGTTTTGATAAGGGAAGGTTCATAACAGTATTAGCAGGTGGAATCGGCTTCATAAACCACTTATTGTAAAG
Source organism: Bartonella sp. TT119HLJHH (assembly GCF_042193385.1). NCBI lineage: Bacteria > Pseudomonadati > Pseudomonadota > Alphaproteobacteria > Hyphomicrobiales > Bartonellaceae > Bartonella > Bartonella sp. TT119HLJHH. The sequence continues at coordinate 5,268 of NZ_JBHILS010000016.1, read as the reverse complement.
CTTTTCAAGTGATTCGTCTTTAATCTGACGGACGATACTATCGTTGATTGCTTGTTCAAGTTTTTTGTCATGCAATCTGAGCATGCAGGCGATGGGTTCAACTGAAAGTACGGTGTCAAGAATGACATAATCAGATGGATTTTTTGATTTTGCAATATGTCCAGCAAGAATTGAGGCATCCATAACAAATGCATCAGCACGACCAGATTCTAATAATAAGAAGCTATCTCCGTGATCTTTTCCTTTGATGACCTTAAAGTTAATGTTTTTTGCACGTTTGTTTTTACGAATAAGTTGGACAGATGTTGTACCGGTGGTCGTTGCAACTGTTTTTCCATTTAAATCGTCAAGAGATTTAATGTTAGAGTTTTTCTTTACAGCAATTCTAACTTCTTCAACATATGTCGTATAAGCGAATGCTGCTTCTTTACTGCGGGCAATATCATTTGTTGTTGAGCCGCACTCAAAATCATAAGTATTATTTTTTAAGAGAGGAATTCTATTTTGAGAAGTGATGGGAAGATAATGAATTTTAATTGGTTTACCAATTTTTTTTGAGATATCACCAATGATCCGTTCTGCCATTTCTGTATGAAAACCTACATATTTATTATTACCAAGGGCGTAGGCTAAACCAGATGATTCACGGACACCTAAAGTAATTTCCCCTGTTCGTTTTATTTTTTCAAGAGTATCATGTTCAGCATGCGCGAAACTTGAGAATCCAATGGCCGTTGCTGCAATAAGCATTAATAATGATTTCTTCATTTATGTCCTCCATTTATTTATTGTAGTTGTTTAAGATATAATCTTTAATATGCTGTAGCATAGTTATTATTCTGAGTGGAATTTTTTTGTTATCTTATAAAATGAGGGCTATATTTTTTAATTGATATTAAGGTGAACCCAAACAGGAACGTGGTCAGATGGTTTTTGATATCCCCTTACGTCTGTCTGACTATGAGCGCCAATAAGATGATCAACAGCTTCTGGTGATAATAATAAATGATCAATGCGAATCCCATTATTTTTAGGCCATGCCCCAGCTTGGAAATCCCAAAAACTGTAGGAGGGCGTATCGGTGACATTCCGGATAGCATCGTAAAGACCTAAATGAAGAATACGTTGGAATGCTTTTCTTGTTTTTTGAAGAAATAAAGCATTTTGATACCATTCTTGAGGATTTTTTGCATCTAATGGGGTGGGAATTACATTATAATCACCCGCTAGGATAAGAGGCTCTTCATACGCAAGCAATGATTTTGCATGTGTATATAATCTTTCCATCCATTCTATCTTGTAGGAATATTTTTCACTCTCGATAGGATTGCCATTTGGCAAATAGAGAGATGCAACACGAATAACACCTTTGTTTGTTGAATAAACAGCTTCAATGTAACGTGTTTGTTTATCATTATCATTGCCTGGTAATCGACGGATCACTTCATCTGGTGTTTTTTTAGAGAGAATCGCAACGCCATTAAAACTTTTTTGTCCGTGTGTTTCTATATGGTAACCTAAATTTTCAATTGCATCGCGTGGAAAATTTTCATCAATACTTTTAATTTCCTGTAAACAGACTATGTCCGGCTGGCTTTGCTGCAGCCATTGACATAATGTTTCATGTCGTGCTTTTATTCCGGCAATATTCCACGTTGCTATTTTCATGGCGCTCATCATTAGATATAAAATATGCAATCCAATTTACTGCATTTATGTTTTAGTACAGTCATATCGCTACTTTTTTTATTTATAGGGGATATTACTATGGTAAATTGATTTATCAAGAGTAGCGGTAAAAGCAAATTTAAAGCTTTAAAATTTAATTTATTTTAATTTTAAAAAACTTTCTGCTGTTTAGTTCTTGACGAATGTACGTGTTCTCGCTATTAGAGATGGACATAACCGATGTGGGTGTAATCAGGTGTTTTGGATATGAGCCGGAAGATTATTCACAGGTGTTAAGAAGATTAAAAGCAAATCCTAGTGCAAAAGGCTATTGCCTTCTCTGCTTATGGTCGGGTGAACTGTTTTTTGCAGGCGTGCCCGATTTTGTGTGTAGACTTAGATATCTGTTCCGATTCTGTTGGGGTGGATGGAAATAAAAATAGAAAAGCCCGATTGGGTGAGAAGAATATAGATCGAAAAGAGGAAGGTTGCATGCCTACCGTAAATCAGTTGATTCGTAAGCCGCGTGTGGTGCCAGTTAAACGTAATAAGGTTCCTGCTCTGCAGTCGAATCCGCAGAAGCGTGGTGTTTGTACGCGTGTTTATACAACAACGCCGAAGAAACCTAATTCTGCTCTTCGTAAAGTTGCTAAAATTCGCTTGACGAATGGATTTGAGGTGATTGGTTATATTCCTGGAGAGGGACATAATCTTCAAGAGCACTCTGTTGTGATGATTCGTGGTGGTCGTGTGAAAGATTTGCCAGGAGTTCGTTATCACATTATTCGTGGTTTGCTTGATACTCAGGGTGTCAAGAATCGTAAACAGCGTCGTTCAAAGTATGGCGCAAAGCGTCCAAAATAATATTGAGAGACAAAGCCAATGTCCCGTCGTCATAGAGCAGAAAAACGTGAGATTAATCCAGATCCCAAATTTGGTGATTTGGTTATTATGAAATTTATGAATGCCATTATGTTTGATGGTAAAAAATCAGTTGCAGAGCGTATTGTTTATGGTGCGCTTGATTCTGTGGAAAAAAGAGTAAAAACAGATCCTGTGGCTCTATTTCATCGGGCTTTAGAGAATGTTGCTCCTCATATTGAGGTTCGTTCACGCCGTGTTGGTGGTGCTACTTATCAAGTTCCGATTGATGTTCGTCCTGATCGTCGTCAGGCTCTTGCTATTCGTTGGTTAATTGCGGCGGCGCGTGGTCGAAATGAAACGACGATGGTTGAGCGTTTATCTGGTGAATTGATGGATGCTGCTAATAATCGTGGTTCTGCCGTGAAAAAGCGTGAAGATGTTCATCGTATGGCTGAAGCTAATCGTGCTTTTTCTCACTATCGCTGGTAGAAGTTTTAAACTAAGGCAAATATAATGGCTCGCGAATATAAAATTGAAGATTATCGTAATTTTGGTATTATGGCGCATATTGATGCTGGTAAGACTACGATGACTGAGCGTATTCTGTTCTATACCGGTAAGAATCATAAAATTGGCGAGACCCATGATGGTGCTTCTACAATGGATTGGATGGAGCAGGAGCAGGAGCGCGGTATTACGATTACGTCTGCTGCGACAACGACGTTTTGGGAAGGGCAGGACGGTCGGAAGCGTCGCTTTAATATTATTGATACGCCAGGGCACGTTGATTTTACGATTGAAGTTGAGCGCTCTTTGCGTGTTCTTGATGGTGCAATAGCTTTGTTGGATGCAAATGCTGGTGTGGAGCCTCAGACGGAAACTGTTTGGCGGCAAGCCGAGAAATATCGTGTGCCTCGTATGGTTTTTGTTAATAAGATGGACAAAATAGGAGCTGACTTCTATCGCAGTGTGGAAATGGTTGGTTCTCGGTTGGGTGCTAAAGCGCTTGTTTTGCAGTTGCCGATTGGTGCTGAAAATGACTTTGAAGGTGTTGTTGATCTTGTAGAAATGAGAGCTTTAAAGTGGGATGGTTCTATTGGTGCCTCGGCGGTGATAAGTGAAATTCCCTCAGATTTAAAAGAGAAAGCTGAAGAATATCGCGAGAAATTGATTGAGATGGCTGTGGAGGTTGATGAAGCTGCGACAGAGGCTTATTTGGAGGGTGTTATGCCAACCAACGAGCAGCTTGTTTCTCTCATTCGTAGGGGGACAGTGGAAGTTCAGTTTCATCCGGTTCTTTGTGGTACGGCTTTTAAAAACAAGGGGGTGCAGCCACTTTTGGATGCTGTTGTTTCCTATCTTCCTTCTCCAGTTGATATTCCGGCGATTAAGGGTATTGATGTAAAGACTGAGGCTGAGACGACACGCGAATCTTCTGATGATGCTCCGCTATCTATGCTTGCTTTTAAAATTATGAATGATCCTTTTGTTGGTTCATTGACGTTTTGTCGTATTTACTCAGGTAAAGTTCAGAAAGGTATTTCTCTTGAGAATACTGTGAAAAAGAAGAAAGAGCGTTTGGGGCGTATGCTTCAAATGCATTCAAATTCTCGTGAGGATATTGAAGAAGCTTTTGCTGGTGATATTGTTGCTCTTGCAGGACTTAAGGAGACGACAACAGGGGACACTCTTTGTGATCCTTTGAAGCCTGTTATTTTGGAGAGGATGGAATTTCCAGAGCCTGTTATTGAGATTGCAATTGAACCGAAAACAAAAGCAGATCAAGAAAAAATGGGTATTGCTCTTAACCGTCTAGCGGCTGAAGATCCTTCATTTCGTGTTAAATCGGATGAGGAATCTGGTCAGACTATTATAGCTGGAATGGGTGAGCTTCATCTTGATATTATTGTTGACCGTATGCGGCGTGAGTTTAAGGTTGAAGCAAATGTTGGGCAGCCTCAAGTTGCTTATCGTGAGTCAATTACTAAAATGGCGGAAATTGATTATACGCATAAGAAACAATCGGGTGGTGCTGGTCAATTTGCTCGCGTGAAAATTGTTTTTGAGCCTCATGATGGTGATGACTTTATTTTTGAGTCAAAGATTGTTGGCGGTGCTGTTCCTAAAGAATATATTCCCGGCGTTCAGAAGGGAATTGAGAGTGTTATGGGGTCAGGTCCTCTTGCGGGCTTTCCTATGCTTGGTGTAAAGGCGACTCTCATTGATGGTGGCTATCACGATGTTGATTCTTCGGTTTTGGCTTTTGAGATTGCTGCTCGTGCAGCTTTTCGTGATGGAGCAAAGAAGGCTGGTGCACAGCTTCTTGAGCCGATCATGAAGGTGGAAGTTGTTACGCCAGATGATTATGTTGGTGATGTTATTGGTGATCTCAATTCTCGTCGGGGACAGATTTCAGGAACTGAAGCGCGTGGTATTGCAACGGTTGTGAATGCAATGGTTCCTTTGGCAAATATGTTTGGTTATGTGAATACTCTTCGCTCTATGAGTCAGGGGCGTGCGCAGTATACAATGCAGTTTGATCATTACGAGCCTGTACCTTCGGCTGTTGCTTTGGAGATTCAAAAGAAATACGCGTAATTTCAGGTTGGTAATTAATTTTTAACTTAGTCCTTGGCTTGGACGGAAAATGGAGAGCTCAAATGGCGAAGAGCAAGTTTGAACGAACAAAACCGCATGTTAATATTGGTACGATTGGTCACGTTGATCATGGGAAGA
>NZ_JBHILS010000159.1:0-531 GCF_042193385.1 Bartonella sp. TT119HLJHH | reverse complement strand
TCAAAACCACCCATACGGCGGCTTTTGCTTGCCGCTTCAAAATGGGGATTGTGTTGACGAGAAATTTTAAAAAAGCCTGTGAGTTTATTGAAAAAACCAGCCATTAATAGCCTCGTGATATATTAAAATAGAAAACGCGTGAACGCTTGCGCCCTTTAAGGTTGGCTATTTGTGTGTTCAGCATCTCAAGCGCTCTGCGCAGTTCCTCAACAGAGCGGTTGCTGACTTGCTTATCGCCATGGCGTACCGATTGTGCTCTCGAATAAAGAGCTTCTTCAATTTGTTCACGCCGCCTTTTTAAGTTTTCAAGTCTCTCAATTTTGCTGTTAATTGGTTCTAAAGTTTCACCCACAAATTACCTCCAATCCCCTCGCATATAAGGATTCATCATTGTTCTGAATGGCTTCTTTTGAGGCTGTGCTGTCTGAGATCTTCTTGGAGAAGGAGAGGGCAGATGTTCTGATGTTGGCTGCTCTAAAGAGCCTTCAATTTTAAGTTTTTCCAGACGCTCTTCTAAGATATCGACTTCTC
>NZ_JBHILS010000158.1:0-531 GCF_042193385.1 Bartonella sp. TT119HLJHH | reverse complement strand
CGCCAACAGGTCAAGGGCATGGATGTTTATGCACCGGTGCTTTACATCCCTGAAAAAGACAGAGCCTCCTTTGTTTCTGCTGGGGCTTTGATCATGGGCGATGATGTCAATATCACCAGCCAAAATACGAGCAATTCCACAATAACCAATTCAGGGCGGATTGCGGCAAACCACCAATTGCATGTGCATGGCGGGGATATCCTCAGTCAAGGGGGGCATTTTGCGGCGGGTGGTGATGCTGTTATCCTTGCGGAGAAGAATATTCGTTTAGATGCAGGGCGCACAACGGTTGACGGCGTGGAGACCGTTTTAAACACCGAGGCGCTTTCTGCTGGTGGTAATGCAACGGTGATTGCTAAACAAAATATCACCGCTTCCGGGGTGGGGATCACCACCGGAGGTGATCTTGCCATGGCTACAGAAGAAGGCAACTTGACGATCGGTTCAGCAGAAACCCATTACCATGATGAACACGGTGATGCTACCATGCATCATAAATCAGAAGTCAACTCTGGAGGCTCAACGACACTT
>NZ_JBHILS010000157.1:0-532 GCF_042193385.1 Bartonella sp. TT119HLJHH | reverse complement strand
ATTGGCAAAAATCCTTACACTTTTGAGCAAATACCTCCTGGAAGTGGTCCCTGGAAAGAGAGAGGGCAAATATTTAAGGGCTACCCCAGTGTTCATGCTTGTTATGGTCATGCAGGTTATGCGTGTACATCGCGCTATGGTTCATCTAATCGTACGCCAATTTATTCAAAATATTCAGGGAGGAAAAAATGAAACAAATCTTGAAATTATTAAGCGGAATAGTTTTGGTTAGTGTAGCTGGATGTAACATCGATAAGCCTCCTCCAGGGTATTTGAGTATGTGGGAGAAAAATAGTGTTACTGATTTTACTGAGGTAGGAAAAGCCTTGTTAGAATGTGGTATGCCAACGCCTTATGATGTTTTTCCAGAAAACCAACAGCAGAGCATTAATGCTAAAGCAACAACTTATGCTTGCATGATCCAAGCAGGATTCCACTATAAAGGGAGAGGTAACTGGTGTTATACTTTTAAAGAGAAAAACTTGCCGATTTGTCGTCCAGGTGCTGTCATACCACAGCGCAGTGTCAAGAA
>NZ_JBHILS010000156.1:0-533 GCF_042193385.1 Bartonella sp. TT119HLJHH | reverse complement strand
GTGGTATGCGATTGAGATGTATCGGACGATTTCTCATGCAAAAAGCCACTTGATGACGATTGTGCTTGCTGATCCAAGTGCTCTTGGGCGCCTTTGATAGTAATCTTTTCCCCAGAGTGAATGGTAATATCCGCTTTTGCCTGTTCTTCTAGTGCTTTCTCTCCTGACGTTTCCTCTGCCTTACCGGCTATGAGCGTCGAGGCTACAACTTCCGTGTTGTTGCCTGAGTCAATGGCAATGCCTTCACCCCCTGTTATGCTTGACCCCACAACTTGGCGCACATCCATCTTGTTATGCTCAGATTTGCTGCTACTAAACACCCCACCCTCTTTGTGATACGACATCTCATAATGTAAGCTATCCTCTGCATTATTGATGAGAATATCGTTGCTGGCTTTCAGCCATACCTTGCCATCAGCCGCAATGGAACTGCCTGTGATGCTAAGATCATGCGGTTTGCCATCCTGCCCTGCAATGACAGTGGTGTCACCTCCCGATTTTATCGAAGAGCCAACGGCATGAGAGGCTTGCAT
>NZ_JBHILS010000155.1:0-535 GCF_042193385.1 Bartonella sp. TT119HLJHH | reverse complement strand
ACCCTTCAAAATCAGCATAATACTCATGACGATAATAATCATCTTCGCTACCAAACTCAGGATATGCATCATCACAGATATCTTCATTAGCTGTTAAAGAGGCATTGCTATGAATATATGAAGAACCAGAGATAAGAGCATCACAAATAACGGCATCATCAAAAACACGTGATTCATCACAGATATAAGCAGAGCCACTTATTTTTGCATTGCCTCCGACATGGGCATCATCACAAATGACAGCATTATCGGAAATATGAGCATGATCAGTGACACGGGCGTTATCATAAATTTGTGCATTGCCTTCAATTACAACGGCGTTGTTAGCATGCGCATTACCAGACAGCTTTGCATTGTCCTTTAATGTCATACCTTCAAAAATAGCATTCCCATAAATTTGAGCATTACCATAGACATCAACAAAAAAGCTTTTTACTTTAGCATTTCCAAAGACGCGTGCATTTTGAAAGACCCGAGCTTTATTATACACCCAGCAATTACCTTCATGAGAGAGATTATCTTCACTTTCAATATA
>NZ_JBHILS010000154.1:0-536 GCF_042193385.1 Bartonella sp. TT119HLJHH | reverse complement strand
TCATCGGTTTTAATGACAAAAGCCGTTAAACGGTCATCCATCACAAGGAGTGGTACATCATAGCGTGCCTCTGCCCACCCTAGCTTTGCGCCCTTCATAGAATAAAAGCTTTGTGCTTGAATATCGGCGGTCGGATAACCGTTTTCTGTAGTGACCAAATCAATCACCAAATCATGGTTCTCATTACCGATTTTGCAAAGATGAAAGTCAATACCGGTGATTTGCCGTGTTGCATCAGGGGTAAAGACTTGCGCTTGTGGGTCCACTTGTGTCCATATTTTCACCGTGGTGGTGCGCCGCATCACTTTCACATCAATCACACCTTGACCTGTAAAAAGCCCCGTTGCAATTGTTCCACCTTTTCCCCGTGCCACAACATTTTTTGTGCCAGCCGTAATGTTTTTAGGAATGGTAAAGCTTCCTTCAAGGGTGCCTTTGGTGTTAGCAACAAGCTTTGTTTTTGGTAAAACATTCACACCATCAAAGGTAAGACTTTCCAAGATTTCGCTACTGCCAAAACCTTCAATTTTAAAGTG
>NZ_JBHILS010000153.1:0-545 GCF_042193385.1 Bartonella sp. TT119HLJHH | reverse complement strand
ACACTGCTATAATCAGTTTTACCATCTGCCTGTTTATCGTAATGAACAACAGCTGAATCATCAGACTGAAGGCTGCTAGAAAGCTTCTCTAAACTTTTATCAAGCTGATCTTTATTAACAGCTTCATTACCTCTCACCGCTTCCTTCACACCGGAAAGCGTCCGATCTACTTTGTCCTTATTTGCAATATTGAGTTCTGTACCTTCTACTTCTGTACCAATATTGATAACTTTTGTCTTTTCATCCTGCTTGGCAAGGCTATCACTGACAACATTGGTTACATCATTATGAACATTCGTGACAGAACTACTAATATCAGAAAGTGCTTCCGCTACACTATTGTAAACCTTTTCCTCACCAGTACTACCATCTTCATTGATAGTTTTAAGTTTGAATGTGGGGGCAACCCATTTTCCATTCTCATATCCAGCGCCTCCACCAAAATACGTCGCAACTGTTTGATTCATTGAATAAAGTTGGTTGCCAGTGATCGCTTCTGTTGAACCTTTAGAAATTTCTCCATCTAAAAGAAACTTCAATTTGCT
>NZ_JBHILS010000152.1:0-552 GCF_042193385.1 Bartonella sp. TT119HLJHH | reverse complement strand
AGCACCCCCACCCTTCTTAACACTTTCAAGTAATGCGTGATTCACGCCACACGTGAATTGCATCTCAATGTAAGGAGAAAAGATATGGCGCCTCGTCCAGCTGCTATAACGCAACCAGCCATTGCACGCGCTTTAAGAGAAGCTAAAAAACAAGGTTGTGAACTCGTAGAAATCAAACCTACTGGTGAACTGCTTATCTATCTTAAATCCGATATTCCAATACCAAATTCAGTTAACCACCCAGACAAACTTTTAGATTTGTCAAAGAATGAATATTACGAAACCGCACTCTCTAAGATGTAAAATACCATGCCTAAACCACGTCCTCCTCATCTCGTTAAACAAATTACTCAACATGGCAAAATTGTATGGTATGTACGTATTGGTCATGGCAAACGCATTAGAATACGCGGTACCTATGGAACGCAAGAGTTTGTTGATAACTACAAAAGCGCACTTGCCGAGTTACAAGGGCTTATACTTCCTAAATCAAAAACTGGTAAACTTGTTGAAGGTTCATTTGCATGGCTGCTTAAACAATACTTTAACAGC
>NZ_JBHILS010000151.1:0-555 GCF_042193385.1 Bartonella sp. TT119HLJHH | reverse complement strand
ATCACTTAGTGGCACGCGAAAGTCTGAAACTTTCCCTACAATACCTTTCATGTTTTCTTTTGGTATCGTCCATATATCTTTATCTATTTGTTCGAGACGCAAATAGCGCAATGGATACGACCGTACTCCAGTCAAAATCAAGAGCTTCAGTGCTAAATTTGAAAGGATATTATCATCCAAGCTCTGATAAAATGCCGGAACTTCTTGCCATGGCATAGCAGGAATATTTGTTGGTGTAGCACGGGGTTTTCCCAAAAGGGCGCGTGCTTTCATACAAGCTTGTAGATCAACTTCCAAACCAAGAGCCGCCGCATATTTCAAGCAAATGTTAATACGGTTTAACGCTTTTCGTGCTGTATCTGCTTTTTCATGCCAAAGGGGTGAGAGAACATTGCGAATGATATTAGCCGTTAATTTTTCTATAGATAGGCTGCCTATGTGTGGAATCACGTGCAACTCTAGTGGAGAAAACCAGCGGCCGTTTTTACCTTCATTTTTCAACTCTGCTTTTTTGCTTTCAAAAGCCGCTTTTGCAATTTCTTGAAAAATATTGCT
>NZ_JBHILS010000150.1:0-559 GCF_042193385.1 Bartonella sp. TT119HLJHH | reverse complement strand
ACATTTTAAAGCCGCTTATCCTAATCAAACCATAACAAAAGATGATTTGTTCTATTATGTTTATGGGATTTTACATTCGGAAGATTACCGTGCTCGTTATGCTGATAACCTCTCTAAAGAATTGCCTCGTATCCCTTGTGTAAAGAATGCTGAAGATTTTTGGAAGTTTGTAACAGCTGGGCGTGAATTGGGTCATTTGCATGTAAATTATGAAGATGTGGAACCTTATCCCGTGACCTTTAAAAAGGGTAATCCAAAATTTACAGAGATCTCTAATCCTAAGAAATTCTATTACGTTACAGAAATGAAATTCGCAAAAGCAGGTAAAGAAAAAGATAAATCAACTGTTATTTACAATAGCAATATCACAATGACAGATATACCTAAGGAAGCTTATAGCTATATCGTTAATGGTAAACCCGCTCTTGAATGGGTTATGGGGCGTCAATGTGTAAAGACTGATAAAAAGAGTGGCATTGTTAATGATGCCAATCGCTATGCTGTTGAAACCATTGGCAACCCTGCCTACCCTCTAGAGTTATTTCAGAGGGTTATTACC
>NZ_JBHILS010000015.1:0-32181 GCF_042193385.1 Bartonella sp. TT119HLJHH | reverse complement strand
TTGAAAGGTCTTTGAAGACCCTTTGAGAACCCCTTAAAAACTCTTTGAAAAAAAATAAATTGGTACAAAACCTAGTGGCAAATTATACAAAACCTGCTGGCAAGCTACATTGGTACAAAACCTAGTGGCAAAATATACAAAACCTGCTGGCAAGCTACAACTGGCAAGCTACAACAAGCTACAAGCTACACTACACTGGCTGGGGAACTTGGATTCGAACCAAGATTGACGGAGTCAGAGTCCGCTGTTCTACCATTAAACTATTCCCCAATAAGCCAATTTTACCATTTCTAGCAGATTCTATAGTGTAGGCAAGTGCAAAAAATCTTTAGATTATCACTAATAAAGAGCGATAGGGATATCATTATAATCCCAGTAGGGGCGTCCTCGATATTTTAGCATATAGCAATAAGCGAGTAAAAACACATAAATAAAGCACACCGCGAATGGAAGCATCACAAACTCTTGTTGAAATACCCCTCTATATAGGTATAGCCTGTCAGGCAGTTGTTCCTAAATCATAGAGAATTAATGAGTAATATTTCCACTTATCCTGTTACCCCAAACCTACAGTTGGTATATGTCTCAAACATAGAGTATTCTACAGCTTTTTACAAATTCATCTTCAAGAAAGAACCTGTGTTTACTTTGCCACGCTATGTTGCATTTTCTTTTTCGGGGGATGCACTCTTTGCTCTCTGATCTGGGGGCGATACGCCTGAGGAAAATGCACCTCGTTTTTCAGAAATCGGCATTATGTTGCCTAAGGGAGAGGATGTAGATAAGCTCTATGCGGAATGGAAAGAGCAAACCACTGTTGAGATAAATGTTTTGAAGGAACCGTATACTGATGTATTTGGACGTACCTTCCTAATCAAAGATCCAGACGGACACATTATTCGTGTTTGTTCACTAGATTAAAAAGCCTGAGATCCGATGTTTAATCGTCTGAATTATAATACCTGAATTATAATAATTGTCTGTTTCCAAAACCTATAAGCTATGCACGCTAAGAGGCTTACTTACGACGCGTGGCTTATCCGTTCGGTGCTGTTCCATTATATTCAGCCCCACAACTTGCCTGTTCCCACAGGCGGCCTCATTGGCTTGGACATCAGTCGGCGTTATTGCATGGCCAGTGATCAGTACCTGTAAATCATAGAAGCTATCCCTCATCGCCTTATGTGGAGTCTTTTGTTGGAATGGGAGGAATATTCTTTACAAGGAAATTGATATCTTTTGAAGTTAAAAAGGTATTGTACATAAAAAACTAATAAAATCAATACATTAAGTGCAGTTATTTTGTATGAACCCACTTAAGAATCCATACTTTTATGCATGTTTGAATTGATCATTTTTTATATAAGATTGCCATGGATGAATAGACCATAAAAAGCAAATCATGATGCAAATATTATAACGCATGGGTGCATTCAAATGAAATAAAAAGCGGTTATCATTCATAACAGGTCATAAATTTTATGATACGTTTTTATCACAGCACAAATCACATTGTTTTAAATTTCAGTCGTTTGGAATTATCGATAACATAAATTGTATACGTTTAAGAATGGGATGTGTTTTGCTCTTTATTTGAGTGCAATCTTAAAAGGAATAATCGTTTGAAACGATCATAAGCTTATAGATTGAGTTCATAAAGATTGCACAAAAGGATTTAAAGATAAGATCGTTTTTTAAAACGCTTACTAAAAAGTTAGTAAATGATAGGCAGGCATTATATAGATACTATCATCACAATATAGAATGAAATCACAATGTTATGTCTTATGAAATTGAAAGTCTTTCCATGATATAACGCAAGAAAGTGAGAAAAAACGTTTTAAAAGTTACAGTTTAAAAATACGAAACCAAATGAGTTCTCCCAAAATTTTGGGGGCACCTATTGAAAAAAAATGAGGCAGCAAAATTCAAAACCATTGTAACATCTAAGGTATGGGATTTTACTCAATTTTGAGTCAAAAGCTATAATGTTTAAAGATGGCTCTTCTAAAGATAACGCCTCCAAAATTGGATTGGTTGATTTTGCCAACTCAAATTTGAGCTGGTTAATTTGCAAAGAAGTTACATTTGAGTGCAAAATGAAAAAATGCTTATGAAAACCTTATTGAGAAGACATTCATTTAAGATGCATTTTCTTTTGATTGGATTGATAAAGTTAGCAAGCGTTTATAGGCTCTATAATGCTAATGAATGATATCAAAATCATAGCTGTCATTTACGTTTCTTTTGATAAGTTTTCATATCTTTAATAGAGCGCTTGCAATATGATACGTTTTGTATATATGTATTGATTACTCCATTGTGGATGGTTCATTTGAATCTTATAATCAATATCTGAAAGCCGTGTCATATCAATTGGCACGGCTTTCTTTTATGGATTCTCTCTTTAGAGATAGGTTTATATCTATTAAATAAGGCGTTCCTTGCCTGTCATTTATTTGTTTGTATCTGTAATCTTGATAATATTATTCGTTTTCATAAATCTCACATTTGGGGGGAAATAACACTTACTTTTACTGTTTAATTTTGCATTGCCATAGGGCTTTACCCCAGACCTTGGCATGATGGGAAACCTTGGCATTGCCATAAACAGAGCTAGATATGCGTATATTACTATGGAAAGGATTTGTTTAAGCGAGAGGATTACCAGACGATGTTTGCTTTGCTTGTGCAATTAAAGGGAAAGTCAATGATGTGCCTCAGATCCGAAAAATCTTTAGCCAATTTAAGATAAAAGGGGTTGGCACATAATCTTATACATGTGGTTCAAAGAATCCACCTCCAGCTCAAGAGCTTATCATCTCAAATTGCGATTTTTAGAGGAAGAGAAAAATATGCATTAAAGGGATTTTAAATGACCTTTGAAAGTTTTTGCAGATCCTTTGAAAAAAATAAATTGATGCAAAATCTGCTTTCAAATTATACAAAACCCGATGACAAGCTACAATCATAAAATACGGGCTGGGGAACTTGGATTAGAACCAAGATTGATGAAGTCAAAGTCCGCTGTTCTACCATTAAACTATTCCCCAATAAGCCAATTTTACTATCCCTAGCAGATTCTATAGTGCATGCAAGCGCAAAAAATATTTATGATTATCGATAATAAAGAGCGATAGGGATGTCATTAATTGTTTTGATTTGAATATCGACATCGTAAATGTCTTTAAGAATTTCTGGTTGCATAATTTCTTTTGGAGTCCCACAATAGGCCGCTTTCCCATTTTTCAATGCAACAATCATATCTGAGTAAGATGAGGCAAAATTAATATCGTGCATAACAATAAGAATGGTTTTTTTCAGTTCATCAGCTGTGCGGCGTAATTGCTTCATCATAGAAACGGCATGTTTCATATCCAGATTGTTTAATGGTTCATCTAAGAGAAGATAATCAGTGTCTTGGCAGATAACCATGGCTATAAAAGCGCGTTGACGCTGACCGCCAGAAAGCTCATCTAAAAAACGGTCTTTTAAATCTTGTAAGCCGAGATAGCGTAGCGCACTGTCGATAAATTGTTTATCTTCATGTGTATACCAGCCTTTTGAATAAGGATAGCGTCCGAAACTTACTAAATCGTACACGGTTAAGCGAAAAGACAAAGGATTTTCTTGACGCAGAATTGAGAGTTTTTGAGCCAAAATATCGTGGGGCATTTTATCAATATCAAAGCCGTCGATATGAATTGTACCATTATGGTGTGGCAAAAGACGTCTTATCAGCATTAAAAGAGTTGATTTTCCGGAACCATTGGGCCCAATGAGAGAAATAATCCCTCCTTTTGGAAGATGAAGGCATAAATTATCGATAATCAATCGTGCTCCGTAAGCCTTGGAAAGATGATTGATTTCAATCATTTTAGTTTTCCCTTCATCAGTAACATTAAGAAAACAATACCCCCACAAAACTCAATGATAAAACTTAAACGCCCTGCCATATGAAAAATTTGTTCTAAAATAAATTGTCCCCCCACCAAACAAATAATAGCCAATAATATTGCAATAGGGACAACAACACTGTGTTTTGCTTGAGGAGAAAGTTCATAGGAAAGGTTGGCAACTAACAGTCCAAAAAAGGTGACGGGGCCTACCAATGCAGTGGAAATGGATACGAGAATGGAAACAAAAATAAGGATAGCTGTTGCACTTTTGTGGTAATTAACGCCAAGATTAAGAGCATTTTCACGTCCTAAAGCCAAAATATCAAGAAGATGACGGGAATGCCATCCAATCAGACTCACAATGAAGACAATGATTGTGGCAAAGCTTATTAATGGTGTATTGAATTTATTAAAATTTGCAAACATAATATCCGTTAAATTCATCATTTGGTCTGGATTGAGTTGCAATTGCATAAACATCCGTAAACTGAAAAAAAAGCCGCCTAAAACAACACCGATTAAAAGCGTCAAATGAAGCCCTTTTAGGCTTCCTGAAAAGAGCCAGCGAAAAAGGCTTATTGAAAAAAGAATAAGAATGAGTGCTTCAAGAACGAGCTGTCCTTCTTCATTCAAAAAGGGCAAAGAAAGAGAGCCTACAAAATACATTAGGGCAGTCTTTATTAAAATATAAAGCTGATCAAATCCCATAATTGAAGGGGTAAGAAGACGGTTATTAACGATTGTTTGAAATAAAACCGTAGAAACGCTTATTGCATAGGCAATAAGAAGCAGAGAGGAAAGTTTTGTAAGACGAAATTTCCATGTATAAACATTGATATTCCATGTCATGTAAAGACTAATGATAGTACATGCTATGATGATAAGTGTTGTTAGTACACATATTGTTTTTCTTCTTTTATCCAAGACGCTTTCTCCAGCGTAAAAGCAGTATCATAAAAATAAAACTACCGATTACACCCATTATGGTGCTGATGGGAATTTCAAGAGAGGGATGAATGATTCGTCCTAAAAGATCACAAATCAAGACCAATCCTGCACCGCTGATGGCCACCCAAGGAGCGGTATAGCGCATATTATCTCCCATGAAACTTGAAACAATATTTGGAATAATCAACCCAACAAAAGGAATACGGCCAATGGTACAGACAACGACAGCAGTGATTGAGGCGACAATAAAAAGACCAAAAAACATGACAACACGATAATTCAATCCAAGGTTATTGGTTAAATCTTCTCCCAAACTTGCAACCGTAAAGCGATCAGCAGTACAATAGGCCAGAATACAAAGGGGAAGGGATAACCATAAGAGTTCATATTTTCCTTCAAGAACCATCGCAAAACTGCCAAATAAGTAAGCTTGAAGAGAAGGAAGTAACATTTCATAATCTGCAATGGCATTGGTTAAAGAGCCAATAATATAGCTTAGCATAATCCCTGTAAGGGGGACAATGAGAGCAGATTTTAGAGGAATGCGTCGCAATAAAAACATAAAAAGTAAAGTGCCTGCCATGGCAAAAATTGTCGCAACGACCATTTTTCCTAAAACAGGGATATCGGGTAAAAAAATCATAATAAAAAGAATGCCAAGGGAAGCAGATTCAATGGTTCCCGTGGTTGATGGCTCGACAAAGCGATTGCGTGTCAATAGTTGCATAATCATGCCTGAAAGTGCAAGTGCTGCGCCTACTAAAAGGATTGCAATGGTACGAGGAAGACGTGTTTGCCAAAAAATAAGCCACGCATGGGGATCGGCTGCGAAAAGGTTAGAAGGTGTGACATCAGAATAACCAACAAAAATGCTGAGGATAGACAGGAAAATTAGAAGTGTTATGGTTATCCAGTAATTCTTCACGTTAAATCATTTTCTAACAAAATCTACAAAAAGCAAAGACTGCTTAATAAACAACCTCTGCTTTTAAATTTTATTTATATAGCAAGCAAGCTCTTTCGTGCGCTTATTTGCTCTTTGTAAAGGCTTCATTGATCTGCTGTGCGGTTTCAATGAGTGCCGTTAAACCACCATTTGCACGATACCAGCTCCAAGAGTCCAAATAAATAATTTGGTTTTGTTTGCTCGCTGTTGTGCGGTGAACAAGCTCATTATTGAGCAATTGTGCTGCGGATTGTCCTTCCCGTCCAATGGCTGCATCGCGATCAATCACTAACAACCAATCAGGATTGGTTTCAAGAATGAATTCAGGAGAAATGAGTTGTCCATGTTTTTGCACGGTAAGTTTATCGGTTGCAGGGGCAATTCCAAAAGCGGAGTGAAAAATATCGAAACGTGATTTTGGTCCGAAAGCACTGATTTTTCCACCAGAGGTCATGAGTATAAGCCCAGTGCCTTTTCCTTGGGTATTTTTACGGACTTCAGCAAAAGCTTCATTGATTTTTGCAATTTCCTTTTCTGCTTCTTGTGTTTTGCCAAAAATTTTTCCAAGGATAGACACATTTCGTTTAATATCTTCAAGAGAATTTTCGTTTTCTACGGTTAGATCAATTGTTGGAGCTATTTTGGATAAATCTTTATATTTTGCTTGAGTTCTGGAGGAAATAATAATCAAATCGGGTTGAAGAGTGGCAATTTTTTCATAATCTGGTTCAAAAACGGTACCGATTCTTTCATATTTTTCATCATTAAATTGTTGCAGATAGGAAGGTTTTTTTCCTTCAGGAAGGCCGATAACGGCTTTGATACCAAGGCGATTCATATTATCTAGCGAGGCAAGATCAAACACAACAACCTTTTGCGGAGAAGCGGGAACAGAAGTCGTGCCTGAAACATGATTAATCGTTACATTTGTCTGGGTACTGGTATTTGCAATACTCGTATGAGTCCATAAAACCGTTGCAAAGCTGATTGCAACCAGTAAAACAGAAGTCATCCATTTCATATATTTTATCATCGTGATTTTATCCTTTTATCTAATATTACAAAGGTTTGCGCACTTAAAAACTTAACTTTGGTATTTTTATGCACAAAATGAAGCGCAAATAAATAACACTATGTTGTAAAGTTGACTTACATATGTTACAAATCGTTCACTTACCTCATTTTCACTTAATTCTAGTGTTTTTGCAACATTATTTAGAAAGTTTGACATATGATCAATGTATTTAAAAAGCGTACACGTTTGTACGCACTGACAACAAGTGCTTTCTTCTTTTTACAAGGTGTAGATGCTTCTATGGGGAATGGTTGGTGGCCATCGTCATCAGGACTGATGGGGCTGATACCATCTTTTGGATTATCATATAAAACTCCTAAAAAAGCAACAGAAGTATTAACTCCTCCTTCACCACAAATCGCCAACTTAAGCCAAGGCAGTGGCGGTAGAGCTAAAGTCTCTAGTGACGGTGCTGCTGGTGTTCCTAGTGGCGGTGACAATAGCGCTGGTGGACTTGGTGGCGTTGGTGGTAATGGCGCTGGTGGACTTGGCGGCGCTGGTGGACTTGGCGGCGCTGGTGGACTTGGCGGCGCTGGTGTCCCTGGCGCTGGCGACGCTGGTGTCCCTGGCGCTGGCGGCGCTGGTGTCCCTGGCGCTGGCGGCGCTGGTGTCCCTGGCGCTGGCGGCGCTGGTGGTGTCCCTGGCGCTGGCGGCGCTGGTGGTGTCCCTGGCGGTGTTGGCGCTGGTGGTGTCCCTGGCGGTGTTGGCGTTGGTGGTGTTCCTGGCGGTGTTGGCGTTGGTGGTGTTCCTGGCGGTGTTGGCGTTGGTGGTGTTCCTAGCGGCGTTGGCGGTGGTGGTGTCCCCGGTGCTCCTGCTCCTGCTCCTGTTTCTGTTGCAAGTTCATGTTCTGATGGGAGTTTTAAGACCCTTAACTCTGTGATCTGTTCTGATGGGAGTTTTCATACACTAAAGAGAAGTACTATTAGTGTGTTGAAATTTGGCGATAATGCTATGCATGCAACAGGACAGGTTACTCAGAAAGAAGTGTATAAAGCAGGTGAGAAAGAAGTCTTGTATTTAGTTCGAGGGACAACTGTTGAGTTAGAGAAAGTGTCTATTAGGGGGAAGGCTTCTCCAGAAGGTAATGTTATTTTGAGTTCTAATGAAAATAATGATCCTAATAATTTGAATGGTTATCTTAATGCAAAAATGGGGGCGGGGGTATTAGCAACGCTTAATTCAAAAGTTAAGCTAGAAAATTCAAGTATTAAGGAATTTATAGTCGGGGTTGATGCACAAAACGAAGGAAGGATTCATATGAAAGATGGGGGGATCTATTATAGTCAGATAGGAGCTGCTACTGATCTTGCGTCGTTTGTTTTTCTAGATGGAGTGAATTTTTATGCAGTTGGGGTTGGGTTGCGCAGTTCTGGTAGATCTGGAATTATGATGCAATCTGGGTCGATTAATCTTGATAAAGGGGGGGTGGGAGTTGTAGCAGGGCATAAAGGGGTTGTAAAATTAGATGGGGTTAATATTAACATTAAAAAGGGGATAAGCGGGCGAAATAGTGTTGATTCTACACAATCTTCAAATCTTATTTTCTTGTCAGATGGGGGGGCTATTTCTTTTAATAAAGGAAGAGTTGAGAGTTCTGATGCAGTTGTTTTGTGGGTTACTCGTGGTATTGATGAGTTTGTAGTCGGTCCAATGGATGATCGTGCTTTCGGAGCTGGTGTTTTGGCGAATCGTTTTGTTATTGATGATAATGATAATAATGATTCTATTTATACAAAAGATGATATGCTTGAACTGAATGCACTCTATGATGTTTATCACGTTATGGATGATGCTTTTGAAGATGTTCTCTCTACTCTAAAATGGACTGTAGGTAATAGCAATGCTTTGCAATATATGCAAGGTATTACGGGAGATATGGAGAATAAAAATTATTTTAAGATTAAAGCTGATATTAAAGAATCAACTATTCAAATAGCGGGAAAAGATTCTTATGGCATATATTTTAATACGGTAGCTGAAGAAGGGGAAGGAGGAACCATAATAGATGAAAACGATAATAAGAAAGTGCAGATGGTTGCTTTAAAAAACACCACTCTTAAAATTCCAGAAGGTATAGCTATTTATGGTGGTGATGTAAATGGTGCTGTCATTTTAGGAGAGGGTAGTGTTCTTTCGGGTGATCTATTTTTAAAAGCTGAAGCTCATTCTAATCTGTTCGTGCATGCTCATAAATCTTCAATTATAGGTGAAGCTCGTGTTGATGAGAATGCAAATGCTGCACTTTATTTGTCTCATTCAGGATTGTATTTAACAAAAAGTATTCATCATAAACAATCGGAGAGAAATACAAATCGTATAGATTCAAAGCTTTCGTTTGTAGATCTTTTTGATAGTAGTATTGTATTTTTGCCTCCAAGAAGTGAAGATGAAGGTTATCAAACACTGCAAATTGGAAATAGACGAGATGAAAACACTCTAGGTAACGGTTTCCGTGCTCAGGGAGATGCTAGGCTTTATGTTAATGTGAATTTTGTTTCTGATAATTTAGATAATGTTAAGCTTGTGTCTGATAAGCTTTTGATTCATGGTGATGTTTCTGGAACAACGAAGGTGTATGTAAATGATACTTCTGTCATCACCACTTTAAATAACACATTAAAAAATGAAGCGAAAGTTCAGCGTCAAGGTGTACAAAATCAAGATCGACGGGAGGAAAATAGAAAAAAACCTGCCTCTCTTCAAATTATTCAAGTTTATGGAGAAGCAGAAGAAGATTCTTTTAAACTTGCTAATGAATATGTTACATTGCAGGGATCACCTTATCAATATGTTCTTAGGGCTTCTGGTCCAATGCAATATAGTGCTTCTGGTCCAATAAGATATTCCAGTAGACCAAGAAAACCTGAAAATAGACCTGATGTAGTGTGGATTTTCAGCTTAGAAAGTAAATTAGAAAATGGTGAGAGGCGGCAAAGTATAGCTCATGGACCTCGTAATCGTATTAGTCCTAAGACACCTTTTGCGCGACCTGTTGTTTTTGATGTTTCGTCATCTGAAGATGAAGGCATTGTTTCTGGGGTAAATAGTTCTTCAGGATTAGATTCTTCATTAGTACCAGATCAAGTTACTGCTTCTGTTTTGCTAGGGAGTCCTGAATCACTTGGGAGATCTGATGTAGAAGAGGCTGATGTATCTGTTGGAAATCCTGTTACAACTTTTGAATCAGAAGGACATACTCCATCTGCTTCACTAAGAGTTTTGACAACTGAGGAGATTGTTGATGGAAGTGAAGATACTTCTCTTATTGCTTCTCCTAATGGAACAGATAGTCAGAATGAAGTAGAAAATGCTACAGTGACCCACAGTGATACTGATACAGTTGATGTGAATAGTGATATTACAGAGGTTGGATTAATTCCGTCTCAGGCTGTTATATCTTCTGCTCCTCAATCTTTTACGCCGGAGAGTTCTGGACTTGGGAGGTCTGACACAGGCGATTCTGATGTGGAGTTAGGTCTTTTGGCTGGAATTTCGTCAGTCGCTGGAACTAAAGAAGGTACTTCATCTTCTACGTTAGATGTTCTTCCTGCTGAGCCTTCTGCTCCTCAATCTTCTTTGTTGGGAAGTTCAGAGACTATAGAACCTACTACTTCTGGAAAAACTGGAAAGCCTAAGGCTTCTTCTTCCTTAGTTAATTCTACTGCGTTTAAGCAAGAGAATCCTGCATCTAAGGAGATGGGAGATAAACCTGTAGGGCGTGTTCTACTTTCTACTGGAGGAGCCAACACACTTAGATCTGAATCGCAAAACCCTGTGGTTGTATATACTGTTACATCAACCAATGGTATAAAGCAGGAAGGTGGTTCTTCTCAATGTAGTGGTGATATGGGGAAAAATGGTGCGGAGAGATTGCAAGTTGCTTATTCTTGTGCCGATGGAAAATTACACACAATAACAGGACAAACACTGAAGGCGCGTGGTGATACTCAGCATTCTATGCATGCAAAGAGTAATACAGTTGTTAAGTTAGAAACTGCCACCATTGTTGGAGCAGAATCTGATAAAGGAAGTAATTTTGGTGTTACTCCATCAAAGTTTGTGAGTGCTGTGCTTGCAGAAGAAAAAGCAGAGATTGTTTTGGATAAAAACTCAACAATTCAATCTTCTGTAATTGGGCTTGAAGCTAAAAGTGGCGGAAAAGTTAAGATGACTGGTGGGACAGTCGATGCGCTTTATGTGGGCGCTTTGGCGGGTTCTGGATCATCTGTTAATTTAAAGGATACGAGAATTAACGTGACGGGGGATTTGGCTGTGGCTGGTTTGGTAAGTCAGGCTGGTAAGGTGTCTATGGACTCTGGGGCTATTACTTTGGAAAAGGGAGTGGCTGTGAGGTCAGAAGCTGGGGGAAGCGTTGAGTTAGACAAAGTTAATATTACTGCGAAAAAAGGACAAGGTAAGTTAGATTCTGCAGATAATTTTGGGCGTGCAGCTTTTCTGTTGAGTGATAATGCTTCTATTGATTTTAAGAATGGGAATGTTGTGACTGATGGATATGCTTTGTGGATTATGAAGTCTGATGATAATGTGGTTGAGACCGGCTCTTCTAGGAGAAGGAGATCTTCTGAGGTTCGTCCTACTATGAATCATGCAAATATCGAGTCTTCTATTGTTACAGTGGAAGGTGATGGAACCTATGGTATATATTTTGATGGGGGAATACAGAAAGAAGCGAGTCAACAAAATCGAAGTAAGAATTTAGCAACGGAGAAAGCAATTGTTGCTAAGCGGAGCGCTGTATCCAAACAGGAGAAAACACCTATAGGCATAACAGGGACAGTTTCGTTGAAGAAAACTGGTTTTGAAGTTGCAAATGGTATAGCGATCTATGGTAATAATTCTGGTGGTCATGTTTCATTAGAAAATAAAACAACTCTTGCTGGTGACTTGTTATTAAGAGCCGAGAATGGTTCGAATATATCGGTATCGGTTGATAGTTCTATTGCTAAAGGTGATGTTCGCGTTGATAAAAGTTCTTATGCAAAATTAGACTTGGCTAATAGTTCACAGTGGATTCTAAAAAGAAGTACGCAGAAGAATTTAGGTACTTCAGATTTAGGATGTGTGGATTCATGCATTTCTTCTGTAAGTCTTGTAAATAGTGCTATTAATTTTGCACCTTCGGAATCTGAAGGAAAATATCAGACTCTCCATATTGGAAATGGGAAAGGAACAGTTTATGCGGCACAGGGTGATGCTGTAATTCATCTCAATGCACGTTTAAATCCTCGTGATCCGAGTGATCAGCAAGTTACTGATCGGCTTGTCATTCATGGTGATGTTTCTGGAAAAACAAAAATACATGTACGAGGTGATGCGGGCAATGTAGGAGATGGTAAAGCGAATGCCAAGATTGCTCATAGTGTTTCAATTATTCAGGTCTATGGTCAAGCGAAGAAAGATTCTTTCCAACTCGATGGCAATTATGTTGCGCTGAGAAACTCACCTTACAAATATACTCTTCGTGCTTATGCTCCAGAAGCGACTTCGAAGCAGGAGCATGTGCAACAGAAATTTGTTAAGGATGGTGGAGAATTTTGGAATTTCCGTCTAGAAAATCAGTATGTTAAGTCTGTTGGATCTGCTGCCCTTCCTGAACAATTTGTAAGGTCTGTTGTTCCACAGGTTCCAACTTATCTCAGCTTGCCTAATAGCGTATTCCATGCTGGTTTGATGGATATTAGCAATCAAAATAAGCAGTTGGAGACGTTGCGGATGACTTCTACAGGAATGGTAGAGGTTCGTGAAAATCCTGCTTTATATTTACGCGGCTATGGTGGAAGTTACCGTTATGCTTCAGATCTTTCTGCTCTTGAATATGGTTATGACGGCGATCTTAGTTATAATGGTGTAGAGGCAGGTGTTCTGCTGCAAACTATTGAAAATACCGACAGTGCTATATCCTTTGGCGTTATGGGAACTTATGGAAAACTTTCTCTGCAGCCTTTGAATGTTGAGCAAAGTCAGAAGAGTGCATTTGATAAATGGACTGCTACGGTATATGGTAGCATGCAGCATAATGTTGGCTTCTATGTCGACGGTCTTTTATCCTATGGTCTGTTCAAAGGTGATGTTCTCACCCTTGCACGGGGTAAAACAGCAACATTAAAAGGTAATCCTTTGAGTGTTTCTTTAGCTGGTGGTCAGACAATTATGACAGGATATAAGGGGGTTGTCTTTGATCCGCAGGTTCAGGTTGTGTATCAACATCTCCAGTTTAATAAAGCCCGTGATATTGACAATTTTGATATTGAAATGGGTAACCTTAATCAGTGGGTAGCACGTGTTGGTGGACGCTTAACTAAGATTCCTACAGGTTCTGAAGGCGTGAATGCTATTGCTTTCTATGGTAAGCTTTATCTTGCTCATGGTTTTGAAGGAAAACAGTCTGTGCATTTCAATGATGCTTTCAAGTTAGGGGCTTTTGGTTCTTCTCTAGAGGCTGGATTAGGTTTTAATGCCAAATTGTTGCCACAGTTTTCTCTGCATGCTGATATTCTCTATCAACATAAGCTTAATAAGGCTGGTTTTTCGGGAACAAGTTTTTCCGGAGGAGTACGGTATCAGTTTTAATATAAGGTACACTATGTACCTTATTAGAAAAGGCAGCACAATGTGCTGCCTTTTTTCTTTATAACAACTTGTGTTGTTCTTAAAAGCTTCTCGTCTTCTTGATGTGAACCAAAAAACATAGTTTATTTTACGTATGAGAGCGTTTTTCTATACTAAAGTGAATTTTCTTAAAATTTTTGCTGTTGATGGTGCAATCGAGAGACTTACTTTTATGGGCTTTTAAAGAGTGCAGGGGGGATGCCATGCGTTACATTGTTTTTTAGGTAATATATTGATTTATATAGATAATCTAATTATTTTGCATGTTGAATGAGAGTCTTGAATATCGTAAGATTTTCTCATTTCAAATCTCTCTATGTTGAATCAATCAAAACCATTCGTTTGCACGTTACAAGCGAAATTAATATGTGGATATAAATTGTACAAAAAAAGACTAAAAGTGCCTATAATGCATTGTTTCAAAAGTTAAGGGTTTGTCGTAACACCCACGAGCTGGCAAAGTGTGTGATGGTGTTGGGTTGCTTCTTCATAAGCATAAAGATGGGGCGACTTAATGGTTTTATTGTTATATCCTTCACGGGCTGCGCCGTGAAATGGGATTGGGAGCGTTGAGAGATATCTCTTTAAAACAAGCGCGTGAATATGCAAAGCAATGGTGTTCTGTTTTGCGTGAGGGATGTGACTTCATTAAAGAACGTGATAAACAAAAGCGTGAGGCAATAAACAATACTTCATTAAGGTACCATATTGATGCTTTCTAAAGCTCATTTTTGAGAGTTTGTTTTTCACGGATTTAAATTATTTTTTCATTCATCTCCTTGTGGATTAATTTTTTAAGTTCACAAGGCTTGATTGTGTTTTTAATTAATTGCACGCACTGGTTTTATTTTTTCTTTACAGGAAATACAGAATGCATTATACACTCATAAGGTGTGTTTTGTAACTATTCTCTTATAGGTGGTTTTGGCGTAGAGCTTTTGCCAAATTTATTGGGATAATTCATTGCACAGTTCAGATGAGCATGAGGCATATTCTTTTTGTTACACTTTTCGTGTTTTGAGGTGTGCAATGGGGTGTTTTGCAGGTGCTTTTATTTTTAATGAGAGGGGAAGGAAAGTTTCGAGGGAACTATGATTAAAGTTTTTAGAAATCATGTATGTTTATGTGCTTGTACAACTGCTATCCTCTCTTTTCTCCAAAGTGGAAGAGAAGTTTATGCGGCTGCAGAGGGGAACGGTATAGCTTATACTATAAGTGTTATTCCGCTCAACAGTATTAGTGTTACTTCTGGTCCTCATCTTAATGGAAGTAATGCGTATAAGCCTCCCCTTAGTGGAGAGAGTGGGCAGAATAATCATTATATTCGTGTGAACCGTGTTGGCAATAACGATGAGGGTATTCGTGGGGGAAGTGATTATCATGGGTTGAGTGGAATGGAGGGATCGAATAATGGTCATATAGATAACTCTGTTAAAGATGCAGACTTTGATGAAAGAGGTATAAAGCGTGGGTTTTATTACTATAATGGGTTGTATTATATATGCGATAATTGCGGGACAGATCTTAAAATTGATAATAAATCTTATAGGATTACAAATAAGAACGTTTCCAACTATCCTGAAGATCCTACTGCTATAACGGTAAAACGGATAGGGACCAGAGTTTATGGAGAGAATGTAACTGTTAGCAGTGAAGTTTCTGATAAATCTTTTTTGCGTGGTGTGGCTGTATCAGATGACGGAAAGATTGTTTTGAAAAAAACGACGCTTCAAAATACAAAGTTAGCTCTTTTCGCTAATAATGGAATAATTGAGGTAAAGGAGGGGATTATAGGGGAGAGTGATAGGGCTGTTGAAGCCGTGGAGAATTCATTGGTTATTTTAGAGAATACAAAAGTTAATACGCGTGATGGGAAGGCAAGCCTTTCCAGTTATAGTGGGGCAGATATCTGGATGGAAGGTGGGGAGCTCCGCTTTACCAACAGTCACGGCGTTTCTGCGGTATTAGGGGGAAAGGTCATTCTCGATGGTGTTACTGTTGCTGGAAAGGGATACAAAGATAAAAATCACACGGTTTTTTTAATGGATGAAAGTGGTTTTGTTGAGTTTAAAGGGGGAACTATTAATGTTGAGGATGCTCATGGTATATTATTAGAAAATCCAGTCAAGCCTTTTAGTGTTGTATCAGAACTATCTGAAACAGAAGCTGAAATCGAAGATAGAGATGCAGCTGAAGATTTATCGAATAGCTTTTATGTGACTGAGATTAATCTTAAGTCTTCTTTTGTTACCGTAAAGGGTAAGGGATCTTATGGTATCTACTTGCGGGGCGAGAAGCCATGGAGTGAAGGGAGAGATAAAAAAGAGGAGATTTCATTCGAGGAAGAAAAAGCTCCACCACGATTAGAAGTTGTTAATTTGGATAGAACAGAGTTTTCTGTTTTAGACGATGCGGCTATTTATGGTAGAAACATTATTTCTGGTGTGGTGGGGTTGGTGCACAGCACTCTTCACTCAGGGAATTTTTTATTAAAAGCTGAGGAAGGTGCTTCTATAACAGTTTTGGCGGATGCTTCTACTCTTGAGGGTCGCACACACGTTGATAAAAATTCTAATGCTGAGCTTTATTTGGGAGGCCGTTCTCAATGGATTTTACAACAACCGTTGCAAAAAGATCAAAATGAGGCTGCGCATAATTCTTCTATTTCACTCGTGAGTCTTATGGGTGAGAGCTCTATTAATTTTAAAAGACATGAATCTTCTTCTGTTGATGATTATCAAACCCTTCGTATTGGAAAGGGAAAGGGTGAAGTTTATAAAGCACAGGGCGGTGCCTCTATTTCTCTTAATACATACCTGAATAAGGGCGGTGCTCTTGTTAATCAAAAGACTGATCGTGTTTTAATTCATGGTGATGTTTCAGGAAAAACAATGCTCCGTGTGCATGGTGTTGCAGGAAGTCCAGGAGGATATACGGGAAAGGGGGGGAATGCTGAAGGTATTTCAATTATTCAGGTTTCTGGAGAAGCAAAGCAAGATTCTTTTCAGTTGGAAGGTGGTTATGTAGCGTTAAACGCATTACCTTATCAGTATAAGCTTTATAGTTATGGTCCAGAATCTGAGTTTGGAAAAGCAAGTATGGATCAGAGATTAGTTGAAGGGAACGGAGATTTTTGGGATTTCCGTCTTGAAAGTAGATCTATAGATTCTGATGTTAAACCTAAACCAGATCCTGCTCCTAAGCCAATTCCGGGACCAGAACCTTCTCCGGAGCCTCATCCTCGTCCTAAGCCGGGCGTTAAGGCTGTTGTTCCGCAGGTTCCGACTTATCTCCTTTTGCCTAATGCCTTACGTCATATTGGTTTGATGAATGTTAACAATCAAAATAAGCGGTTAGAAGCTTTGCGAATTACTTCTGGGGGCTTATTAGAAAGTCGTGAAAAGCCTCTCTTTTTTGTGAGCGGTTATGGCGGCAATCATCGTTATACTTCAAATCTTTCCGCGCTTGAATATGGTTATGGCGGCGAGTTTGATTATAATGCACTAGAGGCAGGTGTTTTGCTAAAAGCAATCGAAAATACGTATGGTTCCACTTCTTTTGGAATTATCGGGGCTTACGAGAGATTTTCTTTGCAACCTTTGAATGTTGAACAGAGTCAAAAAAGTACATTTGATAAATGGTCAGTTACGGCATACGGTGGTATGCAGCATGATGCGGGTTTTTACGTTGATGGTCTTGTGTCTTATGGGTTTTTTAAGGGTGATGTTCTAACAACTGCACGTGGCAAGACGGCAACATTAAAGGGAAATCCTTTAAGTGCTTCATTGACTGCTGGTAAAACATTTATGGTAGGAGAGAACGGTTTTGTTTTTGATCCTCAAGTTCAGGTTGTTTATCAATATCTTCAATTTAATAAGGTGCGTGATGTGGACGGCTTTGATATTGATTTAGGAAAGCTTCATCAATGGATAGGGCGTATTGGGGGGCGTTTAACAAAGAGGCTGGTCGCTACTGATGAGGCTCAAGTTATTTCTTTCTATGGCAAACTTCATCTTGCTCATGGTTTTGAAGGAAAACAATTTGTGCATTTTAAAGATGCTTTCCAGCTAGGTGCTTTTGGTTCTTCATTAGAAACAGGATTAGGTTTTAATGCACAATTGTCTCAAAAATTTGCGCTTTACGGCGATTTGGTTTATCAGCACAAGCTAACGAAAGCTGGTTTTTCTGGAACGAGTTTTTCAGGTGGATTGCGTTATCATTTCTAGTGTTGTTCCTGTTTTTGATTAATCTTTGAAAAAGCTACAAGTTATGCTTGTGGCTTTTTCTCGTTCTTTATTCGTTTCATTTTTACAAGAGAGTGATTTTGTATATCTTTAATACGCTTTCTGATTGGACTTCTTTTGTTTTTCTTGAGAAATTTAATGAGTTTGTACGTTATTGTTTCAAAACGCGTATTTCAGAGTGATAATTATATTATTTATAACACACTTATTTATAAAGATAATTTTAATTTAGGGTGCTGAAATATTTTTAAGGCTTTTATGATGAATCCATAAAAAGCATTCGTTTGCATATATCACAAGGTGGATGAGTAAGCGGATAAAAATTTGTTTAAGAAAAGATTTATAGACTTTTGTGAAGTGTGTTAAGAGGAGAGGATTTACAATATGAAAAGTTGGAAAAAAGAATACTTCTCTATTTTACGTAAACGCAATGAGCGTTATATCCGATGAACTTTATATTATATCCGCTGTTGTTGCAAAATGGGGGGAAAGAAAAGAGATATCTGAGAAAATTGGTGAATGAGAAACATAATGACGTATTGTTTTTTGAAAGTGTGTTTTCTTTAAATGCATAAATAAAAAGATGAAATCATGTGTCATCTTCACTTTTTAAAATATGGCTCTGAATGTTTTTGAATATTGTAAAGTTGAATTAAAAAGAGAAGATAAAATTGGAACTGTTTGATTTTTACACTTTCCTCCTCTTTCTAAATTAGGCTGTATTTCTATGAAAATTGCCTAAAAAGGCGTATGTGAACTCTTGTTTCTCAATTTTGGCATATGTTTTGTCTGCTTACAGAGTGCACATTGTTTCAATATAATATCTATCGTAAGGATGTTGATTATACCCGTTCTGGGGGTGATTAGACAGCAGTTAAAGTAGGTGTTTTAATGCATATCAACTGATTAAGGCTGCTTTTGAATAACAACTTTAAAGGTGATTGTTCTGTCGTTGTTCAGTTATATTTTTGCAAATTCTTTGTAAAAGCGACAGATTTAGATTGTATTTTCGAGTAATTTTTTAATTCCATATTTACATAAAACACAAAAAATATTAATAATCTCCATATATTAGAACCTAAACGTGTTAAATATTTTTCTCTTAGTAAAGTTTTTAATACGTTGTGTATATTTCTTGGCAAGAAGAGGGGGGATTATGGTGGAATTATGGTCAGTCTATTTAAAAATCGCTTCTCCTTATGTACTTTTACAACAGCACTTCTTTTTTTTACACACAATGTTGATGTTTTTGCACATAATGCTGAATCTCAGGTTATCTCTGGAAAAAAGCAGTCTTCATGTGATCAGAATGCAGAATTTTATCAGTGTGATGATGGTGGAGAGCATGAAATTAATAATAAAGTTTATTCGCTAATGGATAAAAATGTTAATGGTGTTCATGGAGCCATAGAGGCGTCTAAAAGTGGTACATTTATTAGTGGCAAGAAAATAACTATTAAGGGTATTGGGGATGAAAAGAATAATTCGGAAAAGAACTTTTGGAAATATGGACTAAAGGTATCAGAAAAGGCGGGAGCCTCTCTGAGCGATTTCACTTTGAGTGGTGTTTTAGTAGGGGTAGAAGCTCATAGTGCTTCCTTCACAATATCCGGTGGATCGATTGATGCAATCAAAGTAGGGGCTTTTGCAGAAGGAAAATCTCAAACTACAGTTAAGTTAATGGATACACAAATTAACTTAGGTGGTGTTGGGGTTAAAGCAGGAGAAAAAGGATATTTTATTTTAGAGGGTGTCTCTATTACCGGAAAAGGTCGTACTGGCAAGGATGGTCAAGGGCTGAATGCAGATCGTCAGAATGATAATGCTGCTTTTCATATATCTAAAGATGGTTATGTTGAGTTTATGAAAGGGGCTGTTGATGTTACTGATGCTCATGGGCTTTTATTGCAGGGAAATAAAGGTTCTCAGATTGATATTGGAGATTCCAATATTACAGTGAAAGGTAATGCATTTTATGGTATGCACTTTGAGGATGAGGTAGCATCAGAGGATTCGTCAGAGGGAAAATCATCGTTCATTAATTTGAAAAAGACGCGTTTTGTAGTTCCAGATAGTATAGCTGTTTATAGCAGTCAATCTGGAAAGTCTAAAATATCTTTAAAGGAAACAAAGATTTTTGGAGATTTATTGCTGAAGGCTGATCATGGCTCTTCTATAAAGGTTTTTGCTGATGCTTCTGCACTTGTCGGTCAAACTCAGGTTGATAACAGTTCTGAAGTCGACCTTATCTTGAGAAATAATTCACAGTGGGCTTTATTGCAACCAAGACATAAAAAATTACAAAATCCTCATTATAGAGATGTTTCATTTATTTCATCGATCAATCTTTCTAATAGTTCTATTACTTTTGAAAAACCGAAATCCAGCACTGCTCATACCTATCAGACGCTTTATATTGGAAAAGGAACAGGTGTTGTTTATCAGGCTTTTGATGACGCTTGGATTCATTTGAATGCACGTTTAAATCCTAATGATACAAGTGATCATCAAGTAACGGATAGGCTTCTCATTCATGGTGACGTTAAGGGAAGAACGATAGTACATATACAAGGGGTTGCAGGAGGCTTAGAAGAAAAAAACGAAAAAGCGCATAGTGTTTCAATTATTCAAGTTTATGGAGAGGCATTGCCTGACTCTTTTCAATTGAATGGACAGTATGTTGCCTTAGAGGGGGCGCCTTATAAATATGTACTTCGTTCTTATGATCCAAGTGCTACAGCAAGGGATGAGCATGTTAAACAAAAATTTGCTTTGAACGGAGGGGCATTTTGGAATTTTCGTTTAGAAAATGAATATGTTCAAACATCTGCTGATAATAACGACATTCTTACGGTTTCTGAACGTACCCCCCCTGCACATGCTTCTTTTTCGGATATTATTCCAGCGTCTTCTGCTGATGTTGTTCCGGCATCTTCTGATGATGATGTTTCGTCGTCTTTTACGGATAGTCTTTCTAAAATTGAAAATATTTCCTTATCTGGACGAGGTGTAAGATCTGTTGTTCCTCAGGTACCAACTTATCTGCTTTTGCCAAATAGTTTGTTCCACGCTGGTTTAATGGATATCAGCAATCAAAACAAGCAGTTGGAGACATTGCGAACTCATCCTAGTGGAATGTTGGAAATTCGTGAAAATCCTGCTTCATTTTTGCGTGGCTATGGTGGAAGTTATCGTTATGTCTCAGATTTATCTGCGCTTGAATATGGTTATGGGGGAGATCTAGGGTACTATGCACTAGAGACAGGTGTTTTGCTACAAAAAATTGAAGATGTTGACAGTGCTATATCCTTTGGGGTTATGGGGTCTTATGGAAAGCTTTCTCTACAGCCTCGAGATGTTGCACAAAGCCAAAAAAGTACATTTGATAAATGGACTGCTACAGTTTATGGCAGTATGCAGCATGATGTAGGATTCTATGTTGATGGTCTTTTATCCTATGGTCTGTTTAAGGGAGATGTTCTGACAACTGCGCGGGGTAAGACTGCAACATTGAAGGGTAACCCTTTAAGTGCTTCTTTGATGAGTGGTCAGAAAATTGCCACAGGATATGAAGGTGTTGTTTTTGATCCACAGGTTCAGGTTGTTTATCAACATCTTCAATTTAATGAGGCTCGTGATATTGATAATTTTAATATTGAGATGGATAAACTTGATCAATGGATGGTGCGTATAGGTGGTCGTTTGATGAAGACTCTTACTGCGTCTGAAAAAGATCGTGATGTTTCTTTCTATGGAAAGATTCATTTTTCCCATGATTTTGGCAAAGAAAGAGCTGTGCGCTTTAAAGATTCTTTCCAGTTAGGGGCTTTTGGTTCTTCTCTAGAGGCTGGATTAGGTCTTAATGCTCGCTTGTCTCAAAAATTTGTGCTTCATGGTGATTTGGTTTATCAGCATAAGTTGAGCAAAGGTGGTTTTTCTGGAATCAGTTTTTCTGGTGGATTGCGCTATCGTTTTTAGGATGATCATCTGGGGGTAAGGTGTTTAAAGAGCCACAAGCATAGCTTGTGGCTCTTTATATTTGTTTGCAACTTTTTAAATAAGTTTTTTAAAAAGATGTTTTTTGCATGAGAAAGTTTGTTTCTTTTTAGAAACGAGATAAGGCTTTCTGGTTTGCAGTTTTTGCTTCTTATGCTGTTTTTCTTCCTTTCGTGTATTTTTATTAAATTCTCTTGAAATCACCGCTTTGAGATAGAATTTTTATTGTTACCTATATTTTTGCGCGTTTTTATAAATAATACAATTTTAAATTGTGATATTTTTGGATTCTGGCTTTACATAAAGCATCTGGTCGATATATAAAACACAAAACGTATTTTAAATTATCACGTGTAACCAAAGTTATTAAACAGAACGCGTTTTTTTTGTTTTTAGGGAAGGGGAAGAAAGTTTGTAGAAAATTATGTTTAAAAATCATCTCTCTTTATGTCATTTTACAACGGTTATTTTTTTCTTTGTATACAATGCTGATGCAGGTGATCTTCCTTCTGAGAAGAAGCAATATTCATGTAACGAAAGTGCCTCATTTTATCGCTGTCATGATGGTAAAACGCATGAAATTTCCCAGAAAACTTATCAAGTTATGGGTGAAAGTTCTGATGCTGCTATAGAGGCATCAGGGGAAGATACAGTCATTGAGGGAGAGGCTATAATCATTAACGGTGTTTCGAATGCACATGGCCATTCAGAAACAAACGCTTGGACAACAGCTGTAAAGTCCTCAAATGGGGGAGGCGTTGCTCTATTTGATTCCATGTTAAATGATGTGTCGATAGGGGCCGATGTTAATGAGAAGGGGGCTTTTGAGATGCAGGATGGGGTGATTAAAGCAACCAGAATGGGGATCAGTGTTGCGGGTAAAGAGTCGTTTGTTTCTTTGACCAAGACAGAGATTAAGACATCTTCTGATGCGATAGGTCTTTTGAGTCATAATGGTGCAAAAATTTATATGAAAGAAGGAAAAATTGATTTTACCAGTGGTATTGGTGTTCAAACAGGAGGAGATGGAGAAATTAATTTAGATGGTGTTTCTATTACTGGGAGGGGAAAACAGGTAACAAATACAGATAATCATCGTGAAGCTTCTGCTTTTAGTATGCTTCAGGGAAAAGGCTCTCTTAATTTCCAGAAGGGAAACGTTAATGTCATTAGAGCGCATGGTATTGCCTTGGAGGGAAATGATAATAATACTGCTCATATCAAATATTCCAATATTTTTGTGAGAGAAAATGCATTTAATGGCATGCGCTTTTTTTGGGAAGCTGTCTTAAATGATAAAAAAACAATTATACCTGGAAAAGGGACTGTCTATTTGACAAAGACAACTTTTATGGCTCCAGAAAGTACGGCTATTTATAGCCGCGAATTTGAAAGCTCTGTTAAACTCTTACAAAATTCAACAGTTTCTGGTGATTCACTCCTGAAAGCTGTTGAGCGTTCCAATGTAAAGATTGAGGCTGATGCTTCTTCCCTTGTAGGAGGCGCATATGTTGATGAAAGTTCTACAGCTAAGATAGATTTAAAAAATGGTTCAAAGTGGATTTTATCGCGACCAAAATATGACAAATTGCAAAATTCTGATGCTTCTGGTTCTAATTTAGGGGACTATTCCTTCATTTCATCGGTCAATCTTACGGATAGTTCTCTTGTTTTTGAAGAATTAAAATCTAAAAAAACAAATGGTTATCAGACACTTCTCATCGGAAAAGGATCGGGGACTGTCTATAAAGCGCACGGTGATGTGAATCTTTATCTTAATGCATATTTGGATAAAGGCGGAGCTCTGCAAGAGCAAAAAACTGACCGGCTTTTAATCAATGGTGATCTTGAAGGAAAAACAACAGTTCATATTTATAAGATTCCTGGAAGTCCAGGGGCATTGACGGGAGATGGTGGTAATAATCAGGGGATTTCCATTATTCAGGTTTATGGACAAGCTGCTGAAGATTCTTTTCAGTTAAAGGGGGGATATGTCACACTTGAAGCCTCTCCCTATCAGTATCATCTTAAGAGTTATGGTCCAAGCTCTACTTTAGGGGCGGCAGATTCCCATCAAAGAGTGCTTAAAAACTCTGGAACATTTTGGGATTTCCGCCTTGAAAGTCAATTTGTTGATTCCACTTCTCTTGATTCCACTAAAGTTTTTCCTGTTCTTGATTTGGTTGTCCCCCCTTCTTCTGATGATATTCCTTCTTTTCCTAAAATTCATCTTAATATTACTGGAGGTGAGGATGGTTCTATTGACTCTAACTCTCAGCAAAAACCTCAGGAGCCAAGTCTTTCTTCTCCTGTAGATTCTCCTGATAGGGATTCCCATCTTACGACCACACCTAATGTATCTGATGTTTTGGTGCTTGAGACCCCCAATCCTCCTTCCTCTCTTGCACCTGTTATTCCCGCTATTGCTGAATCTAATCCAGTTGCACCACCTGCATCTGGTTCACTTGTTCCGCCGCATGTTTCACCCGCTCCTTCTGTTGTTGCAGCACCTGCATCGGTTTCACCTGTTCCGCCGCATGTTTCACCCACTCCTTCTGTTGTTACTCCAGTTGCATCTGGTTCACTTGTTCCGCCGCATGTTTCACCCGCTCCTTCTGTTGTTACTCCAGTTGCATCTGGTTCACCTGTTCCGCCGCATGTTTCACCCACCCCTTCTGTTGTTACTCCACCTGCGTCTAGTTTTTCTGTTCCGGCATCTGTTTTTGAGCCTTCTTCTCATTT
Source organism: Bartonella sp. TT119HLJHH (assembly GCF_042193385.1). Taxonomy (NCBI): domain Bacteria; kingdom Pseudomonadati; phylum Pseudomonadota; class Alphaproteobacteria; order Hyphomicrobiales; family Bartonellaceae; genus Bartonella; species Bartonella sp. TT119HLJHH. The sequence goes on along the minus strand of NZ_JBHILS010000015.1, from coordinate 7,701 downwards.
TGAGCCAAATGTGAGAGTCGTTGTTCCACAGGTTCTGACATATATTCTTGTGCCAAATACCTTATTTTATGCTGGATTGATGGATATCAGTAATCAAAACAAGCAGTTGCAAGCGCTGCGAACTGTTTCTGGTCGGTTGTTGAAAAATGATGAAAATCCCACTTTGTTTTTGCGCGGTTACGGCGGACATCACCGTTATACTTCAAATTTATCTGTACTTAAATATGGTGATTATGGCGGTGAGCTTGATTATAATGCACTAGAGGCAAATATTTTACTCAAGAAAATCGAAAGTGCATACAGTACGACATCTTTTGGGATTATGGGGAATTATGGCAAGCTTTCTTTGCAGCCTCGAAAGGTTAAACAAAGTCAAGAAAGTATATTTGATAAATGGACAATCACGGCATATGGAAGCATGCAGCATGATACGGGTCTTTATATGGATGGTCTCTTTTCTTATGGTTTGTTTAATGGAAATGTTCTCACACTTGAGCGAGGTAAAACAGCTACATTGAGAGGTAAGCCGCTGAGTGTTTCCTTAACTGCTGGTAAAACGTTTATGATCGGCAGCCGATATTTTATTTTTGAACCACAAGTTCAGTTTGTTTATCAAAATCTCCAGTTTCATAAGACTCGTGATATTGATAATTTTAATATTGATATGCGAAGCCCAGATCATTGGGGGATGCGTATTGGTGGGTATTTAACGAAGACACTTACATTTACTAAAGATGCACATGTTCTTTCATTCTATGGTAAGCTTCATTTCATTCGTAGTTTTGATGATAAACAATTTGTATATTTTAAAGATGCCTTCCAGCTTGGTTCCTTTGGGTCTTCTTTAGAAGCTGGATTGGGTGTTTTTTCGCAATTATCTCCAAAAATTATTTTTCATAGTGACCTGATTTATCAGCATAAATTTACGAATGCCGGCTTTTCTGGAACGCATTTTTCTGGTGGATTAAGCTATCACTTTTAATTGTATTTTCCTTTAATATATCCTTTGTGGAAAATATAAGTATAAAGCATGGTTTTATAGTGTTATTTTCTGATTTTTGACTTTATGTATAATACAAAACAACTTATTATGACGGCACATAATAAGAATAATAAGTAGATGAACCAGAGGTGTCTTTTCGATTTTTTATGAAGATAAAATAAAGAAAGTTTAGACTAAATTATGATTAAAGTATTAAAACGCCATGAGTGTGTTTTCTTACGACCTCTATTTTTTCTTCGCGCACAATATAGATGTGAGTGCAGAAGGTTATAAACCCTCATGTAATTCTCTTTTAAATCGTATTCGTGTGATACAGTTGGTGCTGCTTGTACTTTTGGAAGTCGTAATAAGTTATATATGAGTGAATTGGATAGGAAGGACTACAGGTGTTATTTTTACAATACAATCTCATAACATAGTTATTAAGCCGGAAAAAAGTAAAGGGGAAAAGGCGTTTCAGGAATTGGTGGAATTTTAGAATTAAATAGATCTGAGAAGATTACATCAGCAGTGGTTGTGTCAAAAGACAATAAAACTTCTTTTAAAAGAGTTCTATTATAGGAAATAGCGAAAAGAAAAGTGGTAGAAATGCCAAGTTATCTCAATCTGTGTTTGGTGTGAAGCAGAGCGGTTTTTTTCTTTGATGAAGGTAAGATTCAGGTTTCTGATGTTCATGGCATAGCGATTGAAAGTGCAAAACCGGTTTTTAAGGAAAGGTCATTTGAGTTCCGAGATAGTTCTATGTCTTTGGTTTCTTTTGAAAACTCAGAGATCATTCTTCAGGGACAAAGGGTTCATAGTTTGCATTTTAGAGGAAGTACTTCGCAACATGAATATCAAGAGGGAGTGCTTCTTATAAGTTTAGGTGAATTTCGATTTAAAAAGACTGCTCTTCATGTTCTTGATGGTACGGCTATTTATAGTAACGATGCTAGGGGAGGTATCCTTATATTACGGTATCAGAGGGTTCTCGTATTTTTGCTGATCGGTTAGATGTCAAAAATAATTCATTTGTTGCGCTTGATGCCTATGCGTCTTTTCTTGCAGGAAGGGCACATGTTGAGAAAGGTTTTTATGATAGTGTTGAGTTGTTCAATCAATCTTTATGGACTGTAAGAGCAAATAAAAATGCGCTTGAAAATGATCATAAAAAAGTTCCATATTGTGTAGGTTCATCTATTTTCTTTGTAAGGCTTATTGATAGTTTTATTTTCTTTCAGAAACCAAGAAATGATTTTTATCAGACACTTCGTGTTAGGAGATTGGATGATGATTATGGTTTAGATCATGCTTACGTTGTAGGAGAGGACGCACGCTTATATGTTAATGCATATCTTACTGAAACTGGTAAAAGCAAGGGAATAAAAGCTGATAAACTTCTTATCTATGGTGATGTTTATGGAAAAACTAAGGTGCATATTATCGATGTCTCAGTGGCTTCAAAAAAAATAAAGAACCAGAGCAAAGGTAAGCAAAAAGACGATAAAAAAGACAGCCTCAGTGTTTCAATTGTTCAGGTTTATGGAAAGGCTGCGGATGATTCCTTTAAATTAACAACAGATTATGTTGCTCTAAGAGGAGCGCCTTAGTGATATAGTGTTCGTGCTTATGGTCCCAATTTTTCTCATAGACAGGTAAAGGTGGGGATGGATCCGTTAAAGAGAAAAATATTGAGTATAATGGAGATTTTTGGGATTTCTGACTTGAAGCTGAATATGTTCAGAAACTTTCTCATCTGCATCATATGCGGTTGGAAAATGATGTGTCTCATTCTTTAAGTACTCATACTCATCATCATAATGTTTTAGCTGATCATGATGCTTCTGTTTTTTATTCTGAAGAGGGCATTAAAGCTGTTGTCCCACAAGTTTCAGCATATCTATCGATGCCTCATGCTTGTTTCAGGTTGGTTTGATGGATATGAACAATCACAATAAACAGCTGGAAACATTGCGTATTGCTGCTGGGACTTTGGGAGAAAATGCTAAAAGTTCTGCTCTTTTTGCGCGAGGTTACGGTGGAAGTTATCGTTATGTTTCTGATCTGTCTGCGCTTGAATATGGTTATGGTGGAAATTTGAATTATAACGCTATAGAGGCAAGTGTTTTGCTCAATGCGATTGAGGATACACATCACACTTTAAGCTTTGGAATAATGGGGAATGATGGAAAAAATTCTCTACAACCTCAAGATGTTGAAGAAAACAAAAAAGTATATTTGATAAATGGCCTATTACACATATGGCAGCATGCAGTATGATACAGGCTTTTATATCGATGGTCTTTTTTCCTATGGTTTATTTAAAGGGAATGTTCTCACGCAAGCAAGAGGCAAGATAACAACATTGAAGGGAACACCTTTGAGTGCTTTATTGATTGCGGGTAAGTCATTTATGACAGGACATAAAGGGGTTATTTTTGATACCGCAGGTTTAGGTTGTTTATCAAAATGTGCGGTTTGATCAGGCGTTTGATATTGATGGTTTTGATATTGAAATAGAAAAACTTGATTTGTGGGTGATGCGTGTTGGCGGGTCTTTAAGAAAGACGCTTGCTGCTTCTGAAGAGGCTCTTGTTGTTTCTTTCAATGGCAAGTTTCATCTTACCATGAGTTTTGGAGGAAAAAAACATGTGCAATTTGGAGATGAATTCCAATTAGGGGGGGGTGGTTCTTCTCTAGAAGCTGGAATGGGGGAAATGCTCAGTTATCTTCAAATTTTTTATTGCACGGAGATTTAACCTATCAGCATCGTCTTAGTAAAACTGGTTTTTCAGAGATGATTTTTCATGCGGTTTACACTACGCTTTTAGGTATATTCTTAAATATAGAATAACATTTACATAAATATAGAGTATTTTATGAATTGCAAAGCAAGTATTTATTTGTTATACTTAAAAATATTCATATGTTTAACTTAACATTATTTCAGATCTCATTCACTTTTAAATAAAGCGGGGGAGAAGGATTTGCAAAAGAGTTATGGTTAATATATTTAAAAATTATAGGTTGACTTTTACAACAGTTGCTTTTTCTTTTTTTTGGGTTGTAAATATTAATACGGGCTTTCATGCTTTTGCAGCTCCCTGTGATGAAACAGGGAGCTTTTATACGTGCAGTGATGGTAAAAAACATACACTTGAAAATAAAACTTATAATTTAAAAAGTTTTCAAGAACATGCTCCTAGTTCTGATCCTATTAAGGCTATATATGTAGAAAATGCAGGTACAGTTGTTGATGCATCTCAGATAAATGTTTATGGCGATGATTCAAATAAAATATCTGCATATGGTGCATATGCAAAATATGGTGCACGTCTTAATCTAAAAAATTCAAATTTTAAGAATGTACGTGCTCTTCATGCTGAAAATGCAGTCATTAACATGACAGATGGGTCAATTACGGAAACTTCTCACGCTATATATGCATTGGGTGAAGAAGCGGATATTGCTTTAGTGCGTGTAAAGATTGAGGTTGAGCCAGACAACCTGCAAGATATCGGGTTTGTGAGTAGACTTGGTGCAAAGATTAGGATGTCAGGCAGTACTGTTACATTTAATGGGAAAGGTAGATTTTCATCGTTTTATGGGGGAGGGTATAATTTCGATAGTACTATCATTAAGGGTAAAGGAAAACAAAAAACTACTATCGTCGATGAGGAAGGTTTCGATAAAATACCAGAAGCTTTCGACGTCTCTCAAGGAAGTCATGTTCAATTGAATAATAGTTCTATTGAACTGAGTGATATGCATGGTTTTTTGGTGAAAAATTCTTCGGTTGATGTGAATGATAAAGAAAAGTTGTTGTGGAAAGCATTTAGTTCATCGGATGAATTTAAGAAGACAAATATTAAGATTAACAAATCCAATGTTTTTGTGCTGGGTAAAGGAGTATATGGTCTGTATTTTTATGGATTAGAACCAGACAAAGGGTTTAGAACAGCTGATTCAGCTAATGAAATGTTGTTACAAGGCAGAAATATCATTATAGGAAAGGCATTTGTTCAGTTATCAAAGACAAACTTTACAGTTCCAGAAGGTATCGCCATTTATAGCACTGGGACTGATGGTTTTGGAGCTAAAGCTACCCTTGAACTATTGGACGATACAAAAATCTCTGGTGACTTATTAATAAAAACTGAAAAAGATTCTTCTCTTCTTGTTCAAGCATATTCTTCAACCCTTACAGGGGGAGTGCGCATTGAAGATAGGTCTCGTGTTGATTTACAGTTAAAAAATGGTTCAACATGGTATCTTACTAAGCCTAAATATCAAGATTTACAAGAGGCCGATGTTACGGTTTCATCGCTTTCTACTTTGAGTCTCCTTGATAGTACGCTTGTTTTTGAGAAATATGTCTCTCAAAATTATCAAACATTGCATATTGGAAAGAAAATATACAATAAAGAAGATGTTTATGCATTAGATGATATTGATCAAACAGCGGGTGTGGATGGCGTATACAATAAAGTATACAGTGCGGAAGGTAATTCTCGGATTAAGATGAGCACATTTATGAATAATGATGGTTCATTTGATCCTCAAAAAACTGATCGCGTTTTAATCTATGGTGATGTTTTGGGAACCACGCTCATTGGAATGGAAAAATTTCAAAAAGCTTCAGATACAAAAGTGATTGACGGAAGTCATCAAAGTGTTTCGATTATTCAGGTTTTTGGAAAAGCAAAGGAAGATACTTTTAAGCTTTTGAATGATTATGTTGCGATAAATGGATTTCCTTATCAATATAAACTTCGTGCTTATGGTCCTGGTTCTTCTTCTGGAGAAGCAAGTCCCGAAAATAGATTGGTTGAAGGGGAAGGAGATTTTTGGGATTTTCGTCTCGAAAGTGTTTACATTAATCCTGAATTAGATCCTTCTGAATCTATTTCAGTTCCGTCTATTAAGCCTACGTCCACAGTTTTACCACCTAAATCTGAAGCAGAAACTATACCTTCTGAACGACCATCAGAGACTATTGCGCCTGAACAACCTCCTTCTGTTAAGCCACCGCTTATACCATCTACACCTTCTTTGCCTGAAATATCTGATCCGTCTGAAACATTTATTCCTACGGATTCTACTCTCACTCCTTCTGCCCCTGTTTCGCCTGTACTTCCCTCTGTCCCCTCTGTTCCAGAGGACGCTTCTTCCGTGCAACCTATGCCTGCATCGCTTGTTCCAGTTGAAACTTCTACTGATGAGGTTTTGCCATCTAAGCCCTCTGTTCCGGAGGACACTTCATCTCCAGATTTTGTTCCCACTCCTTCTGCGCCTGTTGAACCTGTACGTCCTTCTATACCAACTGTTCCAGAGGACCCTTCTTTTGTGCAACCTATGCCTGCACCGTTTGTTCCAGTTGAAGATTCTACTGATGAGGTTCGTCCATCTGAGCCCTCTATTCCGGTATCTCCTTCATCTCCAGATTCTGTCCCCACTCCTTCTACCCCTGTTGAACCTGTACGTCCTTCTATACCAACTGTTCCAGAGGACCATTCTTTTGTGCAACCTATGCCTGCACCGTTTGTTCCAGTTGAAGATTCTACTGATGAGGTTCGTCCATCTGAGCCCTCTATTCCGGTATCTCCTTCATCTCCAGATTCTGTCCCCACTCCTTCTACCCCTGTTGAACCTGTACGTCCTTCTATACCAACTGTTCCAGAGGACCATTCTTTTGTGCAACCTATGCCTGCACCGTTTGTTCCAGTTGAAGATTCTACTGATGAGGTTCGTCCATCTGAGCCCTCTGTTCCGGAGGACACTTCATCTCCAGATTCTGTCCCCACTCCTTCTACCCCTGTTGAACCTGTACGTCCTTCTGTACCAACTGTTCCAGAGGACCATTCTTTTGTGCATCCTATGCCTGCACCGTTTGTTCCAGTTGAAGATTCTACTGATGAGGTTCGTCCATCTGAGCCCTCTGTTCCGGAGGACACTTCATCTCCAGATTCTGTTCCTCCTCCTTCTGCCCCTGTTGAACCAAAGCCTTCTGGGTCTTCTGACCCTTTGGATTCCTCGTCTAATCTCCAAATTAGAGCTGTTGTTCCACAGGTTCCAACTTATCTTCTTTTGCCAAATGCCTTATTTCATGCTGGTTTAGTGGATATGAACGCGCAAAATAAGACATTAGAGACAATGCGGAATGCTTTTCATTCCTCCTGGAAGGATGATGAAAAGACAGCCTTTTTTCTGCATGCTTATGGTGGTAGCCATCATTATGCTTCCAACTTATCTGCTTTTGAATATGGCTATGGTGCTGAGCTCGATTATAATGCATTCGAAGCAGGTGTTTTGTTAAACGAGATTGAGAGTTTATATGGTCGTACATTCTTTGGAGTTATGGGGTCTTATGGAAACCTTTCTCTAACCCCTCAGGATGTTGAACAAAGCAAAAAGAGTGCATTTGATAAATGGTCTGTTTCTGCCTATGGAAGTCTGAAGCATGATACGGGTTTTTATATAGATGGGGTGGTATCGTATGGACTTTTTAAGGGAGATGTTTTGACCCTTGCACGGGGCAAGGTTGTGGCATTAAAGGGTAAACAGTTTAGCGGTTCTTTAACGAGTGGCAGAACGTTTACAACAGGGTATAAAGGTGTTGTTTTTGATCCGCAGATTCAGATTGTTTATCAGCATCTTCAGTTTAATCAGGCGCGTGATATTGATAATCTTGATGTTGATTTAGGAAAATTTCATCAATG